>JBBKVQ010000001.1:0-10319 GCA_037968515.1 Bradymonadaceae bacterium
CCAATCGGTCATTCACAAAAGCGCGTTGTTCAGGGCGGAACTTTTGCGCGAGCACCGCGGTTTCGTCAATCAACCCATGAACAAAGCCGGTCACGTCATCGCTGGATTTTTGGACGGTCTTTTTTGCGGTCGTTAGATTCGGTTCTTTTTGGGTCCAGTTCACGAGTAACGACATTTTGGTTTTGTACTGAGCTTTTAACATCACGTTAATTTTCGACTCGGTTTTTCCGAGTGATTTTTCGACCGCCGACTTTTGTGTGTCATCGGCATCGATCTTAAACATCGTGTAGTCGATCGCCCTGCGTGCCAAAAACGGCGTGCTGAAAGGGTCGGGGGGTTCGGACATACCGTCCGAGATCTGCTGACGCTGTTCGGTCGTGAAAAGCGGCTGCAGGTCAAAAGCCATGTCAAAAAGCTTCCAGCCGTAGGCCATGCTGGCTTTTTGTGCCTGATTAACCAACGAATGAATCTCGGCGACGTCCGGAGTAGGCTTCACAAAAGCGTCGATCATCTTTGCAGTTTCGGCCTCGCGTCCCCGAACCAGTTTTTCGCGGAACGGGCGCAAAGTGGCTCGTTTTTCGGCTACTTTTTCGAGCTGCAACGGGTAGGGGTCGGCTTCTTCGATCCATTCGCTTGAACGTTCATCAAATTTTTGGTGCAATTCATCGAGCTTCGCTGGCTCGCTGCAGGGCGCGTTTTCACAAGCGCTGACCCCTAGCGCAGCGAAAATAACTAGGACCTTAAATGTTCGCATGTCGACTCCGGGCATAGGCATTCAACAGCAAGGCATTCTGCGTCATTCCCCGCGCGCAAATGCTTGAATGGCTTTGACGCGGCGTCCCACGATACCTGCCAGTTTCAACGTCGCGCCAAACGACCCTTGAGAGCGAGCAATCAACGCATCCGCCATCGCTTGCAGGTCCTCGTTCGCTGGCGCCCACCAAGGGTCAGGCTTGGTTGACGAGTCGATGAATAACGTCCGCGGGCGAGTGAATACGTGATAGCTGTGGCGGCTTGCAGCCACGCCAAATCCCGTGTCTTTCATGCCGGTCCAAGGCGTCTGAGCCAGTGTTCCGGTGATCGCGTGATTATTTACCAGCGCGACCCCGACCTCCAGCTTTGCGGCAAGCTCCAGCCCTCGCCCGATGTCTTTGGTCCAAACCGAACCGTTCAATCCAAAATCTGAGGCGTTGGCCAAACGGAGGGCTTCCTCGGCGTTTTTAACGCGGATGATGGCCACGGTAGGGCCGAAGGTCTCGTCGCTGACGGCCTTCATGTCCGGTGTGCATTTGTCCAGAACCGTGGGCTGAAAACCGAGGCCACGTTCGGTTCGCGTGCCTCCCACACGAACCACGGCACCCTTAGCCACGGCGTCCGAGATATGGTCTTCAACGATGGCGCGTTGTTGATGGCTTTGAAGGGGGCCGAGTTCGCTAAAGGAGTCATCCTGAGCCACCCGCATTTTGCCGACGACTTTTGCTAAACGATCAACAAACGCATCCGCAATCGATTCTTCGACGTACACGCGTTCGATCGCGGCGCAGTTTTGCCCACAATTATGCATACTCCATTGCGCGATGCCGGCCACAGTTCGGTCAAAATCACAATCGGCAAGCACGATGGCCGCGTCTTTCCCGCCAAGTTCAACCGAACACGGGATAAGCTTCTGGGCCGCAGCCACGGCGACTTTGCGCCCGGTCGCAACACTTCCAGTGAATGTGACGGCATTGATATCCGAGTCTAATAGCGCCACGCCAACTTCGCCGCCGCCCTGCACCAAACCCACGAGCCCTTCGGGCAGCACTTCGTTGCAGCGATCGACAAGCCAAGCCCCTGTCCGCGGTGTGAATTCGGAGGGTTTCAAAACCACGCCATTTCCCGCCAACAACGCAGGGAAGAGCGGTTTCCAGAAATTGGCCAAGGGGTAGTTCCAAGGCGCGATCACTGCGATGACACCGCGTGGCACCATCTGAATTACCCCTCGTTTCCCCGGATACTCGAGCGCCGAGAGGGCCACTTTTTCGGGCCTGAGCGTCTGCCGGGCGACTTTGGCGGCGGCTTTGATATACGCCCCAAGAGAGACCAGCTCGCTCATTGTGCACTCGAGCTCACTTCGGCCCGTTTCCTCGCTCATGATTTTGGCGATCTCTTTGTGTCCCAACAAAATCGCCTGACCCAACGCTTCGATCGCGCTTATCCGCTGGGGAAGGGGCTTTTCCGCCCACGCGACTTGAGCCGTTCTGGCCGCCTTTATGATCTCGGGGATCTCGCCCAATAAGGTCGCAGAGATCTCGGGGCGGGTTTCTCCGGTCGCCGGAGAGAACGTACCCGGGACCGGGAAGCTTTCGGATGTCGAGGGGGTGGCATCGGTCATGACGTGTCTCGGTTGTTTTTCAGTGCATTGGTTTTGCCACACCGATGGGTTTGCGCAAAGGCTTTCGACCGGTCAACCCCGACACCCGAGGTTAATTGCAGGACACGAGCGTGGTTCGATAGGTGCGAGTTTCGGCTCCAATCCCGATCGTGACCTCGTATTCGACGTCGATGGCCGCGCCGGGCACGCTCCAGGCAACAACGGGAATGCCATAACCTCCGCCTGGAAAGTAGACGTCTTCTATGGTGACTGCCGCACCGGTATCGGTCCGCGTCATCGCGACCGTGGTTTGGTCATTCAACCCAAGCTGCTTGCTGCCAAACGACCAGTATCCGATGAGCGCATTACGAGGGAAAAACCCAGGCGCTGGGTAGGCGACATATTCGGGATTGGCTTGCGATGACCCGTCGAAAGCATACATGCAGCCGTAACTGCCACGTTGCCCAAATCCCGTAGCGCCCATGCCCGGATTGAAGACCCAACGTCGGTGACCCAAGCTTCGTACGCCGTTGTCTCCCACGTACAGATTGACCGAGTCGGCTGGATGACTGACTCCCTGGGCGAGGTTGCTGGAGCCCGCTCCTTGAGCTGCCTCGGGCGTAAAACAGGTGTACGAGCTGTCCAGCGAGTGCGAGAGCCCGCGATTGGACGCTGCAAGCGTCGTTGCGCAAGCCTGCGTCGTCGCGTTGAACTGCGGCATCGAGGTGACTCCAGGCAGCCCTACAAGCCATCTAAACAGGCTCGTTCGTCGCAATGCATCGGTGATAACAACCGGGTGCAGGACCCCTTGGTCGCAAGCATCGGTAGGTTCAACTTGCCACATGGCTTGCGACAGTTTGGGTTGGTCGTTCGTCCACCGCGCGCAGACTGCGTCCCGTGTTCGCGCTGCCGTGTCACCCGGCACAACTTGATTGCAGCCGCCCGCGCCATCATCGTTGAATCCGGCGTCGCATAGACATTGCCCCGCGTTGCAGGTTGCGCCGTAAGGGCAGGTGGTCGCAGCACAAGGGTCGATCGGAGTGCAGCCACCCGCGCCATCATCAGTGAATCCGGCATCACATAAACACTGCCCCGCATTGCACGTTGCGTCGTCGGGACAGGTTGTGGCCGCACACAAATCAACCGGCTCGGATTGGTCAGCGGCCAGATCGTTTTCACCTGGTCCGGACGTGTCTGTGGTCTGCGCCTGGTCAGGAGATTCCATGTCTGTGGAGTCGATCGTTTGGGGACCGGAGTCCAACGCACCCTGACATCCCACAGCAAAAAAGAAGACGGACATAATTTGGATCGGTTTCATTACAGTCACTTGCAAGCCGTTGTGCTCATCGTGTTTTGTCGGTCGTCGCAAAGATCGTATCCTTTGGCCCGCAATTCATCTTGAACAGATGGGATCGTGGGTGCGGTCGTAATGATCAGCTTTGACGTGTTGATCCAGCACATGAACCCATTATTTTGGTGGAGCGGTTCATGATACCTAAGTATTTCGACTTTTGAGTCCCTAATAGTGCAATCATCTTGGTATTTGTTTCCAAAGAGCGTGGTCATCATCGGCGAGTCATCGTCTATGCATGAACACATTGACGTTCCTAAAAGACAAAAGAAAATCAGAATTTTTGTCATGAGCCCGCCAAAAACTATTGGGTTGGTGGCAAAGGTTAACGAAGTTAAGAAATGCAATCAATGAATCGGCTTGCAACACATGCGCAAGGGTCGAAAGGCAGAAAAATGAAGATCGATTTACGCAGTGACACGGTCACTCGCCCGACCCCCGGAATGCTGGACGCGATGATGAGCGCGCCATTGGGCGATGATGTGTATGGAGATGATCCTACGGTCAATTTGCTGGAAGCGAGCGTGGCTAAGAAGTTAGGGCATGAGGCCGCGCTGTTTCTGCCAAGTGGTACTCAGTCAAACTTGGTCGCGCTGATGAGCCATTGCCAGAGAGGCGACGAGTATATTGTTGGGCAACACGCCCACACCTATCGCTACGAAGCGGGCGGGGCGGCGGTTCTTGGTAGCATCCAACCCCAACCGATCGACTTAGAACCTGACGGAACGCTCGATCTGGCCAAAGTCGCTGGCTTCATCAAACCCGATGATTCCCATTTTGCAAAAACGCAGTTGCTCTGTATCGAAAACACGCACGGTGGGCTGGCACTTCCGATGGCCTACCACGCTAAAGCTCAGACTTTCTGCCGCGAAAATGGTCTGGGGCTGCACCTGGACGGCGCGCGGATTTTTAACGCCGCAGTTCATCACGGCGTCGATATCGACCAGATCACCAAGCACTACGATTCGGTCTCCGTTTGCTTTTCGAAGGGATTGGGCGCGCCTGTTGGATCGGTGTTGGTCGGCTCAAGTGATCTGATTCACAGAGCCCGTCGATGGCGCAAAATGCTGGGCGGAGGCATGCGGCAGGTCGGGATTCTGGCCGCGGCGTGTTTGTATGCCTTTGAAAACAACGTCGAGCGACTTTCCGAAGACCATACAAACGCAAAGCTACTGGCGGCGGCGCTTGCTGAGGTGCCAAACCTTCAGGTCAGCTGCCCCGAGAATCAAACCAATATGGTGTTCGTATCGATGGAAACATCGCGTTCTGAAGGTCTTAGCGAGTTTATGGAAACCCGCGGAATCATCCTTCGTGGCGGCACTACTACCCGCCTCGTGACCCATCTGGACATCAAGAAAGAACACGTAGAAAACGTCGCTGATGCATTTAGGGCATTCTTGAGTCGATGATCGCTTGAGGCTCGTGCCGACGTGCCGTATAACCCCCCCGCGCCCCCATAGCCCAACCGGTAGAGGCAGCGGACTTAAAATCCGTCCAGTGTGGGTTCGAATCCCACTGGGGGCATTCCATTAAATCCTTTGATGAACGTGCAGGAGCCTGAAATGTCCGGCAAGTCCCGTCCGCTCCTGATTGCGTTCATCACGGTTACCCTCGATCTTCTGGGCTTCGGGATTATCATCCCGATTCAACCCTTCTACGCCGAGACCTTTGGCGCATCGCCCATGATGGTCACTTGGCTAGGGGCGTCATATTCGTTGATGCAGTTCCTGTTTGTGCCGTTTTGGGGCCGCCTTTCGGACCGAATTGGTCGCCGACCCGTGATTCTTACGAGCGTCGCGTTGGGCGTGATTGGTTACATCATTTTTGGGTTGGCGAACTCGCTGGCCTTGCTGTTTGCAGCGCGAATGTTGTCGGGGTTTGGAAACGCGAACATTGCTACGGCTCAAGCCATCATCGCCGACACGACCACTGGGGCAGATCGAACCAAAGGGATGGGGCTCATTGGCGCCGCATTTGGTCTCGGATTCATTTTTGGCCCGGCCCTTGGCGGATTCTTGGGACAGTTTGGTCTAGCGGCGCCAGCTTTCGGCGCAGCCGTGCTGGGCATCCTCAACTTCGTTTTCGCATTCTTTATGCTGCCTGAAACACGCCCTGCGACCGCGGTTGAAAAAGTGCGAGTGGCGCCTTGGGCTATTCTACCGGAGCTCATGAAACGCGAAAACTTCGTGCGAATTGTGGTGGTTTTAGGCGTGATGACCACGGGCTTCGCCCTGATGGAACAGGCTCTAGGTCTGTACATCGAACGAATTTGGGTACCCGAAGCATTAACGCTCAACGGCGAGGCACAGGCGATAGCACTTCGGCATGCCGCAGCGCTGACCGCGTATTTCTTGGTAGTCGTCGGTGTGACCGCCACGATCGTACAGGGCGGCCTTATCGGACGCCTGAGCCGTCGTTTTGGGGAGCGCCCACTCGCTATCCTTGGATTGCTTTTGATTGGCCTATCGTCGGCGTTGATTCCGGTGGTGGGAGGCATTGGCGAATACGCAGCGATGTTTCCACTGGCAATCCTGATGGCCACAGGGACCAGCCTGACCACGCCGTCGTTGAATTCAATCCTATCGCAGACGGTGCACGCGGATGAGCAGGGCGGGGCACTTGGAATCGGCCAGTCCGCAAGCGCACTTGGACGCGTGATTGGTCCCGCACTTTCGGGTCTGCTTTTCGAAATCACAATTGTCGCCCCTTTCTATGTAAGCGCGATTCTTCTGGGAATCGCGTTCTTGATTGCGATTGGAATTCGTGTGGCAAAGCTTCCAAACTCTAAACCGTCGCCACATCATTGATCCCCCTTCACCACGTGCGCTTATGAAGTTTCAAACTGCGCTTGTCTCCCTGATATATCTGTTGATGCCGGCTTCGGTTCTGGCCTGGACCCCGGCTGCTGATGACGGCCCCAAGGTTTCTGGCATCCAACAGAAGATGGTGGTTTTGCATAACGACGGCCAAGAGACCCTGTTTTGGAGTCCAACCGTCGACGTCGACAAAGCTGGCAAAGCAACCATTGTACTCGCCCTGCCCACACCACCGTCGAAAGTCGCTCGACTTGGCAAAGACTCGATCGACGATCTGGCTAAAATCGTTCAGGTTTCGTGGCTAAGCTCCGCCAAGAAACGTGGCGACGAAAGCGATGTCGTGGACCCCGGTGAATCGATTCCCTCGGGAACGTTAGAGATTCACACCCTGACCACTCAGGGCGAAGCCGCCGAAACCAGCCTTTCTGAGTTACTACTCGAGCTGGGTTTGCCCCAAATCGATTCGAAAGACCTCAAGTTTCATGTTCAGAATAACTGGACGTTTGCCGCGATCACGTGGGACGCCAAGGTGGGTCGGCAGACCCTCGCCGCCCTTCGGTTCGACTTCGAATCGGCCGCACCGGTACTGCCACTAATGGCCCTGCGGGATTTGGGCGGCAGCGTTCAATCTTTCTTTTTTAGCGCCGCAGAAATGTCGACCATCGCAGAATCGAACCTCGAGAAATCGGGATTCACCTTTGCGGTCGACCGCCGAAAAATCGGTCCAAATCCCAAACGCAGCATGTGGATTATCGGCCAGTCGTCATTCTATTTGCGGAATTTGCCGCTGGCTCCAAAATCGCTACTTTCCGAGCGAATCTCCACTCAGCGGGCATTTGCGCGGGTTGCGATTATCGAAGATCTGGCGAAGACTTCCAGGAAATGGAAGTCCGAACCGGTTGCCGGCGACCCGGAAGTGTCGCTGATGTCGCCAACGATCGAGGCCGCGGCTCCGCCGCCGCAAGAAGTCCGAGAAACCGATATGGGTTTCGCAAGCACCGACGATACTATGGTCGAGGTGCCGCCTGAGGTCGCGGAGATGCTAGACGAGGCCGCAGACGTAGATTGGACACTGGTTTGCGGTGCGATTGGTCTGGTGTTCTTTCTGGGAGCCGTCACGGTTGTGCAGGTTCGCCGTCGATTTTAACTTTGATGTCGGATGGATTGGCGCGTTTGAGACGCGATTCTTGGATCACTTTCACCACGTGCTGGTGACGCCGGAGCTCACGTGCTCGCATATCGACGACGCGTTTGGCGAGGACCTTTTGGTCGGTCTCAGCCGCGATGGCTTCGAGGCGTTCAAGCTTCGCCATTCGCACCAAGTGTTTTTTCATCTCACGTCCGCGACGTGAGGCCGTGGCAAACGATGCAAACCGTTGGGCTGCGTCGGGACGCATCCCCTTTTCTCGGTTGCGACGAAGCACGCCCATCTTGGGCCGAGCGGGATCGGCCGGGTCTGCACTCACATCCGATGCATTATTGGACGCGTTGTCCTTGGCCTTGGCTTCCGGGTCCTTCTTCTTGTCGTGCCCAAGCTGTTTCAACTCCTTCACGCGTTTTTCAACACGCGGATCCATCTTAGAATCCGAGGGAGGAGGAGCGTCGGGAATCTGGGCAAGCGCTGGTAACGCGGCGCAGCTGATGGAGATGGCAATCAGATAATTGATTTTTTTCAAAACAAGCTCCTCAAATTTCTGTCACGGCCTGTGTCAGTTGGACGAGGCCAACGATTAGAAATTCCAATTCAGCTTGCCTTGAACGGTCCAAGCGATGCCGGGATCGACCGATTCCGAGAAGAACGCGTTTGCACCGACATTGGTGTACTTCGCTTCGTCCTCGCGAGCGCCTAGGCCAGCGAAAGGGAAGAGCACGCCGGCTTCGAGCGCGGCCTCGAAGGCATCAAGCACGAAGTATCGTACCGCGCCGTCGAACTCTAGGCCGAGCATGCTTTCGCCGCCTGGCGTGGCTTCAGACTTGATGGCATGTGAAAAAATAGCGTCGATGTCGAACCGCATATGACGGTCGCTTCCCCGCAGGAATTCAATGCTCGCGTGTGGGTTGTAATACGCCGCGTTGGTCACAGTTCCGATGACGTTGCGGAACAGAATCAGGTCGACCTGGTAATCAGGATTGAAGCGGAAGAAGTCGAAGTTCTTACCGCCAGTTCCCCAGTTTGGTGTTGTTCCACCGCTAGCAAAACCTGCGTTCAATCCGAAGGTCACCGGGCCTTTCAGCTTGATGTCCGATTCCATCGCCAAGCCAAACTGCAGAATTGATTCGTCGGTGCCGAGGCAGCGATCGGCGTTAGCCGCGCGCTCAAGCTCGTCAAAACAATTCACGGCATCGCTGAGGGTCGGTGAAGTATCGCCACCAATGGGCAATCCCGAGGTGTTGTCGACCTTTCCAAACCCAAGCAGACCTTCCAGCCGAATATTTACCGAGCGGTCGTAGTCGGGCTGCCACATGAGCTCTCCGGCGAGGTCGAAGACGTGAATCGTCGAACCGACGTAAGAGAGCGTGGGTGGGCTGTCAGCAGCAACTGGCTCGTCATTGAGTGAAGTCGAGTCAAACGTCCCAGCCTGAGTTCGGTAGCGGTAAAGGAGGCCGCCTTCAAGGATGATGGCATCGTCATCGAGCAGGCGCTTCTGACGAAGCTCAAGTTCTTCGGGCGTGGTTGCCTTGCTCATGGCGGCAAACGTAAATTGGTCGGTGTCGTCGATCTGAGACAGATCGTAGGGCTGTCCACCGAGCCGGTAAGGACTCTGTGTGGTGACTCCTTCGTCTGGGAAGTCGATTGCAGCCAAACCGTAGAATCCGGCGATTCCCGTTCGAATCATTAGACGGTCGACGTTGGTGCCGTAGTTACAGTCCTGGCAATCGCCATCGTTGAGCCACATGCCAACTCCCCATTGGTCATCCATACGTCCCGCACGGAGCTCGCCAAAAAGGGTTGTAGCGAAGCCGTAGGCCTCGTTGATTTGAAGCGCGTCTTGGAACCAAGACCGCTCACGAGGGCTCACCTGAGATGAGTCGGTCAGTGTGCGTGAAAGATCTGGATAAACAGTGTCTCCACCTTTCGAAGGAAGGCTTCCGAGCACGACATTATTCAACAAATCGACTTCAAGATGAACGCCGAGCGCCTCGGTCACATGAATCGTCGGCTCAAGCCGGAGCCTCATATTCGTGTTCCATAGCGTGTCCTTTTCGGGATCCGCGATGGCGTTCTCTTCTTTGTCGGGAGCTGCGCCGCTGACGTAGCTTTCTAGCGGTGGAATCACAGCCGAAGTGCCGTTGGTGTCCAAGTCCCAGTTGATGGCGGCGATCGAACGCAGGCGGAATCCGCCATGCCATTCCACGCGAGGATAAACGTCGGCCGGGATGATCTGCGTGAGACTCCCTTCTTCGATGTCTTCCAGTGGCACAAACTCGTCGGTCGCTAGGTCAGCAATGGGTGAACCGAGGCCTTCAGACTCGACTTCTTCTTCGATGGGATCTTCCTCGATGTCTTCGACAATTTCTTCGATGACTTCTTCTTCGACCACCGGTTCAGTGGCTTCTGGAGCCACTGCAGGTGTTTCCGTCGTCACTTTTTTGGCGTCATCCTTGACGACCGGTTTTGTTTCGGCAGTCGCTGGATCCTTGGCCGGTTGCGCCTGTGGAGGAGCTTCCTGAGCCAAAATACCAGCCGGAGCTGCCAAACACATCGAGATGAGAATACCCTGCCACGTACGATTCATTCTATGTCCATCAAACGGCCTGAAAGCGGCCTTTTAAGCGGGCGGGACGCTAGCACGGCCAA
>JBBKVQ010000002.1:0-5708 GCA_037968515.1 Bradymonadaceae bacterium
ATGCAGGCCATAGGGCCTGCGTACCGGTCGCAACGCCTGCGCTACCGAAAACTGATAACTGATAACTGATAACTGACAACTGATAACGGCCGAAGGCCATCGGTCGCAAATCGCATGCAGGCCATAGGGCCTGCGTACCAGTCACAGCGCCTTCGCTACCGACTACCGACAACCGACAACCGACAACCGACTACCGACCGAGGAGTCGCACAGCGAGTTCCTGAAGCCAGGCGCTTTCTGGTGCGGAATCGGCGAGGTCTTTTGATGACGACGAGCTGAGGATGCGTTTCGTGGCGGCTGTGGCGTTCTTTTGTTCGCCCAAGACACAGGCGAGTGTGGCGTGTTCGTGGGAGACGTCGTGGGACTTGAGGTAGGCGTTTACGCGGGCTTCAAATTCGGGGTCCGCAGGATTTGGGGTTTCGACCGCATTGGCCGGTCCCAGCGCGTTAATGGCTGCTACCACCACTTTCTTTCGGTCGCCGTAAGGCATGCCCTTCAGTTCTTCGGGAAGGATGGGGCGACCGATGTAAATGTCTTGTTTACCCATGCCGACGGGGAATTCAAGGCGGTTTTCCAAAGGCTCGACGGGCAGACCTCCGTAAAAACGAATCGGGACGACCGGAGCGTTTACGGCGATGGACATGTCCAGAAATGCACCGCTCATTTTTTCGACCGGTTGGCGGCAAGAACGTGACCGTGTTCCTTCGACATGAACCATCAATGAGCGGCCAGGGCCCATCATCTCGACGGCCAATTCTTTGATAATATTTGGCAAGGATTCCTTGTCGTCGCGATCAAAAAACGTGATGACTTTGGGGTCGTTGATGTCTGGGTAGCGGAAACAAAGGTCGATCAAACGACCGAGCCAGGACTCTTTGTGCTCGACCTTGGCCAGAGTCACCGTGGGAACGCCGTTCAGCGCCGAAGCGATGATCGAAAACAGCAACGATTCTACGCCAACGTGGTGGTTTCCTAAATAAAGCAAGCTCTTACCACGCTGTGCTTCAAAAGCAGTGGGATCGGTAATGATAACGCGGTTCACAAAGCGTTCGATGAGTCCGTAATAAAGGTCCTCGACGGGCCATGGTTCGCGATCGAACCATTTGGTCCAGAACTCTTTCACGGGTGTGACGTCGATTACGCCGTTGGCGTCGCCCGTCGCCGTGGCCACGCCATCTTTGAAGGTCGTTTCTACCTGGAAACGGTTTAGGGGAAGCGCTGCGGGCAAAAGGCCTGGGTGGATATGTTGGGTTGCAGCAATATGTTCTTTGGTCGCGATTTCGGCTACGTCGGTGGTGCCGTACAAAGCGGCGACCGTTCCAGGCAACCAGTCCGTGGCTTTCACATCGGCTTCGTTCAACGTTGTGACCCCATTTTTGGTCGCCGAAAGGCTTGGGATTTCACCTTCGAGCGGGACTTCCAAGTCTTTTAGAAAGGCCTGGCGAGTCATCGGGTCGAGTGAGCCGAGCTTTCCTTTTGGAAAACAGGCTTCGACCAATTTAAGTTGGCACCAGACGCCGTTTTCATCGATGAGCTGGATTTTAAATGCCGGATAATCGGCCGTTCCCATAAATCCGTCAGGACGGACTTCGCAACGAACGACGCCACTTGAAGGTGTTTGGCCAAAGAATTCGATTTCAGTGATCCACGCTGGGTAAGCGACTTTATCTGCCGGATATTTTGAGTCCCATTTGTGCAATTGGTCGTGCGGAATGCTGTGGGTGGCACCGTCCAAAAGCAGCGGGTTCAAACGGCCGATTGGCACGATGCGTGCCGCATCTTTGACGTGGGGGCTGCTTGTATGAATCAACGAGCTTGCACCCGCGGCGGTCTGCACCAGTGAATGCAGAACCTGGAAGGCTGGCCCGTGGAAAAGACGGCCGTCATCGTAGGGCAGGGCGTCGCCAAAGGGCACAGGCTGCGCGTCTTTGGGCTCGACTCCCCAATGGTCGATAAATCCCGCGGATAGCGGCTCAAGAGCCACCGGACGTCGAGCATACGTGCCGGTTTGCACGCGGGCTGTGGCGAGTTCGGTTTCAATGTCGCCGTCGATCCCAAGCAGGCTGATGAGGTCGCCGCGGCGTTCGGTGCGCAGCGTTCGAGGACCGTCTAAGGTTACCCAACCCTTGATGCGAACATCTTTCAAAGCCGTGACGTTTTGTTCTTTGCACGCGCCTTGAGCCAGAAGGTCGACGATCGACATCATCGGCAACGAGGGCACGGTGTAGGTGGGGCAATGGTCCTTAACCCACTCGTCGATATTGGGGTCGATCGTGGTCGTGATTTCAGCGCCGACTTTGCCGTCGCTGACGATGCGCATGCCAAGGTTTGAGGCCTCGTAAATGCGTTTGCCATCGACCCAGAGCGAGGCTTTACAGACCGCAAATGGGCCGTCTGCGTCGGTTCCTGTTTCGGTGATTTCGATCGTGGACGAAATGACTTTGTTTTTCGGGACGACCTGACCGCGGTATTTCCAGGTCATCTTATGAGCGTGGCTCAGCGTTTCGAAACGAGGGTTTTTGATGCCTTTATCCATGCCGGTTTCAAGCATGTAAAATTGCAGCAATTGAATCATGGCTTCGATGCCCAGAGAGCCCGGTTGCACAGGGTCCTGGAAGAAATGAGCCTTGAAGAACCACTCGTCAGGATCGACGTCTTTTTCGCCGCGCAGAGTTCCAAGTTTGGCATCACCTCCGGTCGGGTCAAAATAGACGACGCGGTCGAGCATCAACAACATGGGCTCGGCCAGTTGTGGTGCGTCTTTGCGCCAGTATTTTGCGGGCCTGGTTACAAGGTCAATCGTCTGTCCTGGCGCGTTCAAAAGCGCGCGTTGTTCGTCCGATGTGGTGAGGCCAATCTGGTTTTGCAGGGCTTCGCCGGGGAAGAACCCAAACACGGTGTCCATATCGTAGACAAGAACATCGCCAATCAGGCATTCGACCACAAATGACACGATGATCATCGGGCCAGCTTTCGAAATTCCGGTGCTTTTGACCTTGGTCAGCATCGTGCCGTCGGTCGGCAACAAGTCGACATGGACTGTGCCGCTGCCGTCTAGGTTGCGGAAGAACACCTCGTCTTCAACGGTCAACGCGCAGCCGAGGTAGCTCGCGAGCCAGCCGCAGGGCTGAAGGGCGGCTTCTAGCAGCACAGCAAAAGGCATCGTGCGGCAGCCGTTTTCGTCAAAATAGAATGCTTCTGGTGGGATATCGTATTCGACGTCGACTTCCATACCTTTTTGCATCGTTCCAATTTCGCCGACCAATCGCGTGACACGCGACAGGAAGTGGTAAGGCGGGTTGGGCAAACGAGCGACACGGATATGCGAATCAAATCGCGAATAAATCGGGCCAAATGCCTGTGAAGGTCGGCCGTTAGCGCAGGCCAACATCGCGCGATAATCGAATTCAAAATCGCCGGCTTTGGCGACTTCTTTGGTTTCGACATAACCGTCCAAAAGCGCGGTTCCTTCGTCGAGTGGCCAGCCTGGAACAAGCTTCAGGCAGACGCGTCGGGCGTGGAAAGCCTTAAGGCCGTCGACGACGCACAGAAGGTCGGCGTAGATCATTGGGATGGGCCCAGCGACCACTTCTTCGACAAAAATTTCGTAGGTCAAAACCTTCGATTTTGGCGTGACTTGGCCGCGGCAAACCAGTTGGACCGGCTCGCCTTCAGCGGGCTCAAAGCGCCAGCCGTCGCGTTCCATCGTGTAGCCGAGGCCTGACATGTAGAAGGCCATGGCTTGCAGGCAGCCCTCGAACATGAGGGTTCCTGGCATGCATGGGTCGTTTTTGAAATGGCCGTTAAAAAACCAGTGTTCCGGGTCGACATTTACGGTTGATTTTAGATAACCGCGTTTCCATGGCCCGCCGTTGGTGTCGTAGACGTCGATATCGTCCAAGAATACCATGCGTCCGCCCTGAATTTTGGGCGTGCGGGTGTGGGTTTGGGCCCATTCGTAACCTGGGCCAAAACAATCCCAGGGGCGGCCATCGGCAAATGCGCGGACGTCGGCTTTTGTGAAACTATTTTTGGTGCAATTGACGAAGGGCGCGTCCAGACGTGGGTTTGCGACGATCTCTTGGGTTTCTGGTTTCCACAGACAACCTTCGGAATTGGCCAATTCTTCATCGGTGAAAAATCCTGCCTGACCCTTTCTGACCGACAAACGAACCTCGCCGTTCACGCGGCAGTCCGAGTGGAAGAACATCAGGCGAGTGTCGCCTTGGGCTGCATGGCCATCCAGATGGATATCGTAGACGAGGTTGTCGCCGACTTTGGGCAGGCCGCCGTAATAGGTGAGCTCGCAGCCGAGCAGGCGGTAGATGCGCTTGCCCTTGTTCAGGAAGTCGACGCCCAGGTACGAAATCAGCATCAAGTCGGCCTGGCCGGACTCGATTAGGATTCCAGCGGGGACGTGCCCGTCGGACAAATACCAGCGGTCAGGCGTGACAAGGGTTTCGCTCCAAAGCGTGCCTTTTTGGCCCATTGTTCCAAGTTCTGCGTCAATGCCAGTGACCTTGTCGGCTAGCAATAGCGGCGGCTCAGGCATGCGCACTTGGCGAGGATGAGTTTCCTGGACCTTGAACATTTCGCCGTAGATTTCCGAGATATGGCCCGACGCGTGGATTTTGAGTTGGTCGAAGTCGAGCGTGGGGCCTACCGGCGTGCCGCCGGTCGGGTGAGCAGTGAGCTGTGAGCGGTGAGCAGTAGGTATGACGGGTTTGGCAGCAGGAATCACCTCTGCTGGCTTTTGGACGGTCGGTTTTGGTGCTGGGGCCGGTATTGCGCTTGGGACGCGGGGCGCCGGTGCCGCAACTGGGGCTGATTGTGGCAAAATACTTGGCTGCTGTGGCATCGCTGGCGTCTGCGGCGTCTGCGGCATCGTTGGCGTCTGCGTCATCTGCGCCATCTGCGGCATCGGCTGCGCGTAGCCCTGTGGCGCGTTGCCGAGCATCTGCATGCCGGCTTGCTGCACTGCGACAAACTGCGCAAAGACGGCGGACTGCTGCATCAGGAATTGTTGCTGCATCTGCCCGATTTCTTGAAGCGTTGACTGCATGGCGGCAAGGGTTGGGTTGCCGTTTTGGAACGCGGGGGCAGGATATGCGGATGGCATTGGCTGCATAGCAGGGGCCGCAAACGTAGCAGGCATCGGCTGAGCGGCCGGGGCAGCGCCGCTTGAAATCAACGACTGGAATGATGGCTCGACACTTCCGACCTTGGGCAGCGTGGGCGCAGCCTGCATGACCTGGGTGTTCGAAAGTGGAGTCTGGTTTTGATGTGTCGTCATGTTTTGGACTTCGAGCGGAGTGCCATGGGTGTTGAAAATGACCGTTGGGCCTGCCATCTGGCGGGGCTGAAGGGTCACGACCGAGGGTACGTGTGCAGCAAATGAGTAGGTGTCGCCGACGATAAAGTCGCCGTTGGACGAAAGAATCAGGCCGGCAAGGTCGCGCAGGTCATGCGCAGCCATGTTTTCGCCCAGAAGGGCCGTGAAATCGACGCCAGCGCCTGTTTGGGTCTCCGGCGAGAGCGTGGCGAGAATCTCGTCGCCGGCGAGCTGTGCGTCGCTCAGGCGCTTGATTACGAACGTGACGGCGGCATCGCCCAGCCGTTCGATGGGCACGCCAGCGGCACGGGCCTGGACTGGGTCGTTGCACAAATCGACGGCGGCCACGATGGCGACGTCGATTTCGCCTGCTGAT
>JBBKVQ010000003.1:0-6092 GCA_037968515.1 Bradymonadaceae bacterium
TATTGAACCACCGAGGCTTTGATGTCCGCAGAACCTATCGACGCATTTCCACCTGAAGAAAAAAAGGTCGAGAGCTACGATCTGACTCAAGCCCAGCTTGGGCGCGGAACACGGCCCGAGACTTTGGTCCTCATCGAGGAGCGCCTCGCGACCTTGTTGGCGAGCGAGATCGAACACCTTTTGCATGTCCGCACACGTATCCAGGTGTCGGATTCACGAACCCTGCGTTGGACGGAGTTCATCGCTGAGTGCCCACCGACTGGCTGCTTTAACTATCTGGAGCTCGACGCCCTTGGTGGCTACGGGCTCCTCGAGATCGAACTCAAGAGCCTGTTTGGATTTCTGGATCGTCTGTTTGGTGGATCCGGTGCTGACATCGACGAGTCGCCCCGCGTCAAACTTTCGAAAATTGAAGAACGCGTTGCACGACGTTTGGTTCACCTGTTCGCACGTTCGCTCGAGGTCGCGTGGCGGCCGGTGGTGCCATTGACGGTTCGCCACCTTCGGGTCGAAACCAAAGCCAGCAACGCTGCGGTCGCCCAAAATGGTGATTGGGTTTCCACGACTTCATTTGAAATCATCGTCGATGACGTCTCGATGGGCTCACTTCGACTGGTTCTACCGGTCGTCCTGCTTGAGCCCCACAAGGAACGCCTCGGCTCGGGTTCCTACGAAAATAAACGAGAGCGCGACGACGGATGGGAAGACCATTTTCGGCGGGTCGTGAATGCGGTCCCTGTCGAAATCATTGCTGAACTGGGGCGAGCCACAGTCAGCGTGGGCGATATCTTGAACTGGAAAGTCGACGACGTGATTCGGCTGGATCAGGCCTCCGAGCGCCCCGTTCAAATCAGCATCGCTGGCATTCCAAAATACCGCGGTGACATCACCGTACAGTTTGGAAATCTCGCTGTTCAATTGCGCTCGATGAGCAGCAGACAAATTACGACTACCCCGGAGAAACCCGATGACATCTGAAGACGTACCCATTCCAACAGGGGCTGAAGGCCTCGCCGCAGCCAGTTCTCCTGAAGTAACCCATGCCCTTGGCCGGCGAGCCATGGATTTTTTGAAGGACGTTCCGCTGGAAATCACGGTCGAACTTGGGCGCTGTAAAATGCCCATCGGTGATATTTTCCACCTAGGACCTTCATCGATCCTGGAACTGACGAAGGGCAGCGACGAGCCGCTCGAAGTGCGGGCCAATGGCGTACTTATCGCACTCGGTGAAGCAGTGGTCGTCAACGACCGGTTTGGAATTCGACTCACTTCGATTTCGTCGCCAGATAAACTCATCGGTTCGCTTGGAGGCGAGTGATGCAAATGAAGAATAAAATGGTTTTGGTGGCACTTTTGACGGGCGTTTCGTTCCCAGTGTTTGCACAAGAGGCTCCGGTCGCGGCCCCTGCGCCAGTGGCCGTGGCCGTGGTGGTACCTACGCCGGCAGAAGCCGTGGCAGCTACCAAAGCGTCAATGAAACCAGCTGCGGCGCCGGCCGTTGTTGCGGCCAAAGCCGCCGCGCCGAGCGCCGCCGACGACCTTTTTCAGAAGGCTCAGGGCGCTCCAGGAAAAACCGATACGGTGAAATCTGGCGAACCGTCGTATTCGGAAACTAGCTGGATTCTATTTGTCGGTGCGGGCGCGATCGCGCTTGCAGGTTGGGGCGCAACCCAATGGAAGCGCCGCCAGAACGACTTTTCTGGCAATGCTATCGAACAAATTAATTCGCTCGCGTTAGGCCCCAAACACCGGGTTTCGGTGATTGAAGTCGACGGAAAACGTCTTTTAATCGGCATGACCGATGGCCATATGAGCGTGCTCACCGACCTTGGCCGCGCTGAACCGAAAGAAGACAAAGCGGCGGAAGTGGCGTGGAAAGAAGCGCTGACTGCAGCCCGCGCCCGTGTGTTTTCGGACGTCACAGCCGAACAACCTCGCCCTGTGGCCAACCCGGTCACCGAAAATAGTGGTATGTTTCAGACCTTCGACCGCAAATCACCGCAGCCACGTCAAAACCGTGAGACCGATAGCGTGATGATTGGCCTTAAAGCCCTCGAGCAGAAATCGAGACGTTAGTTGGTTTGGAGTCGTGGTGTTACGATCCGCCATTTACGTCTGAAGAGCTATGAAAATATCTCCATCTAAAATTGCAGAGGTCGATGCCAGGCGCATGGCTCAAGTTATGCGCGAAGTTGGCGGCGGAGGCGAGTCGATCAATTCGGGCTGGATGGTCTACGACGGGCCTGGTTCATGGGCCACTTATGCTGCCGGTTTGGGCCTGAACGGCGAGGTCACACCGGCTGAAATCCAACGACTCATTCATTTCTATGATACCCATGGCGTGGACGCGCAAATCCAGACCACGCCTTATCAAGACCCAAGTCTTTTCAGAGTATTAAGCGAAAACTGTTTTGTGCCTGACGATTTTACGATCATGCTCGTTCATGACCTCGAGCAGATTTCGAAGCCGCAATTGGCTGGCCTAAAATTTATGAAAGTCGACCCCACAAACGACTCCCAAATTAGGACTTTTGTTGAAACGCAAAAGGTTGGGTTTTACGGGCCTGCCCTAGCGCCACACGGCATCGACGCGATCACAGAACGGGTCGCCCGGCATCCGCGATGCCAACTTTGGGTCCTTAAGCTTGACGGGCAAATTGTCGGAAGTGGGGGTCTGGAAGTTTTTGAGGATAGCGCCGTGTTAATTGCTGGCGCCGTTGATCCCGACGCAAGGCAGCAAGGAATTCAATCTGCTTTCATCAGCTATCGTCTCCAGATCGTCCGTAAATTGGGCCTCAGCTACGCGTTGGTCGGCTCAGTTCCCAATGGTGGAACGGAACGAAACGCGCTTCGCCAGGGCTTTGTACCTGTCATGACCCAGGTCTTCCTGCGCCGTCGACTCGGACAGTAAGTAAAACCATGAACCCCAGTTCCATCGCGTTTTTTTCGGGCCTGCAGCTCTCGATCGGCTTAATCGCAGCAATCGGAGCGCAAAATGCGTTTGTGTTACGGCAAGGGATTCGACGAGAACACGTCTTGGCCGTCGTGCTCTTCTGCGCGTTGTCAGACGCAGTCTTGATCGCAATTGGTGTGTCGGGTTTTGCATTTGCATCAGCTGCAGCACCTTGGTTCAGCTCGACCCTTCTATGGGGAGGAGTCGCCTTCTTGATTTGGTATGGCGCGCGCTCGTTGCAGTCTGCATGGAAAGGAGGCGGATCGCTGGTCCCAAGCGTCGAGGCCCCAAAGGCCCTCTGGCCCACTTTGGCGACCATTGCGGCGCTGACTTGGGGCAACCCACATGTTTATCTGGATACGGTGGTTTTTCTGGGAACCCTGTCGGCCCAATACCCTGCGCACGAAATGTATTTTGGCGCTGGAGCAATCGCGGGGTCGTCTCTTTTCTTTTTTTCGCTCGGTTTCGGGGCCCGTTTTTTTGCTCCTCTCTTTACTCGCCCGATGTCCTGGCGCGTACTCGATACGTTGATTGGCCTGATGATGTGGGCGATCGCCGTGAGCATGGCTTTTTATGCGTTAACGCCCAAGGCCTGAGTTCCTTGCTGGACTACGGGCCGCACTCGCAATTCACGTAATATTCTGAGCAATCGGCTGGCGGCACCGCACGGCAATCGGCGTCGCGGTCCGAAATCCCTTCGTCGCCACAGGCATAAAAATAGTTCGCACGTTCACAGGTCAGCCCTGCATCGCCACAAACAGAGAAACAGTCTTTAGGGATTTCAACGTCGATATTGCACCTTTGGGAGCTGCTCTGACAGTTCCCGTGGCACATGAAGGCACCGGACGGGCAACCAGGGGCACCGTTAACACATTGCCCTTCTGCCGAGACCGCCCGAGAACAAACGCCGCAGTGGGCGTTGTCTGTCATCAGGTCAACACAACGACCGTCACATACTGTGCAGGCTTCGAGGCGTAGGGTGGATTCAATGACCCCTGCCGGAGCGTCGAAAATAAGGGTCGCAGGTTCGACTCCTCTTGGGATCTCGAACGCAATCTGACACGACAAAACGCTGCCGGCCGACTGCAGCGCGTCGATTGGACAGGATGGCATGGTTGCCGCCGACAGAGCGGACGCTGAGCGTTCTAAGTTGTCGTCGGTCTTCAAGCGAAACTTGTCGTAACCCACCGACAGCGACTCATCCAAACCATTGCCAATTTTTACGTCAACCAGAACCAAGGTATTGCCCGCTTGTGGGGCTGTACCACCGACCATTGCAACTTCTTTGGCGACCGAGGCAAGAGTCGTGACCTCGCCAGGCACGACCTCGATGGTGTTATTCGGGTCACTGTTTGTGCCGTTATTGGTCAGGTTATTTTCGGTATTATTCGAGGTGTTATTGGCGCTGGTCTTGCTCTTCTGGCTCACATCACCGCACCCAACAAGGACAAGAGCAATGACCATCAGGGCCGACGAGACAATACGGGTTGGAGACAAAAACATGGGTATCCTGCAAATAAAGTCGAAGCGGCGCGACCTTAGATTGTGGACGCGAGTTAATCAAATCGCACCGACCACTCGCAGGGCGTCCAAGCATTTAGCTACATCTGTTCAATTTGTGATAAGAGGCTGTCCGAGAAAGCTGTTCGCACAAATAAAAGACCGATGGACCTAAAGTGACTGTGACGACTTCGAAACGCATCTTACGACACACGGTCGAGTCCCTTGGGACGATTGGAGCCGGCCTTGTCTACGCATGTGCTCTAAAATACTTTGTTTTCCCGGCAAAAGTAATCCTTACGGGATTTGAGGGGTTGGCTGCAGCCACCGCGTATTTCTTCGAAATCGAGTGGCTGTTCCTGGTGCTTTACGGCATCGCCCAAGCCATCCTCATCGCGTTTGCGTTCGCCAAAATCAGTCGAACCTTTGCCTTCCGCACAATGCTGACCGTGGCGGCCGTTATCGTCGGCCTTTCGTTCCTACCTCAATTGGAATTCGCCAGCCCTGAGTCCCAAAACGAGCGAATTCTTTTGGTTCTATTCGGTGGGATTTTGGCCGGCCTTGCAAAGGCAGCAGCCCTGCGTTTGCGGGGTTCAACGGGCGATGAGGATATTTTGGCGGCCTATTTCGCCATGAAATACCTGAAGCCTGTGGGCACCATCGGAATCATCGCGGCAACCGTTTCAACCGCTTATGGATTGACGTTGGACTACGTGCGCACCGAAACCATCGAGCCTGTAATCAACACGCTGATGTACACGTCGATCTACATTTTTACGTCAGCCGAAACGTTGAACAACTTTTTTCGGAAGTTCAAACTGGTGGTGCTAACGGCTGTGACCCAAGACACCAAGGCGCTTGGGGAGGCCATCCTTGAGGCTGCGCCGCATCGGACGTTCACCGTTCAGCAAGCGTCGGGTGGTTACAGCTCGCAGTCGATGGAGCTGGTTCGGACCATCGTGACGCACGAGGAACTGCAGGACGTGCTTGATGCTATCGACCTTCGAACACCCGATGCGCTTTGGTATCATCACGATATTGAGGGCATTTCCAGCCACTACCATTTCAAGCCAATCGGGTGACGGTCAAAGAGCGCCGGCACTCTTCAGTTTCAGTTTAAGTCTTTTGTGCGCTTCCGATTTAATCTGGCTCACTCGACCTTCTGTGACCTCAAGGATGTCCGCGATCTCTTTGAGTTTAAGCTCGTGATTATAATAAAGATCGAGCACCAGTTTTTCTTTATCCGGAAGATCTTCCAGGGCCTTTTTCAGCGATTCTCGCAGCTCTGTAATGGCCAAAACCTGGTCTGGCTGCGGGAAGGGTGACTGCAACGAGATGCAGTCTTCTTCAGGCACAAACACATATTGGGCAACTTCACCACGCAGCTTCTGGAAGTCCTCGAGTGGTAATTCCATCTCGACGGCAATCTCGTCGTCCGAAGGGCGACGACCCAATTGAGCTTCCAATTTTGCTTCGTTCTTTTTCACCTTATTAGCTTGAGCTCGAAGTCGTCGTGGAAAAAAATCATGACGTCTAATCTCGTCAAGAATGGCCCCTTTGATTCGAAACTCCGCAAAGGTTTCGAAGGCAATTCCTTGCGCTGGATCCCAGCGCTCGTTGGCGTCTAGAAGGCCTAAAA
>JBBKVQ010000004.1:0-5279 GCA_037968515.1 Bradymonadaceae bacterium
CAGCTGCGCGAGCGCGGCATGGAGTTGCGGGAAGCCGCGATCATGGCGGGTGTCGTACGATTCCGCCCCGTGCTACTGACGGCCTCGACCACCGTGCTGGGCCTGCTGCCGTTGGTTGCGGGCGTCAGCATCGATTTCGTGAACTTGAATATCGTGTTCGGTGGACGTTCAGTCGAGATGTGGGGCCCGATGGCCAACGTTGTCTCGGCGGGACTGGTCGTTTCTACGTTGCTCATTCTGATCGTTGTCCCCGCTGCATATGTGATGGCCGAGAGCCTTTCGATGCGTACGCAGAACTTCCTGAAGGGCGGCGCTGCTGCAAGCGCTGCCGCAGCGCTCCTCGTTATGCTGGTGCCGTTCGCATTGCAGGCCCAAGAGGTCCCTGTTGCCGAATCGGCGCCTACCTTCAGCACGCCCGACTCGATCGAGCAGACTGACCTTTTTGCTGACAGCCAATTGGACCTTTCGGAGTTCAAGATCGAGGCCAGCAGAACCCTGACTCTTGCGGAATCCCGTGTGATGGTGCGCCAGAACAGCCTTGATGTGGCTGGGCTGCAAACGCAGATCACCATTGCTGATGCGATGGTGAAACAGGCCTGGTCAACGGTATTTCCTACTCTGTCAGCCAACGCGAATTATATCGTGAATCAAGAGGAAGTTGTCGCGGATTTTGGTGCACCCAGTGGCAGTCCTGCGATCGTGATTCAGCCAAAAACCACCTGGAACTGGGCTGTTTCTGCCAGTGTTCGCGCGAACTTCAGGGCCTTGTCACTTTTGCCGCAGGCCCACCTGCAGCAAGAGCTCGCAAAAAATAACATCGAAGTTGTGGCGCAGCAGCTCGACTTGGCTGTCCTTCAAACCTACTACGCGCTCCTGACCACCCGACGTGTCATGGAGATCGGCAAGGAACGTTTGGTGTCGGCCGAGACCTTGCTGAAGGCGACTTTGGCGCGACAGGCCGCGGGAACCGTCACCGAGTTCGAGGTCACACGAGCTCGATTGCAAGAGGTTCAGGCGCGTAAAGACATCGAAGCTTCACGGCTTTCGTTTTTGAACACCCGTGCCTCGATGGCTCACCTGCTGCAAACACCGCCGGATTTCGACGTGGTCAACACCGGTGTGATGACCGAAGAAGTTGATTTGCAAACCATTCAAGACGCCGCAGCGATGAACCGCGCTGACGTTGCACAGGCGAATCTTCAGCAGCAGCTGGCCGACGAACAAGTCCGAGAGATCTATTTCCAGTACCTGCCGATCTTGTCGGCGACGTTTCAATTCGCCGACCAAAAGAATACCGCGCTCAGTGCAAGCGACGCCCAATGGACACTTTCGTTTGGTGCATCGTGGACCATCTGGGACGGTGGGCTTCGGGAAGCCAATATGGATATTCAAGAGGCTGCATTGCTGGCGTCACAAATCCAGTCCCGTAAAACCTCGAGTCAGATCAAAGCTGATATCGACACGGCGTGGAATCAGTACCTTTCGAGCCTGACTCAGCTGGAATCGGGAAAAACCCAGGTCGAGCTTGCCGAGACAGCCACAAAACAGGCGAATGCCGCTTACCGCTATGGTGCGACGACTCAGCTTGATGTGATTAACGCAGAAAATCAGCTCACGATCTCACGGATTGCCGTGCTACAGGATCGCCTCGCTGTTGAGCTCGCCGCTGAGCGGCTCAGAAGTCTGGCCAAGGTCGATTAATGCCGCATCGCTGCCCCAAATGCCAAACCGAGACGATTCGCGTCGGGTCTATCTTTCGCAAAGCATTTGGCGCCACTCTGGTTTTCGCCTCATTTATCTTCTTTTTCCCAACGATTGGCGTGAGCTTCATCCTTGGGGTCTACGGGGTTTTTTTGATGGTCCCCCGAATAGAATGCCCCTCGTGTGACTGGCACGAATAGCCTGTTGGCCGCTCAGGATCACCGCTACTTTAGGCGCTGAATCACGCGACAGCCCACACGTTCGCCCACCACCACCAGCTCTGCCTGAGCGATCGCGGTGCCTCCGACCATGAGTTCAACAGGGTCGCCAGGATGTGTGTCCATCACAAAAAGACTTCCCGGGGCCAGGCTCCCGAGGTCCATCAGCGACACGCGTATCGAGCCCATTCGGACTTCGATCTCGACCTCAGTTTGAGTCAACTTGGTGGTGTCGGCTTCCGCTACATCATGATCCATTAAATTATCCTTCAGATTTACGACCGTGACGCCAAAAGCGTCGTCATCGTGGTTGAGCGCCACCGAGATATGATGGTGCGACGTTTTGATATGTCCCGCGCTCATGAGTTCATCTAGAGATTCCGCGATGAACACCACATCGCCCGCCATCAATGTGCGCAGATCCTCGAAGGGCAGATGCCCGGCAGGAATACACACCGGCAGCTTCACCTGAGCCCGGCCAACGGCATCACCAAAATACGTCTGCGGTTCAAGGTGATTGGAAAGCTCTTCGGCGGTGGCCAGCGGCATCAAAAGACGGCCAAAGTTGCGGCCGATCCCGCTGCCACGAAACACAATCGTGCTTTCCATCACCGGCCCAGAAGACAAATCCTGAGCGACCAATGATTCGGGCGGCGGGTTGGCTTCGAGCCGTGCGGGTGGAAGGCCCGCATCAACCGCGGCTTTCAGGACTTCCAACGCCACGTAGGCCAAGGCGCCCCACTCTTCCGCGTTAAGGCGGCCGTTTCGAGGCGCAGTATCGTCAAACAGTCGGTGCAGCAGTCCAAGGCAAGAGGACGCCGGCAGCCAAAGATACAGCGGAAAATTGCCTGGAACCGTCGTGACCCTGGCCACAAACCCATCGTCCATCTGAACCCTGACTCCGTCCGAATGAACACTGGCGCGGGCGTGTTCAAACCGGCACTTGACTCCCAACGCCTTTCCAAGGGCTGCGGAAAACAACTCGGCACGACCCAAAATCGACAGGCGAGGAACCAGGTGTTGACCGGGGCCATCGAGCCGTTTGAGGCGATCCCAAGGGAACGAACGCCACGTCAATTCACCACCTCAAGGTTGGTCAGCGCGAGGCCCTTTTTGGACATCGCATCACGCAGCTGATCCTGGTGGTCGTGCAGCAAAGACGACAGCTCATCGTTATCAGCCCGAACTCGCACAGACACACCGGCCTCTTCTTTGCGTAATCGAATTCGCACCGACCCCCGACCGGGGCATTGAACATTCAACATCACTACCTTTCGTCCATGAATATCGGCGCCTACCCAGCCTTCCGCCGCCATAGCGCTTACCAATTGTTGCATGACCTCTGAAGGCGCGGGCGGCGCAGCGGCGGCCGTGGGTGGCGCCAACGCAACCGGTGACTTCCCATCGGTTGGCATCATCCACGAGCCATCGGCGGCCTTGATGTCTTCGTCCAAAAACGAGTCTTCATCTGAAAACACATCATCTTCCGATACTTCTTCGAATTCCCGCAGCGCTTGGTCGACGGAAGCTTCGCCGGAATCCGAATCGATGCGTTCTTGCGGGTCCAAACCCTCGGCAACCTTGGCGCTCAAACCGTCCTTACCCTTGAGCGGTTCGTCCAATAATGGTGCCTCGGCCGGTGGTTCGGGACGCGCGGCAACCGCTTGTTTATCCGACGCCGACTTCAGGGCTTTTTGGAAGGAAGCCTCCCCTTTCACCGGCGGGGGTTTTGGTGCTGCAATCGACGCTGCACGGTTGGTTTTTGACACGCCCATTTTACCCTCGTTTTGGGTGTTATCGGTCAAAGTCCAAGAAAGTTGCCAAATTTGTCCATTTGGCGCCGGCGGAAACCCATTTTTGCACCAACCGGGACCTCTGGACGTTTTACGGAGGCCTCCAAACCAACGTTCGACCTCATGAATGCAAGCGATTTCCGAGTTCGAGTGTTGCAACGACGTCCCGAACGCGGCGCCTTGTTTAAGTGGAGCTTTGTGGGCAAAGTGACGCGCAAGAGCACCCCAACGATTTAAATACTGAGAGGCATCCCATGGATATTGCAGCAATTTTGGAACAGAGTGGCGGAATCGCATCAATGGCCAAAGAACTTGGCGTCGACCAGAAAACGGCCGCAACAGGCGCGGCAGCGCTGCTTCCGGCCATTATGGGCGGATTCAAAAAGAATGCTCAAGGCCAAGGAAGTGGGCTTGAAGGCATGATGGGCATGCTTGGTGGCATGGGCGGCGGCGCGTTGCTTGAGCAAGTTTTGGGTTCCAGCCCGACCCCCGTTGAAAACGGCAATAATATCCTCGGCCAGATTTTTGGATCGAAGGAAGTCAGCCGAAACGTGGCGGAGCATGCCTCAAACCAGACCGGTGTCGATACCAGCCTGCTCAAGAAAATGCTCCCGATTTTGACCATGATGGTCGCCGGCTACATGGCAAAACAGAATAGCCAGTCCAGCCCACCAGCCAGCAGCAGTGGCATGGGCGGCATGTTGGGCAATGTGCTCGGCAGCGTGCTTGGCGGCGGGCAACCACAAGCCGCTGCACCGGCAAGTGGCGGCCTTGGTGGACTAGCAAACATGCTCGACTTCAACGGCGACGGAAATCCATTGGACGATATCATGGGCATGGCCAACAAGTTTCGCAGCTAGCTGAGAGCTATGAGCTCGGGGCCAGGCAGGAGGAGGCTGTCTCGGCCTATCTGCAATCTCTGTGATTCTGCGCTTGGTGCGCGGGCCCTATGACCTGCATGCGATTCCTTCAATTATTCAGACACATGCGACTGTTTTCGCCCCATCCTGCTATCTCTGTGATTCTACGTTTGGTGCGCAGGCCCTATGGCCTGCATGCGATTCCTGCGATTATTCAGACACATGCGAGCCATAAGGGCTCGCGGACCAATCACATACGAGCCATAAGGCTCGCGGACCAATCACCTCGTCATCGATCCCTATGCACCGGCCTCAGGAGCCTGGCGGACCAGTCACCGCGCCGGCGGTGCTCACTGCCAACCGCTCACTGCCAACGCTCACTGCTCACTGCCAACCGCTCACTGCCCGCTGAAACGCGACTGACAAAGCTCTGCGTTCCTGCTATCTCAGCGGAGGTCGACATCAAGTCGATTTGCCAACGTATTTACGGAGTGCGTCGTGACGGATTTCAAGACAACCCTCAATCTTCCTAACACCGACTTTTCCATGCGGGCGGACCTCGCCAACCGCGAGCCCGAGATGCTTGCGCGCTGGGAGAACATGGATGTTTACGGAAAGATTATTGCGGCCCGCAAGGCGCAAGGGGCCCCGAAATTTGTGCTTCATGACGGCCCCCCTTACGCCAACGGCAACATCCATCACGGCCA
>JBBKVQ010000005.1:0-2515 GCA_037968515.1 Bradymonadaceae bacterium
ATGCAGGCCATAGGGCCTGCGTACCAAGGGCAGAATCGCAATGCAGGCCATAGGGCCTGCGTACCAAGCGCAGAATCGCAACCGCTATGCCTTTACGAACCGAAATTCAGCAGACCTTACGGCTCGCCGTTCCCATCATGGGCGCTCAGTTCCTGAGCATCGTGATGGTCGTGGTCGACAACATCATGGTCGGGCGCCTTGGCAAGGAAGCCCTGGGCGGCCTTGCGCTTGCGGGTTCATTTTACAGCTTGGTGGTGATTGTCATCGTGGGCCTGATGGGCGCGCTGAGCGTGCTTGTGTCCAAAGAAGAGGGCGGCAAACGGCATAAGGCAGCGGGCCATTACCTGCGGCAGTCGTTGTTGCTGTCTGTTGGAATCTCAGCCTTTTTAATTATCGGTTTGGTTTTTGCCGAGAATTTCCTGCTGGCGATTGGCCAGTTGCCCGGCCCAAGTGCCATCGCCGCAGAATATCTGAACGCGATGATTTGGACCGTGCCAGCCCAATTGGCATTTTTATCCGTCAGAAATTTCTGCGAGGGCACGGGTGATTCGGTGCCTTCGGTCGTGATCGCAGCCGCGATTGCTTTGCTAAATATCCCATTGGATTACCTGCTGATTTTTGGCGCAGGTGAGTTTGAGGGACTTGGGGTGAAGGGCGCCGGTTACGCCACGGCATCCCTGACTTGGCTCTCGGTCGTGGCCCTTGTGGCCTATGTTGCGACTCGTCCCAAATACACAAAATACGAGATATTTCGATGGCCTATGCGGCCGGACTGGCCGGCACTGAAAGAAGTCATATGGTTGGGCGTGCCCTTTGGTGGCGCGATTGCGACGGAAATGGGCTTTTTTGCGACCACAACTTTTGTGATGGGTCGCATCGGCGAAGTGGAGCTCGCGGCCCATCAGGTGGCGCTGAACGCCGCGTCTTTGATCTTCATGATTCCGCTGGGTCTGTCGTTCGCGGTGAGCATTCGAATCGGCCAGCATCTTGGAAATAATGACCTCTTGGGCGCACGAACGGCGTGGAAGGCGAGCCTGATTATTACGGGTGTGGTGCAGTCGCTGACGGGTCTGGGTTTTATTTTCGGTGCCAGCTATATCGCCAGTCTTTATGGTCAAGAAGGCAACGTCGAAGCCCTGGCTGTTGAGCTTTTAATAATCGGCGGGTTCTTCCAGCTTTTTGACGGCTTCCAGGTCGTCGGCATGGGGACGCTTCGAGGCCTGCGTGAAGCGCGATACGCCCTGGTGGCCACCACGTTGTCGTTCTGGGTTGTGGGCCTTGCGACTCTGGTTTGGGCCTACCAGAACCATTCACCCGTAGGTGTTTGGATGGCTCTGCTGGCTGGACTAGCCGTGGCGTGCATCGCCCATTTCGTTCGCGCAAATCACGTGCTTCGAGTTCGCTGATTATATTGCTCTGGTTTATTGTTTCGTAACAATAATAACGATTCACTGCTAATCGGCGGGTGGCTACACTTCAGGGGAATCAAGGAGGTTCTCATGAAACGATTAGTAGTCGCATTGGCCCTGATCAGCGGTTGCGCAGACATCGACGAAAAACCATTAACTTGGCAGATCGATGAGCCGTACGAAGAAGGCGTTACGTCAGATCCAAGCGTCGACCCTGTCGTCACGGCCCCCGTTGATGAGCCCGTGGTTTATATCCCAACGCTAATCGTTCCAACCGGTGACTGCACGTTTCCATCCTTGGCGCTTACGGCGCTTCCCGCCGCTGTGTGGGGCCAAGAGGCTGCGATCGTCGAGAATTTCGACGCGTTGGGATGCCCGACTGAGCTCTGGGTCAACAACTACGACGCTGGGTCTTTGTCGCTTACGGCTTACATGCCGTGGAATCCGCCTCCCGCGTACATGATCTATCGCCCATGGGTTGAGACCTATAAGTCGGTGGGCAATACAAAGACCACCGAGCGTCGCGAAACCCACGATGGGCCTCTTTTTTCTCGGGTACAGACGCAGCACGACGGCGCTGGCGAGGTGCTCATCAGGAAGTACTGGGGCAACGAATGGGCGTCCGAATCCGTGGCCGGTTCTGAGTATCGCGAAGAGCAGTTTCACCCAGTTTCGCACGTGCAGACTCTGACCGAGTACAAGACGGATGGAGTCACACATTGGCGTAGTCGTACCGAGGTCAATGCCGCTGGCGAACCGCTGCGCACCTTTGTTTATCAGAGTGATGAAGAACGAATGACCCATGAGTGGACTTACTCCGATGGACGGCTTGCGTCGCTGAGCTACCACGACGGCACGCTGCGGGCTGAGTCAACGTACGTATGGCATTCCGATTCAAGTCACACGGTCACGACTCGGAATATCACTCAGGGATGGATCGACGTCTACGACTACGACGCTCAGGGTCGCCTTACCCGTCATACCCAGGACGAAAATCGAGATGGGCAAATCGAATACCTCGAGACCAAAGCCTACGACGACCTTGGCCATGCGATTTCGGAAATCAACGGCTACGAGTTCGTTAATGGGGTGGCCACACGTGGCAC
>JBBKVQ010000006.1:0-10918 GCA_037968515.1 Bradymonadaceae bacterium
GCCATCGAGTATTCGGTCGGCCCAGCTTGCGATGCCAAAACACCATTTCATGATGGCACGACGGTCGCTGAAGATGCCGGTGGGACTGCCGATGCTGGGTCGGATTCCGACGTCGGCGAGAACAACCAGGTCGACCCGATTGACTCAGGGACGTCGACAAATCCAGATATGGCTGTGACCACCGACGCTGGGACAAACGGCCAGCCAAGCACACCCGGCGCGAAAGACGACGGATGTAATAGTGTTGGCGGGATGATGGGAGTTTGGATGCTGGCGGTGGTACTCGGCTTCAGGCGAAAACGTCAGTACATCCAGCGAGCGAGCTGAGTTCGCCAATACACGCAGAGTGGGTCGTCCTCACCGACGGCCCGAAAGATTCTGATCATGGCCTTCCTTGAGGCCTCGTCGCCCCACGTACGGTCAGCTTTGAAGATCTCCAGAAGTTGGCGAAGAGCATCTTCAGCGTCGCCCTTGCTGAACTTGATCATCGCGAGATCCCAACGAGCTTGATGATCCTTAGAGTCGCTTGCAAGTCGTTCCGGCGCGTCGCTTCGAGTTCGCGCCAGTGCGGCTTCTAGCTTGAGCCAAGCGACCGCAAAGTCGTGACCAAATTTGTCTTCTTGATAGTCGGGGATCTTATCTAAAATTGCGCGAGCATCATCCAGCTTCGTGTCATGAATCGCGATTTCAGCCAGGTAGATCCTGATATCCGTCCGGCTGGGGTCGTCCACGTGCGCTTGCTCAAAGACGGGCCGGGCTGCCTCAATACTTCCGTCGCGAAGATGGCCTCGAGCGGCGATTAGGGCCTTGTCTAGCGACGTAGGCACGACCTTTTTGAGCCAATCGACAACCATTGCGCGGGGAAGGGCACCTGCAAATTCATCGACGACTTTTCCGTTCACAAACGCTTTGACGTTTGGGATGCCTTGAATCTGAAAATCGCTGGCAAGTTGCTGGGCTTCCTCAGTATTGACCTTGGCCAAGACCCACTCGCCGTTTGCCTCATCGGCCAGTGTCTCAAGCACGGGGCCCAGAGTTCGGCAGGGACCGCACCAAGGCGCCCAAAAATCGACGATTACGGGGTGTTCGTAAGACTGACGGATCACGTCGGTTTCGAATGATTCCTGCGTGACATCAATATGAGACATGGTTCGACTCCTTTGCGGTGAGCGGGACGTCGGCGAGGTACAGCCGATCAATCAGTCGTTGAATTCCACGATGGCTTCGATTTCGACCGGACTGTTCAGCGGAAGGGAAGCGACACCAACGGCCGATCGAGCGTGCTGTCCGGCTTCACCGAAAACCTCGGCGATAAGCAACGACGCCGAATTGGCAACAATATGCTGTTGGGTGAAGTCGTGTGTGCTGGCGACAAATACGTTCAGTTTCACAATACGTTTCACGCGTGAAAGCTCGCCGAGTGCGGCTTTGACTTGGGCAATGACATTGATGGCGCATTGTTTTGAACAAGCTTGTGCGGTCTCCATATCGATTTCGCGACCGACGACGCCCTGCGCAATCAACGCACCGTCTTTGACCGAGATTTGTCCGGCAGTCATGACCAAGTTTCCAGCGATCATAAAAGGGACATATGCAGCTGCGGCGGCCGGCGCGTTGGGAAGATCGATACCGAGTTCTTTGAGCTTTTGTTCGGGCGTCATTGGGATTCCTTTGGGAGGTTGAGCGTCATCGTGACGTGGGGGATTTCTGCTTCCATAAAGACGTCGCTGTTTCGAGTCCAGCCGAGCGATCGATACCAGTCCTCAAGATGGGCTTGCGCGTGCAGCTCTGCCGGTCGGCCCGTCAGCCAGGTCTGGATATGTTCCATCAGTTCGGAGCCCAAGCCTTGACGTTGGAAGTCCGTATGAATTGCCACACGGCCCACGATATTAGGGTCGCAATCGGCAAATACTCGGGCCGTTCCGATGACTCGGTCGTCCTGCCACAACATCGCGTGGTGGCATTCTGGGTCACGCCCATCGACTTCGGATTCCGAGGTGATCTTCTGACCGACGACAAAAACGATGTCTCGCAACCACAAAACTTTGTAGAGCTCGTCCAAGGTCATTGCCGCAAACGGCTTGATTTCGACCCGGTGGCTCATGGCTGAGCGTCAGGTTGAGCGTCGGCATGGGCGCGTTTAAACGAATCCAATTCAATGCAGGCAGCTTCGATGTCGACAAGCCGAGAATACGGTGCCAGGTCGATTGAAAAACGCCGTGCGTTGTACAATTGCGGGATCAGGCATGCGTCTGCCCAAGTGGGAGAATCGCCGACGCTGAAAGTTCCTGCCGTGGTTTCCACCACGGTTTGATAGGCAGTCAATCCTTGCGAAATCCATTTCCTGGACCAGGCGTTAGGGTCAATTTTCAGAGCTTTCAGGTGATTCAGCACCGACATATTTTGCAGCGGCTGAATGCCAGAGTTCACGATTTCGGCAAGTTGGCGCGTGCGCGCACGCAGGTACAGATCGGACGGAATCATCGCAGGGTCTGCCTTGAAGTCCTCGAGGAATTCCATAATCGCCAGAGACTGCCCCAGATGACGCGTCGAACCGTCGAGTTCAACCTCAAGGGTTGGCACCTGTTGGCTCGGGTTGAGCGCTTGGTACCAATCTTGGCGGTGTTCGCCGCCATCGTTCACGAGATGCACCGGAATGTACTCGTAAGGGATCTCTTTGAAATTCAGCGCGATTCGAACGCGCCACGTCGCCGAGCTTCGCCAGTATCCGTAAAGTTTCACGCTTTGACTACCTTTTGAGAGATGGTTCCAAACACGTTTTCGCCAGCTTTGTTCAACATTTCGATGCGGATTGTGTCTCCGACTTTCATGAACGGAGTCTTGAATTCGCCTTCATCGATTTTTTCGATCATGCGTTTTTCGGCCAAGCACGACGAACCTCGAGTTCGATCTTCGTTCGAAATCGTTCCCGAACCCAAGATCGTTCCCGCCGTGTATGCGCGGGTCTTGGCGATATGGTGAATCAGATCCGCGAACGAGAAATGCATCTCGGGGCCGGCCTCCGGATCACCAAAAAGCTTGTCATTATAGGTCGATTTCAGCGGAAGGTGGACACGGCCTTCTTTCCAAGCCTCACCAAGCTCGTCTGGCGTCACGGCAAAGGGTGAAAACGCTGAAGCTGGCTTGGACTGAAAGAATCCAAAGCTCTTGGCGAGCTCGGCCGGGATCAGATTTCGCAGTGTGCAGTCGTTCACCAGTACGATGAGTTTCACGTAGTCGAGCGCTTCTTCTTTGGACACGCCTACGGGTGTGTCGCCCAAAATCACCGCGACTTCGGCCTCAAAATCCAGTCCCCAACTTTCGTCGTAGAGCGGGATGTCTTGGGTGGGGCTCAGCAACATTCCTGAGCCACCTTGATAAATCAGAGGGTCTGTTGCCAAGGTCGCTGGAGGCTCAGCGCCACGTGCTTTGCGAACCAAAACGATATGATTGATGTAGGCCGAGCCGTCGATCCATTCGTAGGCGCGGGGTAGTGGGGACGCGAGCTCGTCGGGCTCAACAGGAAGTTCTTCAACGACGCCGCGCTCAAGCTCTGAGGCACGCTGTTGCAGACGGTCTACAACGTTATCCCAGTGGTCCAGGGCGAATTGCAGCGTCGGCGCAATGTCTGAAGCGTGAGTGTAAACCGCGTTGTCGCGTCGAACGATGACGAGTTTTCCGTCACGTGTATGGTCTCGAAGGGTCGCGAGTTTCATAAGCTCCTCTTAGTCGTAGTTGGCCTATTGGTTAGTCGGCCGGCAAAGGGGTGTCAATCGACCGGGAAGAACCCGGAAATTATCCTGCCCCTATTCATGTCGTTATTACGGGCTCAAACGGCCTGCGTGTTTAATCGAAAATAGTGGGCAGTGGACGGGGAAAATCTCCATCGAGCACCTCGCCTCGGTAGAACAGTGCATCGTAGATATCACAGCGAGCGGGCGTGATTTGAGAATCGCACGCCTCGGCTTGTTCAAAAATCGAGTACAGGTCCACAAGGTCATTCCGAGTTGGCCTCAACGCTGACGATTCGAATGCGTTGGCATAGCCGATATCCCAGGCCGGCTGCTCGTTTTTGTGGCACGACCCGCACACACTGCCGGTCTCCATCTGAAGGTGGTCGAACGCTTCGGCAAAATCCAAATCGCCCTCAACAGGCATCTTTAGCTCGGCTTTGACTGATCGCGCGTTGGGCCGTTCTTCGGCGAATTCCAGCACGTGCGACCCGTCGCCATCGGGCACGAAACTAAGAACTAGAGTGTCGTAGATGGCAAAAATGCGCGGGGCTTCGTCTCCAGCGGCAGGTTGAGCGCTGAAGGGGCTCGTCGATCCGATGATCGAGATCGGGCGAGCGAGGGCTTCTACCACGCAAGGAACCGTGACGGGGCGAGGCAGGCTATCGATGAACGTCAGCGCTTCAAAGATCGTGGACGGAGCGGCGTTCACATCCGCTGGCGCCCGACACCGGTCAGGGTAGCGCTCCCGCGTGTCATCGGTGTCCGAGGAGCAAGAAGTAAGGAACACAAAGGTAAGTAGCGCGCGACGAATCATGACGCCAACTTACCGCAATTCGCGTGCCAGTAAACCGCGATGGCTCAGCCTAATCCAAAAGCTCCAAGGGGCGCTTAAGGTCGCGAACAAATTGCGCCAGCCGTGCTGGGCGATGCAACTTTCTCGCTGGTTTTGTGCATTGTGTGCTTGAGCGTCTGGGAAAGGCCACCGATGATGGCAGAAATTCAACGTCCGTCGTGGGTATCTCTATGAAGCCATTATTTTTCCTAAATATTCTATCGTTGTGCGCAGTCTCTTCGGTTTCGTGGGCTTTCCCGCCCTACGTGAATCAGCGCTACGGTCTGCCGGCGCTGCCTGCCAGCTTCAACGCGTTTGAGTGCACCGATTGTCACGTGCACCCATCGGGAGGCGGTGCGTGTGCTCCAGGGAACACAGACCCGCAAGCCCCCTGTTTTAATCCCTTTGGCATTCAATATCGGACGACGGGTTGGTCCGTGGCCCTGGGCTTATTGGATGCGGACGGAGACGGGCGGACAAATGCGTTTGAACTCGATAACGTCGGCTCGGCAGGGTTTCCGCTTTCGGCCGAAAACGCCGGATGCAACATGCTGTCTTGTGCCACAAACGCATCGGCTGCCTGCAATAATAACGTGGTTTGTGATGCCATTTTAGGCACCACGCCCGCGAAAAATTACAGTTTTTTGTTTTCCTGCACTCCGGGTTCACTCGGGACAACGCTGGGCACCGGGACCTGGGGCTGCGCTGACACGAACGAATGTGCTGTAAACCCATGCGGCGTCGGAACTTGTCAGGAAATTCCGTTGAACGTTTGGATGGCGCCGGGATTCACGTGCGCTTGCCCCATCGGAACCACAAATTTCAATGAAACCTGTGTGCCCGCGGACTGCGGCGCAACGGACGACTGCTCGGCCGATTCCAGCTGCGTCGAAGCGGATGCGCCCAATGATTATTCCTGCCTTTGTGACCTTGGGTTCGAAGGCGACGGAAAGACGTCTGGAACCGGGTGTTCTGATGTTGATGAGTGTGCCACCAACACCAATAACTGCGTGGCAGAGGCGTCTTGCACAAATTCGGTGGGCTCGTTCACTTGCACGTGTGCCGACGGGTACGTCGGAGACGGTTTGGCCACCGGCACAGGATGCATGGACGTCAACGAGTGTGTTGATGGCACGGACGACTGCGATGAAAACGCCACGTGCACGAACACGCTTGGTTTGTTCACCTGCGCATGTGACGCCGGGTTCGTGGGTGACGGAACCACCTGTTCCGCCGAGCTAGCCGACGCAGGAACAGACGTTGGTTCGGACGCTGGCAGCGACATGGGGGCAGACGTTGGTGCTGATATGAACCAATCGGATATGGGCGAAGCAGACATGGGCACCGTGGCCACAGACGCCGGCGAGTTTGTCGAAGTCGTCCCAGCCCCATACGTGCCATGGGAAGGGAAGGATTACACCAGTGGCGAGCTCACCGGCGATGGATGTTCGGCAGTCGGTGGCGGCGCCTCTTGGCTGGCAGTCATCGCTTTGCTCGGCTTGCGACGTCGTAGACGTTGAGGCCCGACCTTCCTCAGTCTGTGCGGGACTTGGAATGGGTTTTTTCGAGCCCGTCTTTGGTGTCGCATCCGCAGATCATCGACCAAAGCCAAGGAAACAACGATTTTGATCGATATCCTGGGACTTTGGCTCGGCTTGGTCGGCCGGGTTCGGACCTCGAAAAGCGAGTCTCCAAGGTTGGAAATCGCCTTGGAGACTATTTCGAAACGCTAGTTGGCGTGTGGATCTCGGCCGTCGGGCCAGCCACGGTTCTTGCGAAAAACCTGCAAGTGCAGGGGCAGGGCGGAACGGTCGGCGAGTTCGACCTAATCTTTCGTCGAGACGCTCAGGTGCATCATTGGGAACTCGCCGTGAAATTCTACCTGGGCCATCCAGGGCCCGCTGGTGAGCCGTTTTGGTACGGTCCGAATGCCGTGGACCGCCTGGAACTGAAATGGGCTAAAATGCTGCAAAAACAGATGCAGCTGGCCTCGACGGCTGAGGGCAAAAAAGCGTTGGCCAGCTTGGGGATTAGGGAAAAGGTCGTTCCAGCTGCGCTGATTCGCGGCGTTTTGTACGAGTCGTTGAACCCTAAATTCCGCGTGGCCCATCACCCCGAGGCCAACCCCGACGGGTTGCGAGGCTGGTGGGTCCATCAGGGCGAGGTCGCGCTTCTGAAGGATTTTGCGCCTCAAACCCGCTGGATGATTTTGCCAAGGCTTTTCTGGTTGTCGCCCGCCCAAGATTTTGACGTGAGTCGTGAGTGGAAGCCTGACCAACCGGCGTCGATTCGGCCGCTTCACCTTGCAGCGATGGTGCAAATCGACGGAGAGTGGCGTGAGCAGAGCCGCGGATTTGTGGTTCCCGATTCCTGGCCCGGAGCCTGATATGCTTTTTCGTTTTAATATTAATTTGGCCGACTCCGACAAGGGTGCATACGAGACCTTGGAGCTTCGCGTCGACCGCCACCAAAGCGAAACCGACGAATACATGTTAGCCCGTGTTTTGGCCTATTCGCTTGAGTATCAGCCCTATCTGAAGATGGGGCCGGGCCTGTCTTTGGGCGAAGAACCATCTGTCACGTTGATGTCGGATGACGGTCGGTCGTTGCTTTGGGTAGACATTGGTCTGCCAACCCCAGAACGCCTTCAACGCGCCATTCGGATTTCTGACCGCGTGATTATTTACGCCCATCGCGGAACCACAACAGTCGATGCACTTTCCGAACAATTTGCCGGAAAAAACGTCGATTTTGTGGTTTTAGATCCGACTTTTTTGTCAGATTTAGCTGGGGTGATTAAACGCCAAAATACTTGGGATATTACGATTGCTGGTGGCACCATTTACGTGGTCGGCGAAGGCTTTGCGTATGACGATGCGCCAGTTCGGACAAGTTTGGTTCCCGTCTCATAATAATTTTTTTAGCCAGCCAGTCCGGGTAGCGTGGCTTTTAAGCCGCTGATCACCATGTCCACGGCGATTGCCGCGATGATCATGCCCATCAAACGAATGGACACCAAGCGTAAGGTACTCGACAGGTGTTTACCGATATCGGCGGCAAGCCAAAGCACCGCCATCAGGACCACCAAAACAATTGTCAAAGCGGCCGCGATTGACGCGAATTCATAAACTGACTTCGCCTCGGTTGTGAACACAATGATGGTCGTGATCGTTCCCGGCCCGACAATCATCGGGAAGGCTATCGGGTAAAAGGAAACGTCGTCCCGCTCTTTGTTTTCGGCACGCTCAGCTGGCGTGCCGCGATGCGAGGTATGGCCTGTACCGTTGAGCATTCCCAGCGCGATTGTCATGAGGACGATGCCACCGGCGATTCGAAACCCATCGATGCCGATTCCGAAAACATTCAGGATGCTGGTGCCACCCAACGCCAAAACGCCACAAAGCGCAGCGCTTGCCATGACCACCTTGACGGCAGTACGCCTCTGCAGGCCAGGTTCGTAGTCGTCGGTCAACGACAAGAACATCGGCAATGCGAGGAATGGGTTCATGATGGCGAATAATCCGCCCAGAACTTTTATGAAAAATGTAGGATCCAAAACTAACCTTTTTTGCCAAGAACAAGAGCCTCTTGGGCCGGAGGTGCGCGCATATCCCAAGCACGGGCATGCCGTAAAGGGCAAGGAAGGGCGAACAGCTAAACTATGCCGGTCCTTTTTCTTATGCTTAAAATGCATAAGTGCTGGTTCAGATGGTCCGATTCCGGATCGGATTCGAAGAAGAATTTTTGAGGAGGGAAATGAACATGACAGGTTTGCGGGCAACAATGGCGGTCGGGATGGCATTTTTGTTTCTGGCCGGCTGCATTTCGGACGTGACGGGCGAAAGTTACGACGAGGTTCGTCAGTGCTGGGACGGCCAGAAGGAGTTTGCGTATTCGGGCCCGTCTGGTTGCGACCAGGCGGTGACAATCGCTCAGGACAAGGACGGCGGAATCTGGCGCTTCCGAAATACCTGCATTGGTGACGGCCTGACGCCCATCCAATTCAATGGCTCCAACGACGATTGCCCTCCATTCGGGACCGAATTGGTGGACGTGATGGCGCGGCAGGTTTCCGATGATAATACCTGTCTGGAGGCGCCCTACGTGATTGAACGCGTCCCGTCGGATCACGAGTGTCTGGGCGAGGAACCCGGCGTCTACGAAGCGTCAAACGACACGTATATCGAGAATGGCTGCAACCTCAGTTACACATGGGAGCCAGTGAGCGCGGCGCGCAGGTCGGAAGTCATGGCGCTGCCTGATTGCGAGTGACGTTCCTGTCTGCAGTTCACCGCTAATCGCAGGTCATTTTTCGGCTGACCGAAGAGTTCGAGAAACCGGGTCGGCTTCCATTATTAGGCTTTTGTACGGCCATCTGCTGTACATTTGGGTCGGGTGTCATTAGATTTGTGATCAGAGGTTCCACACGGAGGTCAGGTTGACTACAGCACGAATTGATATGCGAATTGACGAAACCATCAAGGCGGCCGCTGAGAAGGCCGCGGCGCTTCAGGGGATGAAAAGTCTGACGGAATATGTCGTGGGTCTGATTGAGAAAGACGCTGAGCGAGTGATCCGCGAACACGAATCGATGACATTGAAAGATGACGTCTTCGATCGCTTCATGAGGGCATGCGAGGCGGCAGACGAACCGAATCAGAAATTACGTGAGGCGCTTGAGTTTGCCGAGAAGAAGGGTTTTAGGTGATTCCCTCGCTCGTTTTTGTTGAATTGGACAAAAGTGTCCATGACCGCGGTTCATTTGATTGCGGGACTCCGCAACTGAACGATTGCCTTAAACTCTATGCGGCCAGGCATCGGTCTGCGGGCATCTCTTTGACGATGGTGCTTCCCGAGCAAGACGACGACGCATCGATCTGCTCATTTTACACACTTTCCCATACCGAGATTGAGCGAGAGACCTTGCCGAAAGCCGTCAGCAAGAAGCTCCCGTTTTATCCTGTGCCGGTGCTCCTACTCGCTCAGCTGGCGGTGCATAAATTGGCGCAAGGGCAGGGTCTGGGGAAAGTTACGTTGATTCAGGCCTTGAAACACTGCGCGGCCATCAACGCCCACCTACCTTCGTTTGCGGTGATCGTGGATGCGTTAAACGACGATGCAAAGAGCTTCTACGAACAGTATGGGTTTGAGGTGTTGGATAAGCAGAATGGCCAAACACGGCTCTACTTATCGATGAAAACGGTGACCGACCTCTTCGCTTGATGTCCTCGTACCAATCACGGCGCCAGATCATTGCTTACCGTCAGCTGCTCACGGCTCACCGCCAGCCGCTAACGGTTGTCAATCCACGCCCCATCAGTTACCTATTCGCGCGTCTTTGCAGCTCGAGGTTTGCATGTCCACGTTCTACGTCACCACACCCATCTATTATGTTAACGGCGAGCCACATATCGGCCACGCGTACACAACGATTGTGGCCGACGCGATGGCACGTCATTACCGGCACCGAAAATTCGACGTGTTTTTCCTGACGGGAACCGACGAACACGGCCTCAAAGTGCAGCGTGCAGCCGAAGAACGGGGCATGACGCCAAAGGCTCTTGCGGACCTGAACTCGTCGAGTTTTGAGCGTCTTTTTAAGACTTTGGAAATCACGCACGATCGTTTCATTCGCACCACCGACACTGACCACCAGAAGGTCGTGCACGAGGTCGTCAAGCGCATGCTCGCTAGTGGTGACATCTATTTGGATGCTTACGCGGGATGGTATTCGGCGACCGACGAGGCGTTTTATGACGAGTCCGAGATTGCCGATGGCAAGTGCATTGCTTCAGGTTCGGCCGTCGAATGGGTCGAAGAAAAAAGCTATTTCTTTAAGCTCAGCAAATACGAAAAGCCGCTCTTGGAATGGTTTGAATCCCAGCCATGCCCTGTGCTTCCGGTGATTCGCCGCAACGAGGTTGCGTCGTTTGTTTCGGGTGGGCTTCGCGACCTGTCGATTTCTCGGACGACCTTTGATTGGGGCATCCCTTGGCCAGACGACCCCGAGCACGTGCTCTATGTGTGGGTCGACGCGCTCACCAATTATATCACGGGGGTTGGCGCATTCAGTGACGACGAGCTTTTCAAAAAGTTTTGGCCCTGCGATATCCATTTAATTGGCAAAGATATTCTGCGTTTTCACGCCGTGTATTGGCCTGCATTCTTGATGAGTGCTGGCATTGCACTGCCCAAAGAAGTTTTTGCGCATGGTTGGTGGATGAGTGAAGGGCTCAAGATGAGCAAGTCGCTCGGCAATTTTATTGACGCCTTTGAATTGGCCGAAAAATATCCACTGGATTTGCTGCGCTACTATATGCTGCGCGAGATGTCGCTTGGGTCGGACGGCAAT
>JBBKVQ010000007.1:0-3470 GCA_037968515.1 Bradymonadaceae bacterium
GCGTGGAATGGGCGGCTTTGACCGGTTTTGCTCAAGGCTTGAAGAGCCGTAAATCCGACATGAACAAAGAGGTCGTCCGAGCCATTTACGGCGCCAGCAAGCACCATATCGGCGGTGCCGTCGTGAAGCTGGTCGCAAGCTAATTTAATGGCGTAGATCGAGCTCGCGCAGGCGCAATCCACACAATAGGTCTGGGCGCCAAGGCCCAGCGCATCACGCAGAAGCGAAGCAGATCCACCCGACATAAAACGGTTGCGTGCATCGGGTGATTCAGCCCCAGTCCACGCGGCTTCGGCAAACCGCGACATTTCAGCGGTGGGAAACCCGAGGTTTCCAAAAACAGCCGTCACACGTGAGCGGTCTACAGCGCCAGCGTTCTGGTCTCCGGCATCAGCCAAGGCCTGACGCGCTGTGTGCAAAACCCACAAAAAACTTGGGTCAAGGCCCGCCAAAGATGCGGCTGGGACGCCGAATCCATTGGGGTTCCAGACGTTTTCAAACCCGCGGACATACCCGCCACGATTCGACCAGGTCTTGTCCGTAGTGTCCTGTCCAGGTCGGCACAAAATATCCGCCGGTGCTCGCCAGCGGTCTGCGTCGACCGGCGAAACAAGGTCTGTGCCCGAAACTACAGCGGACCAGAGTTCCTCGGGGCTAAGAGCCCCGGGCAGAACACAGGCGCGCCCAACGATCGCGATGGGTTGAAAATTGGCCATCTAAATAATGCCGCGGAAGTCGCCACCGAAGTGGCATTTGGAATTATGAACGTGGGCGCATGATGAGCTCGACGTGTTTCATCTCGGCAACTTGAACGCCGGCCTCGTCGATGAACAACACGTCGGCCGTCGCCTTCGAGGTGCCTGACGCCGTGCAATGTGCAAGACAACGCACACGACCTTCGGACGGTGGTTTCGACGATAATCGGAATTCACCGATGGCCATCGGAAGCGCGGAACCACCGAGTTCTTCGCGAGCCCAAAGCAGCAGCATTTGAAGTCCGCCATCTAAGGCTGCGACGTCGGTCTGCCAGTGGTCCCAGGTCCACGATGCTTGACGAACACCCTTGGTGTTACCTTCGATTCCGTCCGGTCCGACGCTGTTGACGTCCAGCAAAACCTGGAAATCATTGGTGTGGAAAAGCACGTCCCCATAGATGGGGTGGTCCTTCCACGACTGCAGCGTCGTTTTGGCCGGAGTCGAATTGGCATCGGCATCTTGCGTCTGCGTCATCGAGGCCTGTGCGCGGTAATGCAGGGTCCCATCAGCGGCTCGGAACTCGAGCTGGAGCGTCAGGTCGCTGCCGTTTTTCACCGGTGCGCAGGTCACGACAAACATGTCGCCATCGCCGTTGAAATTATCGAGTCGAATGCCCTTCAGGACTTTCAAATCCTTGATGACCGACAAGTGCAGGTCACGTCGGTAAGACGACGCGACCCGGCTGAACCATTCCAGAACAAGCACGACAGGCACAACGGGCGCGCCAGCGATACTGTGGCCCTCAAGGAATGCGTGAGTTTTTGAACTCACACGGACCTCAAGGGCGAGCGGCTTTCCCAAGTCGTCCGACATCAGGGCGGCAGCTCGAGGCTCTCCGCCAAGTACCAGCTCGATTTGGCTCTTCTGTGAGCTTTCCATCTCGTCGGCAAACATGATGGCACCCAGGTGGAGCGGAATCATCGGCACGCCGAGACGATCGAAATGCGCCTTCAAGTCTGGGCTGACCATGCCGCCTTCCCAAGGTCCCCAGCCAAGCGATTTGACCAACAGGCCGGGCTTGGTTTGGGCCATCGAGGTGGCGACTTTGTTCAGGACTTCATTGGCCATCGCGTAGTTGGCCTGACCGTTGTTGCCGCAACGTGCGGCCACCGACGAAAACACGCACAGAACCTTGAGGGGGTCGAGGTCGGTTGCCGTCAACAATGCACGAAGGCCTTCGATTTTGGTGTCGAACACGAAGTCGAAGTCAGCGTCGCTTTGGTCAACGATGTACTTGTCGGCCAAGACGCCGGCGCCGTGCACGATGCCTGTGATGGGGCCCCACGTTGCGCGGATTTCGCTGAACGCGTTGTCGAGTGCCGCGGCGTCGGTCACGCTTGCCGCAACGTACGTGGCTTGGCCGCCAGCGCCGTCGATTGCTGCAAGTGTGGTGCGGATATCGCGCCCTGCCAGGATCTTCGAGACTCGCTTGCTAAGGATGGCTGGAGTGATTTTTTCTCCGGCAGCCTTTGCGTCGGCCAACATCACCTGTTTAAGCGCTGCGTCGGTATGAGCGTCGCGGCAGTTGGCAGGTTCGGGCTCGAGTGCCGAGCGTCCAAGCAGTACGAATTTTGCTTTGGACCGTCGTGCCCATTCAATCACACACGTTGCGGTAACGCCGCGTGCTCCGCCTGAAACGACAATCACGTCGTCTTTGCCGATCACCACATTGCCTGTTTCGACCGTGGTCTCGACCGATTTCGGGCATAGACGCTTGCCGTCAGCCATGAGGCCGACCTCGACGTCTGCGCCGCCAAGCGTGATTTCTTCGGCGATGGCTGTTGCGATATCGTTCACAGAACGCTTGCCGCGTTCGATGTCGATGGCTTTGACCGTTGCGTCAGGCCATTCTTGGTCTGCGGTTTTAACCAGTCCTGAAAGTCCACCGAGCCAGGCGCGGCCGGCTGGCATAGGCGTGAGCCCAAATCCGCCGCCAGTGTCTTGAACGGTGATGAACACGCCGCCGTCTTTCGCCAGGGTTGCAGCGATCGTGCGGGCGACTCGAAATCCTTCGCGATTGATGGCGATGGCTTCGTCGTCGGTGCCGACTTGGGCGAGGCCACCAAGGTAGATCACGCCCTTGTCGCTTGCCGCGACTTTGTCGCTGTAGTGGGCTTTAACGCCGCGGTCCTTCAGGGCCGAAACCAGTGCGTTTCCGACGGCTGATTCGCCCGTGACGGTGAAGTCGACGTCGAAGACACCGCGTGCTGCGAGGCCTACTGCCGGTGATTCAGCCAGTGTCAGCGCGAAACGGCCAAGATTGGTTGAGCCGTTGGTGGAGGGGGCAGGGGCGGCGTGAGGGATAGGCGAGCTAGAGGCGTGCGTATCATTCACCGAGCCCATGAGGCCCTGCATGTAGACGACGATTTCCTCAAGGGTCTTCAGAGCTGCCATGCGGTTGGTGTCGACGTCAGGCATGCCTGGCGCTTGTTCCTGAACAGCGGCCAAGATTTCAACTCGTTTGATGGAGTCGATTCCGAGGTCGCCTTCGAGATCCATCGACAACTCGAGCATATCAGCTGGGTAGCCGGTTTTTTCGGATACCGCTGCAAACATTAACGCGTGCAGGTCGACCGCCGGAGCGCTTGTCGCAGGCAGGCTGGAAGCCACGGATGCATGTGCCGCAGGTGCTTGAACCGAGCCCATGAGGCCCTGCATGTAGACAACGATTTCCTCAAGGGTCTTGAGGGCGGCCATTCGGTTGGTGTCGACGT
>JBBKVQ010000008.1:0-5516 GCA_037968515.1 Bradymonadaceae bacterium
GCCAGGCATGAGCTTGGGAGCGTCGGCGCGGTTGACGCCATTGGCGTACCAATAAAATGACGAGACCAAGTGGCGCGCTCCCGTATCCTTGGCGATCGCGTAGATCTGGTGGTTGGAACCGTCATTGCCCGTGGCAGCCAAAGGCGCGCCCTTCATCGATAGATTCACGGTCAGCGGCACAACCGGGATGTCGACAGTGATGTTGCCTCCTGTAAAAAGCACATCCTTGGCCAAGTAGCGCACCGCGTTCGGGCCAAAATCACCGGCATCGGTGGCGTACACGTAGCCCGAATTCGCGCCTGTTTCTCCCTTGCGGTACAAGATGTCGTAAACGCCAGGCATGAGCTTGGGAGCGTCGGCGCGGTTGACGCCATTGGCGTACCAATAAAATGACGAGACCAAGTGGCGCGCTCCCGTATCCTTGGCGATCGCGTAGATTTGGTGGTTCGATCCATCATTGCCCGACGACGGTAGCGGCGCTCCTCCAAGAGTAATCGTCAGCGTCAAAGGCGCCGCAGGAATATCAACGGCACTAAAAGAATGAGTGGTTGTGCACGTCAGTGATGGGTTGGTGCAGGCAGGCGTGACGTTGCCCATGCAAACACCCGCAGCGCTGCACACATCGTTGTTGGTGCAATACACGCCGTCGTTGCAAGAAGCCCCAGCGTTCAGCGTTGTCAGCGGAAACGAGTCTGTGGCTTCGTTACAGGCCCCATAGACTTGGCAGGGCGAAGGGTTTGCAGGCGCAGTCGGCACGTTCTGGGTTTTACAGCCTTGCGCGTTGGCGCCCGCACCAGGGGCGCAGATCTCGGTCCCGTCGCAATAGAGCCCGTTATCACAAAGCGCGTTCGACGCCGTGTGGCTCTCGAATCCGTTGGCGCAAGCATCGACCGTGCAACCCACGCCGTCGCTTGGAATATTTGTATCGTCGTTGGTGAAAACGCACCCGGTTGCAGGCGAGCAGGAATCATCGGTGCAGGCGTTATTATCGTTGCACACAAGCGCCGATCCGCCGCTGCACGAGCCGGCCTGGCAGGATTCTCCGGTCAAACAGGCACTGGTTGAACAGCTTGTCCCGTTGGTCGCCGGAGCATGCCGACAAGCGCCGTTCACGCGGGTGTCGACGGTGCACGGATTATTATCGTTACAATCTGGCACGTAACACTCCGCTGCGTTGTTCGTGACGCGACAGGCCTGGTTCATCGCCGCACAGGTGTTGGGGGTGCAAGGGTCGGTCGTGCAACCGCCCGAGCCGTCCGCATGAAATCCAGCCGCGCATTCGCACGCAAAAGCTCCCGCGCCATTATCCACGCACGAGGTTTTGTTCGGCACAACCGTACACGGGTTGGGCAAGCAGACATCCATCGTGCAACCGCCCGCGCCGTCTGCATGAAAGCCCGCGGCGACATCACAGCTATCGCACGAGTCGCCTTCAAATCCTGCGTCACACGCGCACACAATTACACCCATGGCATCCGAACAGGTGCCATTTCCCGAGCACGAATTGGCGCTACAAATCTGGTCGATCACGCAGGATCCGGCGTCGTCGTGATATCCAGGATCACACATGCAGACCGGCATATCGTTGTCGGTCGAGCACTGCGTTTGGTTGGCGGCGGTGCAGGGATTTGGCGTGCAGACGTCCATCGTACAACCGCCCATCCCGTCCGCGTGATATCCCGCTGCGCCGTCACATTGGGCGCAGAATGGGAACGCCCAGCCGGTTTCGCAGGTGCAGGTGATGCTGTTGTTGGCCTCGGCGCAGGTGCCGTTTCCTGCACACGAATCCGGCGTGCACGAGGTGTCGGGAACACAGGTGCCTGCTTCGTCATGGGTGCCAGCGGCACACGCACACACGGCCGCACCATTTTGCACCCGACATTCGCGGTCGAAACAATCAACCACAGAACACAAATCGTCGGTGCAACCGCCCAACCCATCTGCTGCAAACCCAGCCGCACACGAGTCGCAAAACTCGCCGGTATACCCAGCTTCGCAGGCGCAAGACGGCCCTGCGGTCGCATTTGTGCAGACACCGTGGCCCCTGCAGGTGCCGTCCATGCACAGTGTGTCCTCAACGCAGACCCCAGCCTCGATGTGGGTGCCGCCGGCGCAAACACACTGAACTGCCCCACCGTCGACCACACAGACTTCAGTGGCGGCGCATGCCAAAGCGTCGCAGGGATCGACCACACAGGTAGGGTCGCCTGGACGGCAGCCCGAGTCCGTGCCGGCATCGACGTCGTTATTTGTCGTGTTGTTGGCCGTGTTATTCGACGCCACATTATTGACGTTGGAGCCCGTGTCATCGCTACAAGCGGTGATAGATAGGGCGGCAAAAAGCAGGAAAATAACGTGGCGCATGGGCATCCTCGACGGTCGAACTTGAGCGTTCAACTTGGCCGGTTACCCTCCCCACTTCAACTGAAACGACCTGAATATAGGCCACCGCTCGTGGCCGGTTACCCACCGCACTCCCATCTGAAGTTCCTTGAAAATCCGACTCACCACTTCGAATTCTCAATGATAAACCAGTTCGGTCACGGAAGAGCGTCACGATCGAGAATTCAACGACCACCCCAAACAAACGTTTTCACGCTTACAGACGACAAGGTCTAATCAGGATCGAGAATAGCCGAGAGCACCAGGTCGAACTGTGACGAAGGATTCACAAATTTGTCGTCCTCCAACATTTGAGCACGACGATGAGCGGCTCTTTTCATTGCATCTGCGACTTTGTCCGCAATCTTAGCAAAATCAATGATCGGATTTGTTTCATGACAATACCCAGGATTAAGCCTTTTACATTCACCTTGCGCCTTTTTGTGGTCGAGTGCCGAATACTGATCTTCGTGAAGCCAAACAAGGAAAATTTCGAAACAAGGCACCGAGATGCCCAGCACCATATTGCGTTGGGTGGCGTCATTGCAGGCGGTGTCAAAATGCTCGTGCCTGTCCCGATCGAACACAACATGAACCAGCCAGTCTTTCCCTTCCTTCTCTTTTCGATTTTTTCGGAGTTCATCACGTTTTGTGGTCGCGTCTCCCACGACGCGTTTAGGCTCACCGACCTGGCCAACGGTTACAACGCTTACGCTGGAAAGTCGGTGGTGGTGTAGAAACGCTTTTAGAAACTGTTCCTCGGTCTTTCCTTCACAAAAAATATAGTGTCGACGCCTTAATTCTCGATATTGAGCCTTTCGGTCAAATCCAGACGTTTTTCTGCGCCGTTTCATGTCCCTCCCCATATCGTTGAAAACTCCCCAAGGATGGGAATGCCGCCAAGACGTCCTTGTTCATGCAGCTCACGCTTATTTTCTCGGTCTCTGATTTGGTAATCAGAAAGCGAAACGAGCGTAGATACACCTACTCGATCCTTCTCAACAAATACCACTTCATCGCGTCGAAGCTCGTTCAAAAGGCCGCGGTCATGGGAGGTAAATATGAGCTGCCGGCCGTCCAGATTTGAGCTTTTAGTCGTATAAAGCTTGATGATGGCCGCACAAATATCCGGGTGCAGACTTGTTTCGAGTTCGTCTACAATCAAAACGCCATGTTCATGTCTTAGGAAATCGTTGATACGTTGCAACATCACACTGGTCCCTCGACTCTCTGCCTCTGGCGGCAAAGTCCATTGTTCAGCCCCTGTTCCGCGTAAAAGGTTAACTTTAAATAGAGATTTTGAATTCGAAGTATTTCGGAATACCTCAAGCGCCTCAGGCATAAAGAACTTTTCTAGCGCTGTTGGCAACTGTTGTTCATGCTCTTCAATCGCAAAATCATCACAGCCAACATCAATTGCACGAAGGATTGCACGGACGCGCGTCTTGTTTTCAGGCAACAAAATTGGCGAGTTTTCTGGAAAAAGAGGATAGCCATTAAGCTCGATTGGAGCCTCGGCACGGATGCCTTTAGAGATCGCAAGAAAGACGTCTGTGAGAATTTCATGATTATTCTGAGCACATACCGACAGAAACAGACTGTTGGCTCGTGTTTGACTCGCGAGGACGGTTTTCGGTCCTGTTAACGAAGGACCAAAATACCAAGGCTCACCCTCAAAACCACGTTCAAAGATGACCTGCCTACGGCTGGTTTGCCAACGATATAGCCACTCATACTGAAACTTCTTGTCGTCATGTGCGAAGCCATATTCGTATCGAATCTGGTTGGACTCAAACTCGAGGCAATATTCAGTGACGCCTTCAGTCTTTAGTTGCCATGGCATCCACGGAATGGCCTCACCTGGATGTTGTCGATAGCTATTGATGACGTGGCGGCGCATCCAAATCAGCGCTTCCAAGAGGGACGACTTACCCGACGCGTTTGCACCAAAAACCCCAACTACCGGCAAGATCCCTTGCTTCACAAAATCACTTTGAATTCGGAAGTCTGGTGCATCCTTCAAGGCGGTCGATACCAAACTCAACACCGCCTCATCTCGAAACGAGGCATGGTTCTTGAGGGTAAATTGAATAATTCTCATGATTCCTCCAGTGCACAGAAGTAGTCTAGAATGCCTACTGAGGTCAACTTCATCATGATTTTTGGCAATAATCGCCATAAAACGCATCGAAACCAACGCAACCGTTCATTTGTACGATAGAATCGTTAATCCTCATTGGCGTCGTCCGATTTGTCTTCGTTAGACTCGTCGAGCTCGTCAAGAGGCGGTTAGGATCAAGAACTGTGTGGCTAGGCCGGAGCAGTCACAAATCGCAGCCACGTTGAACATGCGCGTGGTGGCGCTTTGTGCTAACTCCCAACGTTATGAAAGCTGAAGATTTAAGCATTGCCGTCGAGATCGAAAACGCCCATGTCCACTATGGCGATGTGTGTGCCGTCCACGCTGTGAACCTGAAGATTCAGACCGGCTCTATCCACGTACTTTTGGGGCGTTCGGGCTCTGGCAAGACCACACTTTTACGGGCGATCGCGGGTTTCGAACCTCTCAGAAAAGGCTCAATTAAAATCCACGGAAATCCCGTAGATCTGTCCACCCGCGTCAGTTGGGTCGCACCGGAGCAGCGAAAAATCGGATTTGTCTTCCAAGATTATGCGCTTTTTCCTCACCTTAATGTTCTCGAAAACATTGCCTTTGGCGCGCCTGGTAAGAAGTCAGACAGGCTTCAGACATCGTCCCAATGGATGGATCGAGTTCGGCTCAAAACCTTCGGTCAACGGAAACCAGGTGAGCTCAGTGGTGGGGAACAGCAGCGCGTCGCGCTGGCGCGAGTGCTGGCGCAGGGGACAGACCTTTTGCTCTTTGATGAACCCTTCAGCAATCTGGACGCGCACCTAAGACGGCGCGTGCGTGAAGAAACCATCGAGTTGATTCGCGAAAACAAAGCCACGGCGATCTTCGTGACCCACGACTCGGAAGAAGCCTTTGCAATCGCCGATTATCTGACCGTTTTGCACGACGCAAAAGTGGAACAGACTGGGACACCAAAACAAATCTATCAGACGCCCGCTTCGATACACGTAGCGCGCCTTTGCGGCCATGCGACCTTCCTTCC
>JBBKVQ010000009.1:0-10046 GCA_037968515.1 Bradymonadaceae bacterium
GCGTCTTCCCACGCTTTCACGCTACCTGCACCGAATCTCGATGCCCAGGGCGTGGACCTGCATCTTGCTGGTGATGTCGCGTTCGAAGCTAAATTTGTGACTGGCCCGGCTGACATAAATCCGGGGTTAGGACCGCAGTATAATAATAACAGCTGCAATGCCTGCCATTTGCGCAACGGCCGTGGGGTACCCACGGTAAGCGGCGGCGCGGGATTGCGCTCGCACATGCTTGTTCGGGTCTCTATGCCAGACGGCGAAGTGGATCCGCAAGCGGGTGGCACAGGCCATCCAGAGTACGGATTCCAGATTCAAGACCACGCAATTTATGGTGTTGAATCCGAAGCAAAGGTCGAAATCATTTGGGAAGAAATCAAAGGTGCCTACGCCGACGGCGTAGAGTATTCGTTGAGGAAACCCAACCTCGTCCTGCGAAAACCCGACGGCTCAGTCATCGCCGACGTCCAGACCTCGCTGCGTCAACCACCCCCTGTATTTGGCCTGGGATTGCTTGAAGAAGTGCCCGAAAGTCTGTTGATGGAACTCGGTGACCCAGATGACAAAAATAACGACGGCATTTCGGGTCGGCCCAATATGGTCTGGAGCAAATCCCTTTCTAAAATGGTGATTGGTCGCTTCGGTTGGAAATCAAACCAACCGGATCTTTACCAACAAACCGCCTCGGCCTATGTCGGCGATATGGGTGTGGGTTCGCCCGGCTATCCAGACGCCAATGGCGATGTAGAGATTGAAGAAGATATTGTCGAATCGGCCGCGTTTTACGCGCGATCGCTAGCTGTACCCTCGAGCCGACTCTCCTCGGCTCGAGGGCGCAAGCTCTTCAAAACTGCGGGCTGCGACGCTTGCCATACTCCCGTATTATTTACGGGTAGCTCCAAATGGGAGTTTCTGGCAGACCAAGAGTTTGCCCCTTATACCGACCTGCTTTTGCACGATATGGGGGAAGGTTTGGCGGATGGTCGGCCCGACTACGAGGCATCTGGATCGGAATGGAGAACCAGCCCATTATGGGGAATTGGTTTGACGCAGACAGTGGCGCCAGGAGCCACCTACTTGCACGATGGTCGCGCACGAACACTTGCCGAGGCGATACTTTGGCATGCTGGAGAAGGTGAGGCGTCAGCGACCAAATTTAAGGAAATGACCGCGGCGGACCGCGCTGGCCTTCTGGCGTTTGTCGAGACTTTGTAAAGACCTATTCGTAGGTCTGGCCGGCCCATAGGAAATCTTCGAAGTCTCCCCAGGTGAAGGTCTCCATCTCGAAGACTGTGTCCTCGGCTTCATTGGACTCATTCGAAATCACCACACTCGTGTCGCTCAGGTCGATGACCTGGCCCGGCACAAGCGTTTTGGTGCCTTCGTTGCCTCGATCCCAACCACCGACACTTCCCACGACGGCGCAGTTCAAAAACGAACACGGCTCAAAATTGAACCAGCGGGTGCCGTTTGGCGAATCCACCCCAAACGACCGGTTTTCATCGTTCAACAGGCCCGCGGCTTTCATGTCATCCAGATCCGAGATCTGTTTGGTGACGTACGTTTGCCAGGCTTGGAAATCCCCACAGGTGTCTTCTTTGATATCACCCTCAGGCTGAGCAAAAAATGCTCCAGACAGAAGGGCCGCCAGCTGTGTCAGGGTGATGCCTTCTTCAGAAGCGTGTTGTGTTGCCAACGTGCGCAACGCCACCAAGTAGTCGCGAAGCGGAGGTTGGTTTTGTTGGTGTTGAGCCTTCAGTTCGGCGACAAATCGGTACAGGTCACGATTCGTCTTGAGGGGGGCGCTCGACATAAAGGTCTCCAACGATCATATTCCGGGATAATTCCGCAGCTTGGGTCGATATCGCTAGCTTTGCAACTTGCGATTGGGAGGTTAGCCCCCGACGGTTCTTTTTTAAGCGTTCGTTTTAGCTACTCGAACTGCCCGGAACCCCAAGTATAAGGCTGGAATTTGAGGTGCGGTGCTGTAGTAACCGGCAGGCGATTTGTATAGTCTGTCGGCTCAAACGATATCGGAGTTGGCTGAATGCGCTTAAATTACGTACTTGTGGTCGCCATGCTGGCGGCTTGTTCCGACGACACCGCCTCGGTCCGTCCGTCGGCTGATGCTGGGACCTCGATATCGGATATGGGGATTTCGGATGCCTCGGATACTGCACCCGATCAGGTGATCTCCACCGGCCGACAAGATGGGGAGCCATGTTTGCTGGCCTCAGAATGTCTATCCGGGCTCTGTGAGGACTCGGTTTGTACGGCCGCTTCGACCTGCGAAAATCAATGCGGCAGTGCGTGTTGTACGAGTGACGAAGCCTGCCTCTTCGAGGCCTGCACTGCCCTTGGGGCGGCGTGTTCCGAAATAATCGCGTGCCCGTTGAACGAATACTGCGAACCGACGGTCGACCGCTGCGTCGACAAAAACGCCAATCCGAATATCTGCGTATTTGTGCCACCTGTCGGGGTTTTTGCCCCTACCGAAGCCTGGTCGTGGACCGGAAGCGTGGATTCGCCCACTTATGACCAAGTCATGATGATGCCGGCCGTCGCCAACCTGACAGACGACGACTCCAGCGGCGTGATCGACCTAAATGACATCCCCGACATCGTTTTTGTCACCTTTGCAGGCAACAACTACAACGGCGACGGCGTACTTCGAGTGATCAGTGGCGATGGAACATCGGAACACTGGAGCTCGTCGACTTTGGCCGTGCCATTCTTTGTACACGGCGGCACCATCCCAGCGCTTGCGGATATTGACGGCGACGGCAAGGTCGACATCCTTATTAGCGGCGGCCCAACGGTGGGCGGAGGCCTCTATGCCATCGCAAACGACGGTGCCATCAAATGGCATCAGCCGGGCGTCCCAAGCCTTGGTTCGCGCGGTCCGTCTGTGGCCAATCTGGACGGCGCCGGGCTTCCCGAGATCTTGACACCATCTGCTGTGTTGAACGCCGCCGGCGATATTATTTGTAATTTACCGACCTCCACCGGGATGCCTTACGCGGTGGACATGGACCTCGATGGCGCACTCGAAATTGTCCACGGAAACACGCTCTACCGCATGACCAATGCGGCCGCGACCGATGGCACGGGATGCACGCAGGTGCGCGCCGGGGCTGCAAGCGGCTATACAGCTGTGGCCAATCTGGACGCGGATCCCGAGCCCGAAATCGTTGACGTTGTAGGCGGCGAGGTCATTCTTTGGGATAATGACGGCAGCGAAAAATGGCGTTTTCCAATTCCACTTGATGCTGCGCGCATTCAAGATGTTTACGGCATCGATTGCGGCGTTCCATTTCCAGAATCTGGTCAGGCTTGCACCTCCAATGCGCAGTGTCAGGCGCCCTTGGGCCGATGCACCGCGAACGTATGCCGGTTAAATTCACCATGCATACCCGGTGGTGGCGCGCCAACGATTGCGGATTTTGATGGCGACGGACAAGCCGATATCGCTGTGGCCGCAAGGTGGTATTATTTTGTGTTTCGTCAGAATGGCTCGGTGCTTTGGGCACATTCCACAAAAGACTATTCCAGCGCGGTGACGGGCTCGTCGGTCTTTGATTTCGAAGGCGATGGCAAAGCCGAGGTGGTTTATAATGACGAACTATTTTTGCGTGTGTATCGCGGGGCTGGCACGGGAGTAGACGCCGATGGTGATGGATTTAATGACCCCGATATTTTGATCGAAATCCCTAATTCGTCAGGCACACTGCTGGAATATCCGTTGGTTGTGGACGTCAACAACGACGGAAACGCCGAAATAGTTGTCGCCGCGAATAATTATTCGACCCCCGGTTCAACCACCAAAGGAATCCGGGTTTTTGCAGACGCTAGCGATAACTGGGTCAGCACACGTCGCATCTGGAACCAACACGCCTACCACGTCACCAATATCGAGGAAGACGGCACGGTGCCGCTGAATGCACGCCGGAACTGGGAAGAGCCTGGCCTGAATAATTTCCGCCAGAACGTACAAGGCGAAGGTCTTTTTAATGCTCCGAATTTGGTTCCGGAAATCGGTCCAATCACGGCCGATAATTGTTTGAACACCCCGATAGTCATTCGTTTCACCCTCCGAAACTTGGGGGCGCTCGGTGTTCGCGCTGGCACCGTCACTTCTGCCGTTTTTGTGTCAAGAAACGGAGTCGATACTCTGGTGACTACGGTGACGAATACCGTGAATCTGGCACCAGGCGGAGCCGAGACCTTTGAGGTGTCTTGGACCCCACCACAATCTTGGGCTGGGCAAAGATTCGATGTCAAAGTCATTTCTGATGACGATGGGACTGGGATGCAACGTCATAACGAGTGCCGTGAAGACGATAACGAAGCGTTTGAATTGCAGGTGTTATGCAAGGTGCCGCAGTGATAGATAGTGACCGGCACCGCAAGTTGGACATCAATACAAAGGGTCCCCAATGAAAGGGAAAACAGTTATCGTCACCGGCTCGAACACCGGAATTGGCCGCGTGACAGCGCTCGAGCTTGCGCGAAAGGGCGCTGACGTGATCATGGCCTGCCGCTCCGAGGAACGCGCCGCACCAGTCGCTGACGAGATTCGCAAGGCCACCGGAGCCAACGTCGACTTCATGAAGCTCGACCTCGGCAGTTTTCAAGGGGTTCAGGATTTTGCCGACAATTATTTAAAGACCAAAAAGCCCATCGATGTTCTGGTCAATAATGCCGGTATCGCGGGCCTGATTGGTCAAACATCAGACGGTTTTGAAATGCAATTCGGTGTGAATCATCTTGGGCCGATGTTGTTGACCCACCTGCTTTTAGACCGGGTCAAAGAGACCGCAGAATCGACAGGCCACGCTCGGATTGTGAATGTCGCCAGTCGCGCTCACACCCGCGTGAACGGCATCGATTACGGGACCGTGAAAAAGCGAACACTGACCAAGACTGGGTTCCCAGAATACTGTGTTTCAAAGCTTGGGAACGTCCTTTTTAATATGCGACTCGCCCAAGAACTCGAAGGCACCAACGTGCATACTTACGCGCTGCATCCGGGTGTGGTGGCGTCGGATATCTGGCGGCGAGTGCCGGCGCTGGTCCGTCCTATCGCCAAATTATTTATGATCACCAATGAGGAGGGCGCCCAGACGTCGATCTTCTGCGCGTCCAGCCCCGCTTGTGCGAACGAGTCGGGTCTTTATTACGACAAATCGAAGCTTAAAAGCACAGCACCCCATGCCACCAATGCGGCGGCTCAGGAATGTTGGGAGCGGTCGATGGAGTATATCGGGCAATGACAAATAGACTTATCACCATCGGCATCAGCCATTATTGTGAAAAGGCAAGATGGGCTCTTGAGTTGGCCGGAATCGACTTTACCGAGGACGCCCACGCCCCAGTGTTTCATATGCCCTACGTGAAGCTCGCCGGCGGAAAGCGTTCTGTGCCTGTGCTGAAAACGTCGAATGAACTCTTGCAGGATTCGTCCGATATTCTGGCCTGGATTCAGGCGAAGTCCGATACCCGATGGTCTCCTTATCCGGAAAAAAACAGCGCCAAAATTCGCGAACTCGAGGACGAGTTTGACGAGATTGTGGGCCCACATGTTCGCCGAGTGGCCTATTGGCACCTTCTACCCGACAAGGCCTTGGCGCTGCGGTCGATCGGTGGCCAGAACCCAGATTGGGAAGCCAAAACAATCGACTTATTTTACGCTCAGGCCTCGAAGTTCATGATGAAATCCATGAATATTCACGCGGATTCAGTCATTCGTTCAAACGCAAAAATACTCGAGGTTTTCGAGCGAGTGGGGCAACGGCTCAGTGATGGTCGTACCTTCTTGATGAACGACACTTTGACAGCGGCCGACATCACCTTTGCCGCGCTTGCAGCACCGGTGGTCCTACCCCAAAAATATGGCTGGACTCTTCCAGTGATTGAGGATGTTTCCGCGGGCTTCCGAGCTGAAGTGGAACGTTATCGCGCGCATCCCGCAGGGCAGTTTGCTCTGCGGATTTACGACGATCACAGGCATCCGCACAGGTGACCGTTATCGTTCAGCATCGCGCCTGACATATGGCCATTATGGCCGTTAAGCTTGCAGCATTGCTGGCATTCATTCGAATCGTTGAGTTGCTGGCAGTCTTCGTAATAGGCTTTGGGGGCGGTCTTGATCTGTTGCGCGATGCCTCCGAGTCCTCCGATTCCAAGCAACAAGAAACCGCCGCATACGCATGAGCAAAGCAAAAATAACGCGAGCACAACGCCGATGATGATCTTGGTGTTATTGCGCGACTTAGGTTCGTTTTCCATGGGGCTCCTCGGTTCGTTGCATCGTGTACGTTTGTCTAAGTTCTGTCCAGATATCGACAAAGTTCTGGCGAATTGATATATGCGCTCGCAATCATATGGAGGCTTCATGCGCGGTCTTTTGGTTTTTTCGGCACTTTTTTTGTTCGCCTGTGGCGATGAACCAGCAACGGATTCATTTGATGAACAGTTTGTCGAAGGTGAATCACCTAAACTAGGACCGGCTGATGCTCCTTCGATAAGCTTTCAAGAGTTCGACGGGTTTGTCCCAAGCGCGGACCGTGCCGCCACCCCGCAACGGCGATTAATTTCGTCGGAAGCATCCTTTAAAGCCGTGTTCGGCGTGGCTGCGCCAGGCTGGACAGACTTCTCACAGGACTGGATGGTTTTTTACTCCGCTGGTGTACCTGCTGCTGTCGGTGTACGTGCCGAAGTAGAAAGCCTGCGCTTATCTAGCACCGGTAAGAGTCTTCAGGTTGTTACGCGAGAAGTACTTCCAGATGACTGCGCCGTCGGCGTACCCTCGTCGCCAGCCTGGACGCTGGTTCAGTTTAAGAAGCCAAATCTCCGTCCACAAAGTGTTCGTTATTTTGGCAGCACCGAAAACCTGGTCTGCGCGACCTCATGCGATGGACTTTCCGGCGAGTTTGAAAACGCCTCGCGCGGGCTCTGGTACATGAGCGAGAGCGATTATCCATATGATTCGGTGTTCCATGTTGGTGCAGCGGACGCATTGGCTGATGACGCCGCGTTGGCACAAACACTTGGCGCAACCGGCCCAATTGAATCTGTTGATTTTGCAGCGTGGTTCGATCGACGTACCACCGTCGAACCGGATGAAGACCCTTTTTACATTGAGCAAGCTGCTCAACTAAAAGTGATTCGTGCCAGCATGGAAGCCAATTTGACCGACCTTCGAGTGGTCCGAATTGGGGAAGTCCAAGTTCACATCTTCATCATTGGTCGCACATCCTGTGGCGACATCGCCGGCCTGCACACCGTCAGCATCGAGACCTAATCAGGTTTCAGGCGGTCAGGTTTCGGGAGTCGGATGCGGCGGGACAAATTTCGATTTTTGTCCACCGGCTTCTAGCCGTCATGTGTTCTCGAATCACCAGTTACGTTTAAGCAGGTGGGACCCGAATCAAGCTGTGACAACACTTGCATCTCGTGGCGAACGGGAATAGAGTTAGCCATGGCTAAGTTTTTAATAAGGCCGGTTTAAGTTTTTTGTTCGCGGATGCGAAAGTGAGGGTGCACATGAGTGCACAGACATTGGATAAGCTGGAAGTTGGCTCTCGTGCCAAGATTGTGGAGCTCACCGACGGGTTTCAGCGTGCCGAGCGCGACAGACTGATCGACTTTGGTCTGACCCCAGGCACCGAGATTTTGGTCGAATTCCGCAGCGCGGGTGGCGATCCCACGGCCTATCGCGTGCGGCAGACCCTTGTGGCCCTTCGAAGAGTACAGGCCGCCAATATCGTAGTTGAAGAGGTGCCATCATGAGCGCTGTCGAATCAAAATGTGAGTCTTGCCCGGCCTTTCGCGCCGGACATCTTGTGCGTCTAGGCGTCGACATGAGCGATGCCGAGTTTGTCGTCGCACTTGCCGGTAATCCAAACACCGGAAAAAGCACCGTGTTTAACGCGCTGACCGGATTACGTCAGCATACTGGCAATTGGCCGGGTAAAACGGTTGTGCGCGCCGAGGGTGGTTTTGAGTTCGCCAGTCGGCGTTATAAAATCGTCGATTTGCCGGGAACTTATTCCTTGCTGTCGACCAGTTCGGACGAGGAAGTGGCCCGCGACTTCTTGTTGTTCGGCCAACCCGACGTGACCGTGGTTGTCGTCGATGCCACGTGTCTTGAACGCAACCTAAATTTGGTTTTGCAGGTCCTTCAAATCACCGATCGTGTGGTCGTCTGCCTAAACTTGGTGGACGAGGCCGAACGCAAAGGCATCACCGTCGACGAACGCGCTTTGGCGCGTATGCTGGGCGTGCCCGTAGTCGCGACCTCAGCCCGATACGGTCGCGGTATCGAAGACCTGAACCGTGTTCTTCATGACGTGGCCACCGGCACTTATAATTGCCAGCCTCTGCGAGTGCACCCGGAACATAAGCTTAAAAAAGCGATCTCGACCCTTACTGACCGCGTGATGGAAGCCTTCCCCGGTATTCCAAACGCGCAGTGGGTGGCGATTCGTCTGCTCGACGGGGATCTTCGTATCGAAGACGCCGTGCGAAGCGGAGAGCTTGGCGATATGACCCACGAGCGGTCCCTGATCGAAAGACCGGTGTTTGACAGCGCGGCGCTGCTGCAGGAATCCAACGGATACCGACAGAAGATTGGGAACACGCTACATCAGACCCTGGTCGAAGAGATCTTCCGGACCGCGACTGACATCGCATCAAAAGTAGTTGAGCAAGGCGACAAGAAGGCGAAATTCGATTTCGATCGAAAACTCGACAGCCTGCTCACCAGTCGGATTTTCGGTTTTCCCATCATGCTCGCGCTTCTTATTGGCGTGTTCTGGCTGACCATCGCTGGGGCGAACGTGCCCTCGGCTCTATTGGCTGACCTGTTGATCGGTGTGTTTCACCCGATACTTCAAAATGGCGCGGCGGCCATTGGTATGCCTTGGTGGTTAAGCGGTTTGCTTGTCGACGGGATGTACTTGTCTACGGCTTGGGTCATTGCGGTGATGCTGCCTCCGATGGCGATCTTTTTCCCGCTATTTACTCTGCTCGAAGACTTTGGGTATTTGCCACGAGTGGCATTTAATCTGGATAAAACCTTTGCCAAGGCTGGAGCCCACGGCAAGCAGTCGTTGACGATGGCGATGGGTTTTGGTTGCAACGCCGCCGGCGTAGTGGCCACCCGAATTATCGACTCGCCGCGCGAACGTCTGATAGCGATCATCACAAATAATTTTGCCCTATGTAATGGGCGATGGCCGACTCAGATTTTGATCGCCAGTATTTTTCTGGGTGGCCTGGTTCCGGCGCATCTTGCCGGCGTGGTCTCGGCCTTTGCGGTCGTTGGAGTGGCGCTTCTTGGGGTTTTCCTGACCTTCATTGTGTCGTGGGTCCTGTCGCGAACTGTACTGAAGGGCGAGGCGTCGACCTTCAGTCTAGAGCTTCCGCCGTACCGGCCGCCGCGCGTGTTGCAGACGATCTATACTTCGCTTATCGACCGCACCTTTTTGGTGCTTCGACGCGCTGTCATCTTTGCCCTGCCTGCGGGTGCCGTGATCTGGTTGGTCTCGAATATCATGGTCGGAGACACGACGCTTGCGCACCAAATTATCGGTTTTCTAGACCCATTTGGTGCCGTATTGGGTCTGAGCGGACTGATTCTTTTGGCCTATATCGTAGCTATTCCGGCCAACGAAATCGTGATTCCGACCATCTTGATGCTCACGGTTCTTGTGACGGGCACAGCCGCTCTCGGACATGGCGCTGGCGTAATGTTTGAGCTGGATTCCGTGGCTGCAACCGGCGACTTGCTGCGCGCTAGCGGTTGGACACTATTAACCGCTGTGAACCTGATGTTGTTCAGCCTGGTTCATAACCCATGTTCGACCACGATCTACACCATCTGGTCCGAGACCCGCAGCGCCAAGTGGACTGCGCTCGCCGCTCTCCTGCCGCTATTCATGGGCTTCGGCCTCTGTTTCGCCGTCGCGCAAGTCTGGTCTTTGGCCACCTAATCCGCGCCTGTGCGACTTGCGATTGGTCCGCGTGGCTCCAGCCGCGCCTGCGATTTG
>JBBKVQ010000010.1:0-3855 GCA_037968515.1 Bradymonadaceae bacterium
CATGCCGATCGCCAAGAACACGTTCTGAAGAATCGCCATCGGGGCGATGTCTTTATTGGTGGCCTGTCGTCCGTAATGGTTGCGCAGCAACTGCAGCGTTCCCGATCCACCAGGAATCAGACCCACGCCGACTTCGACCAAGCCCATGTAGAGCTCGTCCGCAGCCTGAATCGCATTGGCACCCATCGTGACTTCTGCGCCGCCACCAAGTGTCAGACCCGCAGGAGCCGCCACGACTGGTTTTGAGCTGAAGCGCATGCGCTGATTAGCGTTTTGGAAGCTCGAGATCATCTTATCGATGTCGTCCCAGTTCCCGCCGCGCGCGTTCATCAGCACGAGCATCAAGTTGGCGCCGGCCGAGAAGTTATCCGAGGAGTTCCCGATAACGAGACCTTCCCAGTTGGCTTCCACTTCGTCGATCGACTTGTGCATCATGCTGATGATGTCGTCGTCGATCGCGTTCATCTTCGTGTGGAATTCGAGCAACGCAACACCGTCGCCGATGTCGTGAAGCGAGGCTCCCATATTGCCGAAGATCTTGGTGCCTTCGCGCTTTTTGAGGATCTCGATCGAGATTTCGCGCTCGTCCAAATCAAACGATTTGTAAGCGTTGGTCGCTGGATCGTAATACTTCTGGGTAGGACCGTCCCATTTGTAGAAAGCGGTGTGCCCCGAAGCTGCCATTTTGTCGATCCATGCAGGAACGGCGAGTTTGGCTTCTTTCATGGCGGCAATGCCCCACTCAAGACCAATCGCATCCCAAGTCTGGAATGGACCAAGGTCCCAGTTGAAGCCCCAGCGCATCGCCTTGTCGATGTTGACGATATCGTCGGCGATTTCGCCCATGCGACGAGCCGAATAAGCCAACGACTTAAGCGTCACTTCGCGGGCGAACTCGGCTGCCTTATCTTTACCGTCGACAACCACACCCTTCACACGCGCAGCAGCATCGCCACGAACCTTAAGGCTAGCATATTCGAATTCGGTTTTGGTTGAGTACTCAAGGGTCTCAAGGTCGATCGACAGGATGTCCTTGCCGACTTTCTTGTAAAATCCTTGTTTCGCTTTTGAGCCTGTCCAGCCCTTTTCGACAAGGGTTTTCATGTAGGTCGGAACCTGGAAAACCGAGCGCTCTTCATCGTCGACAAGCGTGTCGTAGCAGTTGGTTGCGACATGAACGAACGTGTCCAAACCAACGACGTCAGCTGTTCGGAAAACCGCCGATTTCGGCCGGCCCATCGGCTTGGCAAAAATCGCGTCGACTTCCTCAACGCTGAGGCCGTACTTCGGCATGGTGTGCATAATGCTCATCATGCCGTGCACGCCGATACGGTTGGCGATGAAGTTTGTCGTGTCCTTTCCGAACACGATGCCCTTCCCCAACACATCGCGGCCAAACGAAACCATAGCTTCGGTCACTGCGGGGTCGGTTTCTTTTGCGGGCACGATCTCAAGGAGCTTCATGTAGCGCACAGGATTAAAGAAGTGCGTCACGAGGAAGCGCTTCTTGAATGCAGCTGTGCGGCCTTCGAGCATCCCCTGGATCGAAAGACCCGAGGTGTTCGACGCAATGATCGCATCAGGATGGGCGTGTTTTTCGATCTTCTCGAACGTCGAGGTCTTGATCGCCATTGTTTCCGGCACGGCCTCGACGATCCAATCGACGTCCGCAAGCCAGTCGAGATTATCCTCGACGTTGCCCGGAGTGATCAGGTCGAGGTCCAGCGTCGAGTAAATCGCAGAAGGTTTCTCCTTCTTCATTAACTCGATGGCGCCAGCCGCATATTTGTTGCGAAACGCAGGATCGTTGATGTCGTCGCCCGGGCCCGCTTTGGGCACGATGTCTAACAATACAACGGGAATACGTGCGTTCGCGAGGTGAGCCGCAATACCGCGGCCCATTACACCGCCGCCGATAACAGCAGCTTTTCGAATCGTTTTGGTTGCCATGGAATCCTCTACTCTTCCGAGGGATTGAGGTGAATGAACTGTACTAGTGATGCTTCAATGTCTTGGCGGTTTCGTACCGCACCCAAACTCGTTGGGGAAGAGTGAATGATCATTCATTTATCCGCCCATGCTTGTAATATGTGCGGGAGGCTCTTATTCCTCAGGCCCGCGACTTTTTGAGCGGACCCAGTATTTTTTGCACGGAGAACTATAATGGACCCGACCCTAATCGCCTCGATGATCAAGAGCGCCATCGCCAACGCAGAAGTGCAGGTTACCGATCTGACAGGCACTCGAAATCACTATTCGGTGGTGGTTGTCTCGCCGGAGTTCGAGGGCAAATTGCCAATCAAACAACACCGTTTGGTCAATGCAGCGCTCGCAGCGCCGCTTGCTTCAGGCGAACTGCATGCTCTGCAGCTGGCGACCTACTCGCCGGCACAATGGAACGCGATCAAGAAATGAAAACCGTGTGCCGCATGTTGATGCCACACCTCTATAGATAGGAGTCAAATATGACTGAAAAACGAATCTCACTACCGATCGCCCAGGGCGATGTCAGCACACCTTCACTTACAAGGAGCGAAGGTGGCGATATCATGAGCGAAATCAAGAAAGAGGTCGAAAGCAACTCGATCCTTATCTACATGAAGGGCTCACCAAGCGCCCCCATGTGTGGTTTCTCGGCAAAGGCCTCCCAGATCCTCGCAAGCTACGGCAAACCGTTTCATTCGGTGGACATTCTGGCCGACGCTGAAAAGCGAAGCGCCATCAAAGTGTTCTCGGATTGGCCAACGATCCCGCAGATCTACGTGGGCGGCGAATTCCTTGGCGGGTCGGACATTCTGATCCAGATGTACGAGAACGGCCAACTCGACGAAGTCATTGGTTCTGTGGCCTAAGCCGAACCCTTGTCCCAAATGGCACAGATTCGGGTGATAACTCCTTGACATCGGCATGTCTCGCCCCTAATCTCGCCCACCTTCTAGCGGGCCATCCCGCTTGTTGTGCATGATAAACCGGTGACTTATCGCGTGTTCGCGCGGAGTCGACCGTTCATTGAACGAGAAAGAGTAATGACCGTACGAATTCGACTCCAGCGTCATGGCGCCAAGAAGCGCCCCTTCTACCGTATCGTGGCAGCCGACAAGCGTTCTAAGCGCGATGGTCGATTCATCGAGCAGCTTGGGACATTTGATCCGCTGCACGAGCCTCCGGCAATCCGATTGAACACTGAGCGCACCAACTACTGGTTGGGCGTGGGTGCAGAACCAAGCCAGACTGTTGCCAGCCTCCTTAAGAAGGTTGCCGACGGAAACGGCGTCGACCTTGCTAAGGAAAATGCAGACCGTCAGGCTGCTTCCAAACGCCGCGCCGACAAGCAGCTTGCTCTTGAGCAACGCCGTGCAGACGCCATTAAGGCACATCAGGACGCCCAAAAAGCTGAAGACGCTGCTGCAGTAACTGCAAAAGCCGAAAAAGCTGCCAAGGCGGATGCTGAGAAAGCTGAAAAAGCAGAAGCCGATAAGGCTGCTGAAGCCGCCAAGGCTGCTCCAGCTGAAGCTGCTGCCGAAGCACCTGCAGAAGCTGCCGCTGAAGCAAAAGCTGAAGACACCACCGAAGCGTGAGCTCCGAAATGACGATGACTAATGAGGACGCCACACAGGCGTACGAAGCCCTCGTCCATTATTTGGTCCAACCTCTACTCGGCGACGTCGAGTACAAGTTGAAATCAAAGGTGGACGGAGCTCAGTTGACCATCCTTTTGGATGCGCCTTCTGCTGCTCGTGGGCGTGTGATCGGCCGCGGTGGCCGTATCGCTCGATCCCTCCGCACAATCGTCGAAGCGGGGACTTTTTCCTCGCCTCTTCGAGTGTCCTTCGACATCGTCGATTGACCTATGAG
>JBBKVQ010000011.1:0-16959 GCA_037968515.1 Bradymonadaceae bacterium
AATCTTAGTCAAGGATAGATTCTAACATCGATTTGCGGGTGACAAAACATTCGAGATTCCGGTCATATCGTTGCCTACATCGGCTCATCAAACAAAAAAGCCCCGCGTTTCCGCGAGGCTTAAAAACCGACGAGGCTCAAGGCCCGTACAGACCGCTTAACGTCGTCGACGACGAATGAGCCCCACCAGACTGATAAGTCCAAGGGCGAGCCAGCCTTGTTGCCCACCGACGGTGTTACAGCCGTCGTCGTCACCGCCGCCTGTCTCAGGTTCTTTGACCACGTCATCACTGAGCGTCAGCGTGATGTCGGTCGCAGTGGGCGGAATCGTAACTTTCTTGGCTGCAGTGCCATCGCTGTACTGAGTCCAAACCTCGCCCGTATCCAAACGCTCGTTGTCGTTTGTGTCGATGAACGCAATCACGTTGTAGACACCTTCTTTGATGTCGGCGATGGCGAAGGCGCCGGGATCGGTCAGAATGACTGCGCGCTTCTCGAATTCTTGGTCTTCGTCAGTGAACGCTTGAACGTAGATTTTGCCCGAAGTCGTCCCGGTGTAAACCACTTCGCCCGCAAGGGTGTAGCTGTTTTCGTCAAAATCCAACAACGTCACAGTCTGAGTGGAAGGTGGGTTCAGCGTATAAGCGCCATCCTTGATCGTGACGATCAAGTCTTCTTCGCCTTCTACTTCGCCATCGATGATGGGCTGAATCGTAAGCTGTGCCGAGAGCGCTCCTGCGGGGATGTCCACGTAGGCCGGAAGTTGCTCGTAGTCGGTGCCGTTCACGGCATCGCCCGAATATTCGAGTTCAACACGAAGCGCAGCGTCCAGGTTTCCGCGACGACGAACTTCCATGATGATCGGCTCTGACGCTGTTTCAGCCCAAGTCGCGAAGTCTTCGTTCATGAGCAAGCTGACGGTGGTCCCACCAACTGGGGCGGTCGGACTGTAGGCGGCATCGGGGATGATTTCTTCGGGTTGAGTCGCACTGACCCAAGTGAACGAAATCTCGCCGTCTCCACCTCCGTTGAAGTATTCGATCCACACTGGATAGGCTTGACCCGCTTGCAAAGTGATGTTGCCAGTATGGGTTTCCGGGCCGTGATAGTTGGCATCATCAATGATCAGTTGATCGTTAATCCAAACGCGCACGCCGTCGTCATTGACCGTCGTGAAGGTGTATTGCTCGCTGTAAATCGGAGTGACCGTACCCGTCCAAATGATCGAACAGGTCGAGTTGGTGTTGGGTGCTGGGTTTTCACCACTAGTAATCTGCAAATTAATCGTCGGGTCGACGCGCGTGTGCTTGAGGTCCACGAAATCCACGCCGTTGTAGTAACGACCAGTCAATCCCGAGGTAGGCTGCGTGATGGTGTAGGCGCCTGTGACCACATCGCTGGAGGTCAAACCACCCTTGATGCCAATGGCTTTTATCGTGGTATTTGCCGTCAGCTGAATGGCCTGCGCGTAAAGCGTCGACGTCATGTCGGGTGTACTGCCATCGGTTGTGTAGTGGATCTCAGCATCAGCAGTAGTTGAGGCCAGCGTCACGTTCACCGAGTTTGGGTACGGACCTGGAGCTGGACCAAACGTGGGATTTGCGACCTTCGTCACGGCTCCGGGATACCCAGCAAAAACCCCGCCCTGCGCCACGAGCACAGCTTGATAGGTCAGATTCAACGGGTAATAGAGCGTGAAGTCGGGGCTGCCATCCCACATGGTGTCCGTCGCATCAATCGCGTAACCATTGGCATCGCGGGCCACCATTTCAACGTTGTCCAAAGGCATCGCAAGGTCGAGGGCGCCGATGGAATCGAACGCACTAATGACCTGCGTCGTCATCACCGTGCCGGCCGCGTTAAACTGCAGTGCGCTGTAATCACTGCAGGCCTTGTTCGCGCCTTGCACCAGACAGATTTGGTACGAAGTCATCTTCGTGCCTGGAGTCGCAGTCACCTGAACACGATGATGCAACGTGCCGCCAGCGTAGTCGGTAGGGGTCATCAGGTTAGCCGGGAACGCGCCTGGCAAAGCCTGAGTGATAAAGGCCCCTGTTGCTGCCGTGTGGGCAACCGTCCGGTCTACTACTGTAATCTGCTGCGCAAACGCGCTCACTGGAAGGATAAATCCAACCAGAAGGGCGAGCGACTGACAAACGATTCGCGTCATTAGGTCCTCGAAATACGTATTTCTGATGTTCTTCGGGGAAACTCTAACCGCGTTTCGGGAACGCTTCAACTTCCGGTCTCTCGTAGTGACATTGCGATTCGGTCCGCGTGGCTCCCGCCGCGCCTGCGATTCCCGCGATTACTCCGACACATGCGAGGCCATAGGGAGGCTGTCGCATGAGGGGTCGATGACGAGGCCGATGTTGTGATGGGTCCGCGAGCCCTATGGCTCGCATGTGATGGGTCCGCGAGCCTTATGGCTCGCATGTGTTTGAATAATCGCAAGAATCACATGCAGGCTATAGGGCCTGCGGACCGGTCGCAGAGGCCGAAAACGGTTGCCGGAATTTTGTCGTCAAGTCAAAAAGACAGCCTCATTATGGCTCGCATGTGATTGAATACTCGCAAGAATCACATGCAGGCCATAGGGCCTGCGGACCGGTCACAGAGGCCGAAAACGGTTGCCGGAATTTTGTCGTCAAGTCAAAGAGACAGCCTCCACAGGGCTGGCGTACGCGAGAGGTTCCGAACACGTCTTGCGCACCCAAACACACCGAGCCACACTGGCGCGATGAACACGACTTACAAACTTTGCAAACGAGCGATCGACCTTGCGGGAGCAAGCATAGGCCTCGCCCTGACTGCTCCTTTGACCGTCCCAGCCGCGGTCGCGCTGGCGGCAACGATGGGAACTCCTGTGCTCTTCGTTCAAGAACGGCCGGGCCTAAATGGCAAGCCTTTCAAACTCAAAAAATTTAGGACAATGCGTGCTCCGCGGCCTGGCGAAGACATGCTTAAGAGCGACAGCGAGCGTCTGACGCCTGTGGGGAAGTTTCTTCGCCAGACCAGCATCGACGAACTGCCAACTCTGTTGAATGTGCTCGCTGGTGACATGAGCCTTGTCGGCCCTCGCCCACTGTTGATGCGCTATCTGGACCGCTACACTGACGAGCAAGCTCGGCGTCATGAAGCCAAACCAGGCGTCACCGGATGGGCGCAAATCAACGGTCGAAACTCGCTGACTTGGGAAAAGAAATTTGCCCTCGATGTCTGGTACGTCGACCACGCCGGCTTGGCCTTGGACATCAAAATACTGTTCCTGACCGTTGGCAAGGTATTGGTCCGAGACGGCATCAACGCTGAAGGTCAGGCGACGATGGCCGAGTTTATGGGCACCGAAAAAGGAACGACATGAGTGATATTCTGGTTTTTGGATCGAACGGCCAGCTGGGTTTCGAAATCTGTGCTCAGGCCGATGCCGTCGGCGTCGACCGGCTGATGTGCGACACAACAGATCACAAAGCCCTTCGCACAATCCTTTACGCCCAACGCCCCAAAATCGTCTTCAATTGCACGGCCTATAATGGGGTCGACAAGGCCGAAGAAGAAACAGACGCGGCAATTCAGATCAACGGCATCGCTCCCGGTGTGATGGCCCGTTATTGCCACGAAATCGGCGCCCGATTTGTCCATTTTTCGACCGATTATGTTTTTGGCGATGGCCATAAACATCCCATCGACGAATCTCATGCGCCCGAACCGCTGTCCGCCTACGCCCGCAGCAAGCGCATGGGTGAAGAAGCCGTGCTGCATAATCATCCCGACGCTGTGGTGATTCGAACCACAGGCCTTTACAGCGATCGACGCCATAATTTTGTGCACACCATGCTCAAATACGGGCGCGAACGCGGTGAGCTCACCGTCGTTGCCGATCAACACATTTCACCCACTTGGGTTCGGCCGCTGGCAAAAACTGCCCTCAATTTAGCTCGGCACGATTTTGGCGGAATTGTACACGCTGTCAGCCACGGCGGCGTGACTTGGCATGCTTTTGCCCAACGGATTTTTGAACTTTCGAACGTTGAAGTGAAGTTGCACGCGACGACCCAAGACGAGTGGGGCGCCGCAGCCCGACGCCCGTTCTACTCGGTTTTGGATAATGCCGTTCTTCGGGGGCTCGGCTTGGATGATTTTGAGCCATGGGATTTCATGCTCGAGCAGTTCCTGCGTGTGAACGTCGACGAGCCGGTGCTCTGAGTTCTACGACGATTCCTAAAGCGGAAACCGCAGGCCAATCGTCATCTCTGCGCCTGCATAAATCCCGTCTGACACTTTGTCACCGTCGTTGGTCTCAAGGCCTTTAAATGGCCCACCCATGACAGCCGCATCCAAATAAAGCCAAACGGGCCTCCAGTTGATCTGGACACCAGCGCCGGCCTTCGCAGCCACGCCCACTGCGCGATACAAGCGCCCCTCGTCGATATCTGGGAACGGCACATCGCAGTCGTGACTCCAAGCACACGGGGTTCCGTAAGTCAGCATCGGGGTCATCTGCGCCTGCAGATAAACGCCAGTGCGACGCCAGCCAAAGGGATGAAAACGCGCGCTCAAAGGAATGCTCAAACTAGGGGCAATAGTGGACGGAATTCCTACTCCAAAACCGAGGCGCACCTGTTCGCTCACGTCAAAATCCACCAAAAACGCCAACCCGATCGAGGCCAACATATTGGCCGTCCCCGGAAAACGATTCTTGAACATCACACCAAGATCGGTCCCACCTCCGATTGTCCACACGCGGTCTGTCGAAGGAACATCTTGGGCAAATGCTGGTGCAGAAAACAAAATCAACACCATCAGGACTGCACGCCGCATCACAACTCCGGGACAAAAAAATTCACAATTAGGTGGTCGGCTAACTATTCATCCATCTTTGTGACCACAAACGTATAAACAGCAATCAATGTGCCATGTTTGTCCGCGCGCAGAGCGAATTGCGTTTCGACGCGGTACTGCTAGAAGTTCTGTGTTAGCGATCGACGCTTGGATTGGTTGCAGATTAATTACTGGCGTAAGCACACCCCAGGTTGGGATAAAGAGGACGACTCGATGACAAAACATTTCATTTTGATTCTGATCCTCTTTTTGTCTCCGGGCGCGTTTGCCCAAGAGACGAACAACGCCGTGGTCGACGAAGCCGCTGCCAGCGCTGGTGCTTCCGCCAACGCGGTCTCTGCTGCCAACGACACTTCAGAAATCGCGACCGAAACCTCGGAAGCGCTGGTTCCGCCCCCGCCGCCGGTCTTGGACGCGGGGCAGAAACTCAACAAGATATTCCCTCACGTGACCGGGTTGAAAAAGGTCGAAGCGACTTATGTCGAAGGCGTTATTACGCTCACCGGTGAGACGCTGGCTGAAGACGCACGCGCCCAAGCCGAAGACATCGCAAAGAAGATGGACGGGGTGATCTATGTTGATAATCAAATCACCCATAACGTCGCGATCTCTGAACGCGTCGAGCCGATTTACGAAAAAACGACTCAACTGCTGACAAGCATCAAAGGGGCGCTCCCGCTGTATGGCGTTGCTTTGTTGATCATGATTCTGGCGTGGTGGTTGGGAAATCTAGTTCGTCGTCGGCTGCCGCTCAAACGCATGAACGATGCACCGCTTTCGCAAGGATTTGTGCGTGAGGCGTTGCGGTGGGTTGTCGTGCTCTTGGGCGCCTTCCTGGCCCTCGAAACCGTTGGAGTGACTTCGCTGGTGACTGCGATGATGGGCGGAGCTGGCATCCTTGGTGTCGGCCTCGGCTTTGCCTTTCAAGACATCATCGAAAACTACCTCGCCGGCATCTTGTTGGGCACACGACAGCCCTTTCGCAAGAACGACCTCGTCCGCATTGGCGAATATGAAGGCAAGGTGGTGCGCCTCTCCAGCCGCGAGACCGTCTTGATGACGCTGTCGGGAAACCACCTGACGATCCCCAACGCGACGGTATTTAAGGGGGTTTTGTACAATTTCACCAAAAATCCGCTCCGTCGTTTCGAATTTTTGATGGGGGTGGCTACCGACCAGAGTATGGCGAAAGTCATGGAAATTGGGATTGAAACGCTCAACGGAATACCGGGCGTAGTGGCGACTCCCCCGCCCAACGCCTTGATCCATGAAGTTGGCTCGTACACTTTGGATGTCAGATTTACCGGTTGGTTTGACCAAACGACTCATGATTTTTATGCGGTGCGAAGCGAGGCGATTCGCCGCGTTAATCGTTCATTAATGAATGCCGGCATCGATCTGCCAGAACCGATTGTTCGTGCGACCAAGCCGCCAGAACGTTCGCCGACCTCTCAGCCCGAGCCTGAAACCACCTCGGTGGACCTCACAGCGGACACAAATATCGACAAACAAATCGCTGCCGATCGCGAAGCAACCGACGACAAAGATCTGTTGGGCAAGTGATTAGGGTTTGTAGGCGAGCGTCCGATGCAGAATCGCTGGAGGCTGAATCCTTTCTTCGCGAAATGCTTGCATCACCCGCAGGTTTACGTCGGTTTCGAATGCTTTTTCGTACCGAGTGTCCAACACATAGGCCTTCAGTCGGACACGAATCGAAATCATGTTCGGTTGCATGATTTCGTTCACCCGAATCACGACCGGTTTGGGTAGATACACGTAACGGCTCGATAGGGCCGCTTCACTGACGATCTCTTGTGCCCGAACAATGTCCTGATCCGTCCCCACAAAAAAATCCATGACGATCTGCATGTCGAGCGCACCGTAGTTTCCGCTGGAAACAATATCGGTGAGGAACATGTTGTTGGGGATCGTGATGGTGTTGTCGTCCAGTGTTTGCATTCGTACCGAACGAAGGCCGATGGCCGTAATATCGCCATATTGCCCGCCAAACGAGACTCGGTCCCCGACCTGAAATGGTCGGTCAATCAACACCATGATGCCTGCAATGAACGATGCAACCAGGTCTTGAATTGCGAAGCCCACCGCCAGCGCAAACGTACCGCCAATCAGCGTGATAACCTTGTCGTCCAGCTGAACGCTTAACGCGATGATCGAAGCCCCCACGGCTGTATAGATGATGAATTGCAGGAACGTTGCGATCTTCTGGAAAAGCATGCGTTGGTTCGCAAACTGATTTCCAAGACGGCTGACTGTAGACGCAATAAATCGCAGCACAAAAAGGGTGCCGACGATGAGTAGAATCGACGGGAGGATGCCGCTCCAGCGAATGATTTTGCTCAGCTGCCCGACCGCTTCCCCGCCCGCGTCCTGCGCGAACGCGATCGACGGTGCGGCGATCACCAGACAGAGTCCTGGGATCGTTCCAACCCGCTGATGGTAGCGAGCTATTGGGACACCGAGGATGGTTGGTAATCGAGGGTGCGGTGAAGAATCGCCGGCGGCTGGATGCCGACCTCACGAAACGCCTGCATCACCCGCAGGTTCACGTCGGTCTCGAACGCCTTTTCGTACCGAGTGTCCAATACGTAAGCCTTCAGTCGGAACCGAATAGAAATCATGTTCTCTTGCATGATCTGGTTCACCAAAACCACGACGGGCTTGGGCAAGTGCACGTAGCGGCTAGATAAGGCGGCTTCGCTGACGATCTCGCGAGCACGCGGGATGTCTTGATCCATGCCCACGAAAAAATCCATGACGACCTGCATATCCAACGCACCGTAGTTACCGCTGGAAACGATGTCGGTCAGAAACTTGTTGTTCGGAATCGTAATCGTGTTGTCGTCCAGGGTTTGCATGCGTACAGAACGAAGGCCAATGGCAGTGATATCGCCGTATTGCCCGCCAAACGAGACCCGGTCCCCCACCTGAAATGGTCGGTCGATCATGACCATGATGCCGGCGATAAACGACGCGACGAGGTCACGAATCGCAAAACCCACGGCCAACGCAAACGTACCGCCGATCAGGGTTATGACTTTGTCATCGAGCTGTACGCTCAGCGCGATCACCGAGACTGCCACCGCGATGTAGATGATGAATTGAAGGATCGTTGCGATTTTTTGGAAAAGCATGCGTTGGTTCGCAAACTGATTTCCAAGCCGGTCCACCGTAGACGAGATGAATCGCAGCACAAAAAACGTACCGACAATCAACAAAAACGATGGAAAAACCCCAGTCCATCGGATGATTTTCCCAAGCTGACCAACAACCTCGCCGCCAGCATCTTGGGCATAAACCAGTGATGGGGAGGCAACGATCAAAATTATTAGGCTGATGACACGACTCATTAGGCACCTCCTAAAGAGAGCAAATGTTGTCGCGTAAGAAGGTCAACAACGGCCCGATACCACCCCAATCTGATTCCCATCTTTTCGCCGTCCATTTCGATGTATTCTCGGTGTGTTCCAAGTCGGATCGCATCCAAAACTTCGGTCGATTTCAGCCCCGTACAACTCACCACGTCATTGAAATCACACAATTCCAATTGAACGAGCGTCCTCAATACGAAGTGATGGGTGGCGGGGATATCGCTCAGAGCCAGTGCAGCTGGCGGCCGATAAAGTCGTACGCTGATGTCATCGCTTCCATCGCGCGTCCATAAAGACTCTCGCCAGTACTGCATGGCCAGCGCGGGGTTGCCGCGTGAGTAGTCCCAAAGGATTCGAAAATAATCCGAACGCGTTTGCTCGAGCGTTCGCGTCTGGTTACCACTTTGGCTTGGCACGACCACGTGTTCAAAGTTTGGATTGACATCCATGACGTTGCACCGCGCTTGGATGAAGGCCGCGATTTGTTCTTCTTCCCAACGTTCGAGCAAGACTACGTGGTCAAAAATTGACTGTCCGGCGCGTGCGCGGCGCAGGTACTGCCATGCTGGTGCCTCGATGGACAGCGCCCAGCCCACAGCCTGGCTAGCTCCGCGAATCAGCTCCAGCAGCGCATCAAAGTCCTTCAGGCCGCCGATGACCGGACGGATAAGGCGATGGGCATCGTCCAACGAGATCGCCAAAAACTTGCTCTGGTGCAAAGCTTCATGCAAGTCGGCAATGGTGGTCTCATCAGGCACCCCTACCGCATCCTTAATCGCTCGTAACAACGAGGGGAACCCACCAAAATCACACACGATTTGTAGGTGAGTGCCCTCCGCCATGGAATCCGTTGCGCGATTTAGAAACGTGGTTTTACCAAGTCCTCTTTCACCCACAACTGCGACCACGGTGCCCGTGGCTGCGGTCAGCCACGTGTGCACTTCGTCGACTGTTTTTCCCATGTATTCCGGAATGATTACGTCGTCGTCCAAGTAGGGTTCAAACTTGTCGTAGGTCTCCGCCGAGATTTTTCGATCAAGGACATGCGACGTGGTCTTAGAAGCTTGTTTTTCGACCTCACGTCTAAACAGGTAGGCCAAGAAACGGCGAGTAACCGTCAGATCCGAAACTTGGACAAATCCCCATTTGAAAAGCCCTTCTGACAACAGATAAACACCGCCACTAGCCGCCGAAAAATAGCCGCTCACACCTGCCTGATGTCCGTTTACCCACGTCACAAACGCGTTCGGATTTTCGATACGTGCCGCCCGTTCGAACACGATCGGACGCCACCAAACGACAAGAATCAGCGCGATCGGGATCGAAAAAAACCAGCTTGTGCTTCGGACCCAGCCATAAATTGCGCCCTGTCCAACGCTTGCCTCGGTGATCGCGAGCGTCAATCCCACTAAGACCACCGTCACACCGACCAATCGAAGCGACTTCACACGCAACGCGTCGGTCGAGGTCCCTTCAATTTGGTCACCTTGATGTTCAGCAATCGCGTCAACCAGCTGAATAACGAAAGAGCCCAAGAGACCCCAAAGCAGCACGATTTTTGCGAATTCGATCTCAGGCCAAGTGTCGAATTCGTTGCCGCCACTTATCGCCCAAAGGAAAAGCAACCATTCAAGAGGCACGCGGATCCGCTTCAAATACCAAAGGCCCGTGATGACGCGGCGTGTCCAATCATTTTGTGGTCGCTTGGACCTCCAGAGATGAAGAAGCTTTTCGATTTCCTTGTCCGCGCGTCGGCGCCACCAGACAAAAAGACTCGTCAGGAAAATCAGCTTGATCAGTAGCCAGACCAAAACGATTGGCGAGGCAATGAACACGTCCTCTTGCGTCAAGAGCAAGCGTGGCAGTGCAAGGACATGGTATCGTCCCGCAAGGGAGATCTGCTCAAACTCACGGACCACTTGCGCCACACCTGGTGCTCCAAAGCCCGTCAATTGGTCTCGCTTGGCCGATGTCACGCTCTTCAACAGCAGAAGACGGGAGTCATTGACGGTAACCATCGCATCGCGCAATGCGGTGGCTCGGTCCCATAAAAGTTTGTCTTCCCTCGCGACTAGTTTCTCTTCCGAGGACAACACTTCCGTGTGAAGTCGTTGCAACTCCTCAAGCTCAGCAACATTAATCTGGTCAGGAAGATCCGGCAGTTTTCCTGTTGGTGTGACCCGACTTTTTCCAGATTGAATCTGATCAAGCACAGTGCCGAGCTTCGAGCGAACTTCGCGCAACTGGTCAATGATTTCGTCATAAAGCTTGTTGGCATCGGCTTCTTTATCGCCATCAAGAACAGACCGCTGCTGCAGCTCACGCACTTTGCGTGACGTTAACAGCGCACTTTCGGTAGAGGCCTCGATGGTCTTTTCTTCGGCAATGAAATCGCCTTCAAGCGAAGCCCGTTCTTCTTTAACGCCCAGAAGCCGGGCCTTTTCACCGGCGATCAGCCGAAGCGATTCGGTTCGCGCAGTCCGCGCAGCTTCGATGGCCTCATCGCGTTCACGTGCGGCACGTGCAGCTTCGGATTCCGCGCGCTTTTGCCGCTCAAGCGCAACTTGATCAGGTTCAACGACGGCCTTGACCTCTTCCGCCGGGGGTATGGGGGCTTCCTCTTCGACGAGTGGTGGCTGAAGAAGCAATGTACGTGCGGCGAGGTCAACCTCCCAAAAACGCTTTCGGAGCTCGTCGATGTCCTGTCGAATCGTCGTAACTTTATCTTGATTTTCGACCTTCTCGCCTAAAAACGCCTTCCTTCTGGTTGGGCTCAATACAACGTCCTTATCGGAGATCGCATTAACCTTCAGGGCATCAGCCGAAGTCCCGGGTCCTTTTCCATCAAACATCGCCTTCAAATCGTCCCGGACTTGCTGCAGACGTTTGAGTTCGTCAGAAGTGGCTTGGGCATTTTCCTTCGCAGTCTCGCGCCGGGCGTCGTGTTCCAAGACCAACTGATTACGTTTGGCGTCTGGCAGTCGTAGGAAGCTCAGGCGTGCTTCGAACAGTTGTCGCTCAACCCGTTCGGCCTCGGTTTCGTTGGCCGGCTTGACCACCCGCAGCTTTTCATTGTCCACATGTTTTAGCAGCGCCTCGAATCCGTAGGGGCCCTTATCGTCGGGGCTGACCTCGAACAGGCTCTGCGCGTCGACGCTGGGATCAAGGCGTTTTGCGAGAAGGTCGCGAATCCGCCCAGTCGTCAAAACCATCTGAGCGCGAGCGGACTCTTCGGCAAGCTTCGGATCGGCAGGTTTCTCGCCGACCGTTGTTGGCGCTTTAGTATCCGGAGGTTCGACAGGCTGGGCCCACAAAGTCCCCTGAATAAGGACAACCAAAATCAGAGCTGAAATGTATTTAAGGCTTTGGTTCAATGGAGGTTCCTATCCGAGTTGGCCAGACTATACCTTACGATTTGAGAATCCGCACAGTTCTTAGTTTTGGTGGATGATCGAATAGCCACCGGAAGGATTTGTGGCCACCTCGCTTAAGACATATAACCTAGCGTTTATGCGGTATTTCTTACTTGCGAAACTGGCATGGGATCTGCTTTAACCATTCCTATCACACTGATTGTATCGGAGACATTATGCGCTTGAATCGTAACTTTTGGACGCTCGCCCTTATCCCAGCCTTCGCACTGACCATCGCTGCCTGCTCCGACGATAAAGCGGCGGAAGACGACTTGGCTTCGGCGATTAATGAAGTTCCTGAGATTCCAGCCTGCGGCGCAAAGTGTGATTCTCCAACATCCAATGTACGATTGGTCAAAGCGTTGACCATGTCGAATTACGAGCTCAACGAAGTCGACTCGAGCGAGTCCTTCCGATTGGTCGGCGAGGTTGCAGACGAGTTTTATTTCGACGTTTTGAACGGCGACGAATTGGCCGTCACGGTTTCGGGTTTTGGCGGTGACGCAACCGAAGCCGCCGTCGATGCCACCCTGATTTACGAAGAAGACGGAGTCGGCGCGTTCATCACCGACACCATCACGTCAGCAGAACTGATGCCGCGCGAAGTCCTGAATGTACGCATTAAAGGTCAATTCTTGAACAAAGAAGTCGACCAGCTTTTTGCATTCGAAGCCGGCGCCGAAGAAGGTTTTGAGCCCGAGACTGTCGTCAGCACAGACCCGTGGGCCGATGCCAAAAATGTGACCCTGCCCATGATTATTATCGATCCTGCGATGGAAACTCCTGATTACGACCGACCGGTCGCCGAAGGTTTCAGCCTCGGTGGCACCGAATTTTGGCAGAAATGGCAAGACGGCTTGAACCCAACCTATTCGTATTCGGCAGGAACCGAAGCCGGCCGCAAGTGCATGTACGCAAGTGCTCGCCGATTCGAAGCCGTCATGGCTACCCAGCCTGAGGCCCTCATCAAGCTTAAGGAAGACACCAATTGGAGCGGAAGCTTCTTCAACTGGAACGACGACTTCAGCCCAGAAAACGCCAATGGAAGCGCTCGTGGTGCCGTCCTTTGGGCTTGGCGCACAAGCCTGGTCAAATGGATCAGCCAGACCGGAACCGATGGCCGCTGCTACCTGCCAACACTTGAGATGGTCGAAAGCGCCGCTGATAACTGCCTGACCAAGGGCGCAAACAGCGACGGTGAAATCCAAGGCTGCCAGTCCTACTAAGGCGGCTCGTTTGGTGTCTTCAAGGCCTGCTGATGCAGGCCTTTTTTTTGTGATTAGCCTTCGGCCGTTGTCGGTTTTCAGTTAGTCGCTTTTCGGTCCAACAGCACGCTGTCCTTGGTGACTTGACACAAGAACTGTTGGGAACCGTTTTTCGGCCTATCTGCAGTTTCTGTGATTCTGCGCTTGGTGCGCAGGCCCTATGGCCTGCATGCGATTCCTGCTATTATTCAGATGCATGCGAGCCATAAGGCTCGCGGACCAATCGCAAAAACAACCTCGTCATCGATCCTTATGCGACAGCCTCCCTATGGCCTGCATTGCGACTTGCGATTAGCCTGTCTGATTCTGCCGCCCATTCGGCTTGTTGAGTGGGCCATCCAGAACCACCGCGTTGGCGGCTGCTGCCCGCTCTACCGGCCGTTTCTGCGCGATGGGTCAGACTCATTGCCCAGATGCGGATGTTCGTGTGCATCCCAATGATGCAACTGCATCACCAGTGAGTCGCCGTCCATCAACATCTCGTATTCTGATCCGCCATGCCCAGTTCACAGGCCCAACACGGCCCGAAACCAAGCCGATCCTGCCTCGACATCGTCAAGTGCGACCCCCGCGGCCTGGCATGGCCGTTCTTGAAATCGCTCATGTTTGTCCTTGATTTCACCGGCCCGGGCCCCATCATCAACATGCACCGCGGAGGACCAGAACATGTTCGAAAAATTAATGAATCGAAGTGAACCAACACCTCCTGGCCCCACACTCTGGGAAACCCCCAAACTGACCGTCGATTTCATGAAGGAACAAATCCCTTTCGTGCAGCGACTGCAGCGCGATTACGGTGATTTTGTTCACTTCTACCTTGGCGCGATCGAAAACTGGCTTATCAGCGACCCTGACGCCATTCACGAGGTTCTGGTCACCAAGGCCGATAAATTCCAGAAAGACATCATCACCCACGAGCTGGCGCTTTTATTAGGGCAGGGATTGCTCACGGCCGAAGGTGAAACCTGGCGCCGCCACCGGAAAATCGCTGCGCCCACCCTTCAGAAAAAACAAATCGCTTCTTATGCAGAAACCATGTCTGCGTTTACTCGTCGCCACATGGACGACTGGCAGACCGGTGACATGCGTGAGCTGCACCACGACATGATGAATCTGACGATGGAGATTGTCGTTAAGACATTATTTAATCTCGATCCCGGCCCAGAATTGGAAGTGGTTGGAAAGTCCGTCGACACTTCCATGCACTACTTCCATTTGATGACACACACTCCTTGGCGTTTTGTACCCGAGGTCCTTCCGATGCCCGCGCGAACGGAGTTTCAGGAAGCCGCAAAGGTATTGGATGGCATCATCTACGACCTGATAGAAAAGCGAAAAGGAGCGACAGAAGGCGATGACCTTCTGGTTCGTCTGATGTTGGCTAAAGACGAAGATGGCGAGCCTCTGAGCGCGGTCCAGCTGCGCGACGAGGTCATCACGATGTTCCTTGCAGGACACGAGACGACCGCACTTACAGTCTCGTACACATGGCTTTTGTTGATGCAAAATCCAGACATCAAAAAACGACTGTTCGAAGAAATCGATGAGGTGCTCGGAGACCGCTTGGCCACTGATGATGATGTCAAAGCGCTGCCCTATTTGACCGCCATCATCAAAGAATCTCTGCGTATGTTTCCACCGGCGTGGATCATTGGTCGCGACGCCCACGAGGACGTTGAAATCGGACCGTGGAAAATCAAGAAGGGCGCGCAAGTCCTAGTCTCGCAGATGGTCATGCATAGCCGTGAGGATATCTGGGGTGACCCCCAGGTCTTCCGCCCAGAGCGATGGCTTGATCCCAATTTTGAACGAAGCCTACCTCGTTATGCCTACATGCCATTCGGCGGCGGCGCCCGAGTATGCATCGGCAATCATTTTGCGATGATGGAAGCGATCCTAATCATGGCGACGATGGCGCAATCGATCGACTTAGATTTGAAGATGACCGAACCACTCAAAGTCCAGCCCGCAGTGACGATGCGCCCGGTCACCCCCATTCTAGTTGCGGTACACCGACGTTAGGTCACGCCATGAAACTTGAACGATTTGATGACCCGGCGACTTTCCGCGACGCAGCGGCACCCTTCCTGCTAAAGAACGAAGCCCTCACCAACATCATCTTCGGAGTCGTTTCAGATGCGATTCGCGGCCTCTACACCCGCGAATGCCTTTGGTTGCTTGCCAAAGAAGGCGAAACGCTTGTCGGAGCCGCGATGGCAACCGTGCCCCATCCGGTTTCTATCGCACACGGCTCCAGCCCACGGGCCATCGTCGAGCTGGCTAAATACGCGACGGATTGGTACCCCACAGAAAGCGAGGACCTCCAGTTTTTATGCGATGCATCGGCGTGGACGTTGATCGAAAAAAATCTCCCGGTCGAAGATTTCGCCGAGCGCTCGATGCACTTCCATCAAGGGGTCTACGAAGCCACAAATATCATCTGGCCAAGACCAGTCTATGGAGCCATACGGCCAGCCAGCCCCGATGACGCGATGTTGGTGGGCACCTGGGCAAACGCTTTTGGCCTTGAGTCGATGGATCGACCCGCCAGCAACGATCCCGAAAAACTGCTTTCAGACGGGCAAAAGATCGTGTCACGTGGCGGAATGCACCTATGGCAAAACAGTGACGAAGTCGTTTCGATGGCGTCATCCTTGGGCGATACGCCTACCGGCATTCGAGTGTCCTACGTCTACACCCCGCCAGAACTTCGCGGACGCGGATATGCCAGCGCCGTCGTCGCACATCTTACGCAAAAACATTTCGACTGTGGTAAAGAGCGCGTGTTCTTGTTTACGGACCTGAAAAACCCGACCTCAAACCGCATCTATCAGGCGATCGGTTATCAGAAGGTCGGGGAGCTAAATCTCTATAAAGCTGCGCGCGCGTGAGGATCTCTTGGAACGTCTTGATAAATTGATTGGAAATCGCACTCAGTACTCACGGGCGAACGTGCGCACGCTTTGTAAACAGGGCCGAGTCGAGGTCAACGACGTTGTCGTGCGCGACAGTTCAACCAAGATTAGCGACGGTTCGGTCGTTAAAATCGACGGCGATATATTGGAAGTCCCCCCGGATTTTGTGAAGTTTCATAAACCCGACGGCGTGATCTCGACGATGAGCGATAACTGGGACCGCGAGGACTTCGGTGACCTTCTGCCCGAAGGTTGGCAGGGGCATCTGCATCCTGTGGGCCGTCTCGACGCCGACACCACTGGGCTGATTATTTTTTCGAGTGACGGAAAAATCACCCAGAAACTTTTGCACCCAAGACACTCGATCGAACGCGAATACCTGGCCGTGGTTGAAAACCCAGTCGACAAAAAGGCGCTCACCAAAATGTTGGCTGAAGGTGTCGAGACCGCCGAAGGCGTCGTTGAAGCCAACTTGGTCGAAGTTTCAGGCCAGAACCTTCGTCTGACTGTGACCGAGGGCAAACACCGCATGGTCCGCCGAGTGCTCAACAACGCGGGTCACCCGGTCGTCAGTCTACACCGCACCCGGTACGGAAAAATCCAACTCAAGGACCTGCCTGTGGGCGAGTTCCAGGAAATCACCGGTGCGGAGCTCGAATGGCTCAAAAGTTTCTGAATGTGATGGTTGTGGCGATTGCGCTCTTGATGAGCGTGCAGGCGTCCGCTGAGGATTTAAAGGCCGAAGTCCACCTCACCTTTCAGTACCAAGGCGTGGATGGGAGCGCGGACTATAATCCCTTCTATTATCCAAACTTGGGCTTTTCCTTTCAGGACACCTACGTCGATCTTCAAGTCGATTCGATGATGCCCATCGTGATTGTGGATGGAGTCGCTTCACTCATCAATTTCCTGGCTGGCGGAGACGGACTGCTTCTTTTCGAAGGTCTTAACGGCAAGGAAGATCCTGGCCGAATGGTGCTCGTGGAAGGGCGCGCCCGTTATAATTTTCTGCGTGCAGATAACCTGAAATTGGGCGCCGGCCTGGGCATAGAATACGTCTGGTTTGGTCCTTATTTCGGCAAACGGATGACGTTGACCTCGGTCAACGTGGATGCGCATATCGGGATGACGCTCGA
>JBBKVQ010000012.1:0-8503 GCA_037968515.1 Bradymonadaceae bacterium
GGCGCATGTGTCGAATGCCTGACAAGTGCCAATTGTGACGACGTTGCCAAACCAGCGTGTGACACCATTGCCAACGTTTGCCTCGCCTGTACAGGCGATACGGATTGTGATGATGGTGATGTCTGCAACACGACAACGAACGCGTGTGTGACATGCCGTGGCAACGGTGATTGCGGTGGCACGACACCTGTGTGTGACGTCGCGAACGACGTCTGCGTGGGTTGCCTTGGTGACATAGATTGTGGCGACGATGTTTGCGACACCGCCAACAACACCTGTGTAGTCTGTCTGGATAATCTGGACTGCGGCGGACAGGTCTGCAAAACCGAGACTTCGAGCGACCAGAACGCCTGTGTGCAGTGTGTTGACAATACAACCTGCACCACTCCTGCTGCCTCCAAATGTGATGTGGCGAATGACGTGTGTGAGGCATGTATGGTGAAGGCTGACTGTTCACATCTGACAAAAGCCAAGAATCATTGCGATTTAGTGAAGGGATGCCTCGAATGCAGACCTGGCACCGAGTCTGCCGATTGTGATCAAAGTGGCACTAAGTATTTCTGTGATGGCGCGACCAATGCCTGCACAACCAATCTGGCTGGAAACATCGGGACCTGTGGTGCCTGCGCGAGTAATGCTGAATGCAGCGCCGGATTCCGTTGTGTGCCTACCACATTTGCGGGCGGCCCGGCGTCAAATGGAAGTTATTGCATGCAGCTCTACGACGGAGTGATCCCATGCACCAAACCTTATGGTGCGGGCGATCAAATACGCCCCGACATAAACAACAACTCAGTCAATGTTTGCATGATTTCTGAAGCCGTCACCACATGTGCCGCGTACAGCCAATACGCTCAAGCCTGCAATGGCAACGACAATATGTGCACTGCTCAAGGCGGGTTATGCAAACAATTCACAGCAGGAACTCGTCGCTGCACGTACGCCTGCATTGGACCAGATGATTGCGATAACACAGTGTCTTGCAACCCAGTGGGCGCGAGTAAGTTTTGCGGGGCTTCGGGCATTTAGGCCTGGTTGGAAAACCTGCAACAAAATCTCGATGTTTTGAAATCAATAGGTTGCCAACCGGGCACTTTCAACTGTCGCATCAGGGGCATACGATAAGGTCAAAAAACACATGTCTTTTGAAATAAAAAGAATGCAAGGGCCCACCCACCAATGGTCTTGATCACGATCGGGCTCCTTGTCCCACGCCTTCGGTTCACCCAGCATCTGACGGACCTGTGTTTGGTCGCGTTCAAATCCGGGATAACGCCGCAACCATGTCTCCGCGGCCGTCTTCGTTAGACCTCCAGGCTGCAGAATCGAGCGGCTGATCGTGAAATACACGCTGCACGAAGAGGTCGCCGAATTCTCAGCTGCCGATGTGGAAGGCCAACATCAAAACGAGTACCAGCAAAACTTTGCTTGAAGTGGATTTCATAATCGCGTCCAGCTTTGTTGTTTCAGTTCAGAAAATAAGGGGCCTAGGGCCAGCGGTAATTCTGCACGCCCAGCACCAAATAAGCTCACCTCAATAGGTGCCGCTCACCCACGCCTTTTCAACCGTCTCATCTGAGGCGTATTTTACGTTCAAATGACACATGTCCTGAGAACAAAAATAGATGCAGGGTCCTACCCACCAGCGATCCCAATCCGGATGTATATTGTGGGGTTCTGGGTCACCCAACATCTGCCGGACTTGGTTTCGTTTAGGTGTGGTCGTGTTTAGTTCCTCAATTAATGCTGCCACCATGTCCCCACGCCCCTCCTCACCCGACTTCCAATCCACGACATCGAATGGCCGGTCGTGACATGCAGATTGGGTGAGGATATCGACAGTGAAGAAACTGACGAATAGCATCAAAAGCAACAGGCTTGTGATTGCCATGGGCCGAGGTCTGCTGAAAGTGAATCTCATATATCGGGTCCAGAGTTTATGCATTCACCACTGATGAAGACCTGAGCGATGTATTCGGTCAGTCCTAAAACGCGTAGCGCTCCCATGGGGTGGTTTCGTGTTGTTCTGGACTCCATCGACTGGGATCCAGGCTCATGAGTTCGCCATTATCAAAGGCTGTTTTGCATTTGGCGGTACAGTCCTCGGGGTTGCTATTTTTCCCATATCGCTGACCACAGAGATTATTATGTTCATCCATAATTCGACCATCGTGGGTCTCTGTGTTTCGAAATTCGCCGTAGTTCCAGTGTCCCCTCACGAAAGGTTCAGGGACTTCGTGAAACCAGGACGCTAGTTTCGATGTTGACTCACCTTGTCTGGCGGTCATCTTGCAGTTCATGCTGCAATGCCGCACGGCGTCAATGGGACCATTTCCACCGGAGTCAACATGCCAATCCGTTCCAGGCAGGGCGTTTGGGTCTGCTAGCTTCTGCGCTTCGCCCCCCGCCTCGCTGGCGTTATCCTGCGCGTATAGAGCCCACGCCGCGGCGACGAGTCCGGCAGCGAGCACGCCGATCGCTGCCCGCATATCTTGCCCATCAACATCCACAAAGTTAACGGGATCCCCCGCGGCGTAGGAGTACAGATTAGGCAGTCCACCGCCCAAGCCAAGACCGTCGCGTGAAAGGAACCTCCCGATCGACGGATCGTAATCGCGACGGCCCAGATGCATAAATCCTGTGTCAGGGTCGTAGAGTGCGCTGGCGTATCCAAAGGGTTGGAAGCTAGGAGTGCTGTCGGCTTGGACGCCTCCAAATTCATCGTAGTCAATTCGCTGGGCAACCACGCCGGTTGCCGTATCGACGACGAGCCTGACTGAACCACGGTGGTCGGAAAACAAGCGGTAGGTGCGGCCCCCTTTGAGCATAATGTCTGGGACGTGGCTTCGCGATACATAGACGAACCGAGCCGTCACGTTGCCGGTTGCATCGACCTCAGCGATCGGGCGTGAATCCTCGGTGTAGACCCAACCGCGCTCAAATGCGCCGTTCACATATTTGGCCACACGACGTTCTTGTGCGTCCAAAGCGTAGGTAATGGATCCTTGCGCATTGCTCACCCCCACTATATTGCCCAACGCGTCCCAGCTTAGATTCGATGCGAGGGCATTCCGGGTAAACGAGGATACTCGCCCAGAATCCCTGGTTTGATAGACTTCGCCGTCGCGGGTCACTAAGGCGTCGCCACCATCAAAGACCATCACAACGCCGTTCATGTTGGTCAGATTGCCCCGGTCGTCCCAGATGTAGGTTGCGGCCACTACGTTGTTGATTTTGACCTCAGTCAGGCGGCCATTCACGTCATATGAGTAGTCATATTGTGAGGCGAGCCCTTCGACGGATTCAGTTCGCCGCGTGATGAAGCCTCGATCATCGAGCTGCAGCGCATATCCGTAAACACCAGGCGTCTGCTCTTCGATTGTCTCCCCATGAGACGAATAGGTGAACGCAGTTGTTAACGTGCCTGCAGTCATCGATTCTGCGACGGCGGCGTTGTTGCGCCATGTGATGGCCAACGGCCCAACTTGTGTGAGCAACCCATCCGCGTCGCGTGAGTACGCTACGTTGCTGTTGCCAACCTTCTCGGAGCTCAGGCGGAGCCGGTCGTCGAACACCCGGGTCACTGCGGTTGTGTAGCCGTAGTCCAAGGCCATGCCGACAATCACCGTACCATCGTAAGTTAGCGTAGTTTCACCGGCCGGCGACGAGGTTGTCGCCAATCGGCCTGTCGTAGGATTATAGGTCTTTGCCCAAACCCCCTGTGGTGTCTCGGTACGAATATGGCGACGTGAAGAGTCGTAAGTAAACACGATGGACTCGCCATCTTCGGTGGTCAAAGACGCCAAATCCCCCTCGTCGCTGTACGTCATTTGCGCCGCAGCGCCTGCGCCAAAATCAGCGGACTGAGGCATGTTACGACCATCATAACCAAACGAAAAGTCATCTCCCGACTCGCGGGCAAACCCAGTTAGGTTGCCAGTTTCATCGTAAGCGCTTGAAGACATCTGTGCGTTAATCGTGACAACCGTGGGCCGGCCAATTACGTCGCGAGATGTGGAAACAGAGCTTTCACCAAAGTCGTATTGGTTTGTGAAGCCGTCCGCGCCCTTGCCGAACGCGATCGAGCGGCTTCCTTGTCGCATTGAACTCAGGCGGCCTTCGGAATCATAGAGCCACTCAAGGGTGTCGAAACCAGGCACTGTTGCGGCAATTGTGCGGCCCTGATCATCAATTACGCTTGTCTTGACGCGACCTTCGGGGCTGGTGGCTGTCCACGTCCGCGTCGCTTGGTCGTATGCCTGGGTCCAGACTTCTGCGCTGTCGTCTTTGCCAAGCGAGACGGTTCGCTGCCAATGGGTCAATGTTGACAGGTCGTCAGGATCGGAAAGCTGAGCCATTTGGTTGATCTTGGCATGGTAGGTCAGGCCCGAGGGTAAGACAGTCTCTTTTAGACTGATATATGGCGTCTGCAGGCCAAAGCGCGGGTCCCCTTTCATTTTGGTACGAAGCACGGTGTTATCCGGCATCGTGAGCACGTTTTCAGAAAGGAAGCGTTCGTTTTTCACGACTTTGGTCCCGTCGGGTCTAGTCAGTGTCTGCTCAGCATATGCGATTACAAACCCATCCAGATTTTTTCTATTTGATTGAAAAAACTCCTGTCGGCCGGACGACGTCGTCATCTCGACCCCGGCTAGCAACGACCGGAAGGACTTCCAGGCCCCAGTGGGGTCCTCAGCCCGGGTGATTCGACCATACGCGTCGTAGCTGTAAGACGACCGATTACCTCGGGGATCGACGATCGCGGTCAACAAACCGCGATCGTCGTACTCGAACTCTATGCTGCTTCCATCCTCGAAGCGGGCCTCGGTCAACTCGCCGTCCAACATTATGAACTCGGTGCGATGACCATAGGGGCCTTGGATGGCGGACAACTCGTCCAAGGCATCTCGCTCAAACGTAACGACTTTTCCGTCCCCGTCGGTTCGTGCGACCAGATATCCTGCGTCCGAATAAGTATAGCTGTTTAGACGCGCTCCGGTCAGGGCATGAATAGTAGCTTTATGACGGCCGTTTGCGTCAAATTGGTAGAGTTGCTGTCCACTTGGAGAAGGAAACAGCGACGTTGTTGGATCGCGGTCGCCGAACGCATCGCGGACCACCTTAATCAAGGCCACCGGGTCCGAGCTGTCTCGATTTGGAGTCGAGCCGTAACCTGCCCAATAGACCGTTCCATCGTTGTCCGCGTGCAGACCAACCACGGACAGAATGAACGCGCTGGTAGCGGGAATATTATAGCCTGATAACGCTCCGCTGAGGTCCGCAGGGTCGGTAAGATCCGCTAGATTGACTCCTGCAATCGGCGTGATTACGCCGTCCTTCCAGCGTTTGATGAAAGAAATCCCGTCGGTTAGCTCGTGGTAGTAGACCGTGCCATCGGGAGCCACCCCCAAATCCCGGACCTCGCGACCATCGTTACGCACAGCGGTATAGAACAACCCGTCGGGGGATATATAAGCGACGGAGCCATCAAAATGACTTGAAAAATAGATGGTTCCGTCACTGCCCACCACAATCTTTTCTGCATGAGGAATGTTCGCGCCAAGGGCCGGGATTCCTTCGCCGTCCAGCAGGTCATCATCAGGCTGATTATGCGCCGCGCCAGCAATGATTTTGATTTCTTTAGAGCCTTCAAAAACCTCGAAGATCCTTTTGCCCTTCGCCACAAAGATTCGCCCGGTAGGGCCGATGGCAAGCGAATCGCCGTACGGGAAAACAGGTTGATTCTTGGGCTTTTCACCCTCGATGCAATCGCCGATCACTTGGCGAATTGTGTCGGTAAGCTTCCATATGCAGGTTCCACCGGAGACGTAGATGGCGCCATCGGGCCCGGCAGCGATAGGCCCAGGCGGCATAATCGCGTCGGTTAACAGACCACCTTGGCCACAATTTGCAGCGCTTCCGTAACAGGCGCGGAACTCTTCTAGGTTCATGCGGCGTCCGGCGAAATGCTCGACACGCCCGTCCGGGAACCGACGATAGATGACCCGCCCACCTACCTCGTCAACGATGTCATGGCCGGTATAAAACGAGCCATCAGGGCCCCGCGTCATATCTGAAATTTGGGAGCCGGGCGTCCACGGATCATAAGGAAGGCTCTCGTCTACGAAGTCCTCGTAATTTGTAACGATGCTCCCGATATCCTGAACACGTCGTGCGGGGCTCGCACCGGGGTAAATCGAGCCATCATCACCATCGTACACGTGGTGGGTTGCGAGACTCCACCCACCCATTTTATGAAGCGCTTTTGCGTCCACGCTACCCAGCTCGCCTCGAAAGTGCCTCCAAATGGGCACCAGGCGACGACCGTCGCGCAGGACCTCCCCGCCAAATCGGCCGAACGCTTGGTCCGTGAGTCCGTCTGTGTACTCAATCTTATACATATAGGCGACGTGCAAACGAATGCTGGTGGGGCCATTGGTTTTACGTCCATAGATGTCTTTGCCGTTCCACCGAAATTCGTAGGTCAGGTTGGGAGCTGGTTCGAAATAGTCCCGGAAGAACTGCCCTGCAACCTCGACCTCAACAACCACCTGCTCTACCGCTGTGTTTTCGACTGTGTCTCCAAAGAGGGGATAATCAAAACCCGTGGCGTAGCCGGTGGCGCGATCACTTCGGTAGACCAACTCGAGTCCTGTGCCGGGCAGTCGAATCATCTCGGTTAACGTCTGGTTCTGGCATTCAATCCACGAGCCCGCCTCCGCACATGGAGTCGGTTCCTCGCTTTTAAACTCCGGTATCTCGTCTGGGGGCACCGCTTCTTCGGGCAATTTAAAAGGCCAGTTAAAATCATGCGGCGAGAACTGGCTCAACGCCATGCGCCAGACGGTTTGTCCTTGTTCAAATTGGGATTGCATCGCCAAGACCTCAGCCGGCGTGGCCCCGAGGTCGATCAAATCGTCAGCGCCACCATCCCCATCGCTGTCAAAACCGCCTTCAACACGTTCCAGAACGATTCCATTTTCAGCGGCTTCCCACCGTCTTTGGTCGCGTTGATAGATGCCATTGGGCACGATCGCGCCCACCGGCATGTCTAGAAAGTTCTCTACATAAACCGCGACGGGCTTTGTAAAGGTCACGGTCTTTGCACCAACTTCCCGCGCTTCGTCGATCGTCAATTCGGCGGCAAACGTATATGCGGATTCGTTGGGCAACATTGCGGGCATGGCGGCAAGGCCTGAGTCCCCTACGGTATACTCTGTCGCCCGCACGGTGATCTTTTTCAAGCGGCCGACCTTACCATTAACAAATGCCTCTGCGGTCGTGCCCGGTTGAAAGTACATGCGGATTTTCCGCGTACCGTCGCCATCGGATTTTGGTGTGGCTGCATGAAATCCGCCGGCATTCAAATCCACGACGGTCGTTTCAGTGTCGTAGGGTGTGACGACGACGGGCTCTATATTTGCGTAAGACATTGCTATGGGTTCGATCTGACGGTCCACGGCGGGGAAATTCGCACCTTCAAACCGGACATCGACCGTGCCGCCGCCATTGGCAACCAAATCGTACGCACCATCCGGCCGGGTAAATGTGTGACCCAACTCGGGATGTCCTTCGATTCGTGCACGCACACCTTGAATCGGCGAGCCGTCGGGTTGAGTCAACGTGCCTCGGATGACAGCAACCGAGTAGTCACTGATTGCCCCATCGCGAACGCCACGAATGACTGGGTTATCGCCCTCCCACAGAAAGCGCACCGAGTCGGCGAAGCCGCCGATATTCTTTAAATCAACGGCCGGCGCAATAGTCGCTGGGTCGGGAGGTTCGAACACACATAAGCGCATCAGTTGACACGTCTCATCGTCGCAATCGATCAAACCGTCATCATTATCGTCAACGCCGTTTTCGCAATTCTCCCCAGATAGTTCCCCAAAAGTTGGTGTCTCACCAGACGAGTCGCAGTTGCACCCTCCAAAAAGGAGCGCAAAAGCCAACGAGTACTGCAACCATTGAATACGCATGACGCCCCCCAAAGACTCTCAATAATCTCCAAGTATCATTCGCCCTTTTATCGTGAAACACAACCCCTAATCCTGGACAGGAGTGTGACGCCCAGCCAGCCCTAAAACCCTAGTGCCGGCAGGCGGAGGAACCCAGCGATTCAATCGCACCGACAACCGACAACTGCTTACCAGGTCACGATGCGGGCAGGATGCCCGCGACCCAAATCAAAACGCCGAAAACCGAAAACGGCCAACCAAAAGCCCCCGACAACTGCCCTTGCAAAACAAAGGCGGATTGGTATTGTACCGGCCGCCATGCTGACGGGTGGAGGGAACTGGCCCTTTGAAACCCGACCAACCTACCCTTGGGGAAAGGTGGTAACGCCAGCGGCAACGCCGACCATGGAGCCTAAAAACTCCCGGCAATGAACAGTAGAACCCTACTTTGCAGTGAGTTGAGAGATGAGCAGAATCTACCCATTTACATCTGAATCCGTTTCGATGGGCCACCCAGACAAGGTCTCCGACCAAATCTCGGACGC
>JBBKVQ010000013.1:0-11197 GCA_037968515.1 Bradymonadaceae bacterium
CGTTCAATTGAGCCGGACCGTCGATGCCCGCGTTTGTTAGCGCCCAAACATGGAAGCCCGACTCGGTCTTGGTGTCATTGCGCGTGAACAAAAAGTGGGTGGCGCTGTCCGCATCTTTCAAGAGGCCCACGACTTCACCACGGCCGGCGAGGCTGATTTCGCCGCCAGCGATGCCCGGGCCGCTTATGCGGAGCACAGCGGGGCTTGAGCGAAGCGTCACGGACAGGCTTGATACGCCAAAATGGGCGGTGACGCCGCTTGTGTGCGACGCGATGAGGACTTCTGAATCCAATTCTCGCTCAGAAATATTGATGCCGTTTCGAGCATACCCGACAGTCACGGACGCGCCGTCGTTGATCGTTCCTGAGTCCGAACCGCTCAACGTGACAGGAGCCATCATCACCGCGTCGTTCTTCAAGTTGGCCGAAGGTGCCCAGGCGAATTCGGTGCTTATCGCGGCTCCAAATCCCAATTTGGAATCCAGGGTGGTGCCCACAAAATAGGAGCCGGTGCTGCCCGATGCGACGGCCCTTTCTTTGAGGAAAGGGTATTGGGCCGACGTGAAAAAACGTGGTCCGGCGGTGCGGAAATGGCAGATATTAACGGTCAAGGTTTTGGTGCAAGGGTCGAACACAGACGGTTCGGTCTTGAATCCACCTGTGGCTAACTCGCCCTGTAGGCCGAACGTCCGCGGAGCGGTGATAGCCCAACTGCGAAGCGCAGGAATTAGCGAGTCTGTGTCGACGCTCGACAAGATTACATCGTTGGTTCCGTCGTTATCAACGTCGATCGTCTCGACCTGAAAGCCCGTTTCTGTAGGGCCGACGCCGGCCACCAAAACAGTCTTTTCGGCCAGTCCAGCTTCACCACCGCTGAGCAGCGCCGTTCGGATTTGGTGCTCGCCAGCCGGGCCTGTTTTTCCAAAGGTCCATGCGTAGACGTCGCCTTGCGCCACTGCATCCTGAGCATCTGAAGACGCGTCATAATCGCGCATCAATCCGACTTGAACCGCGCCGCTTGCGTGGCTTGATGGAACGCTCTCCGCGATCTTGTCCAAGGCCGAAACCTGCAATAATTTGCCATTCAGGCTATCGGTTACGACCGTCGAAAACACGTCTTTGCCCGAGACCTTGCCCCGATACAAAACAAACGCTTCGGCCGGGGCATCAGCGGCGAGTCCTGGGGCATCGACGTACTCGAACCCGAGGAGGTCTTCGGGATTGGCAAAAGGACCCGTCGAACCATCAAAGGTCTTGCTTGCACCCAAAACACCATCCGTGATTTGGCCAATCACAATGCGAAGCGTCTTTGTGGCAGGGTCAATTCCTGTCCAATAGGCACTCTTGACGATCCCGCCTGGACGTTTACGAATGTGAATGTCGTTTCTTTCGATGGCTTGGTCGGCAATATCGACACCAACCGGCATTTCTTTCAAGGTTCCGGCTGTTCGATTGGGGCCCGAAAAAGATTGGATTCCGACGACCTTGTCCCAGCGCCACATCACCACGATGTCCGACGTGCCGTCGCCATCGACGTCGGTGACTTCAGTGTCGACGATCACGGCGTTTTGATTGGGCGGCGTGGGGTTGAACGCCATGATTTCAGACCAGTTGGCGTTGACTTCAGCCACGGTCTGATGATTCACAAAGCTGACTTCACTCCCTTCAGACAGGATGAAACCGTTATCGCCTGCTGGCTTGAAACTCACCGAGACCGGACCCGCGATAAACGCGTGCGGTGGAACCTGAAAGTCGACGCTGGTTTCGCCAGCATTCAGCGGAAGCACACCCGCTGCTTCTATGATTTCGCCGTCTGGATACGTGAACTGCGCGGAGATTTCAGCTGCCGTGTCGGTGCTCATGCCTTCGCATTCAAAGTCGAAGGTGATCGAGGCGCCTTCAGTGGCTGGAATCGTGTACGGGGCCCATGTCGTCGAGCGACAGGTGTACAGATTGGTCAGGTCGCGCTCCGCGTCGAACCCCGCGTCGCTAAGGTCGCCTCCCATATCCGACACAGAATTATTTGATGTATTATTCGTGCCGTTATTATTCGTCACGTTATTGGTATTATTCGCGTTATTTGTGTCTTCGTCTTTCGGACCGCATGCAGCGGTGGCCGAAACGAGTACACCTGCCAACAGGTATCTGCGCATAGTTTCTCCAAAAATTTATGATTGCCGGGCGGTTTTAGCCCATCACCAAACACGAATCAAATCCGAAGGGCAGAGCTGCGCCTTCTGGTCCACCCTTTCTCGAAATGGATTTGACAATAATGTTCCCTTCGATCGCATGAGGTATCAGTTAAACCGATACTAAATAAGCCTGCTGATTCTAGAAATGCTTCCGAGGAACCAGTGATTCTTTATGATTCAAGACAAGCGCTAGCCGGTTTTTTTGAAATCCACCGCCGGCAAAGATAAAGCATTCACATGCATTATACTCGTCGGGAAATAATGTTGTAACGACTTCCAGCCTTCCGAGTTCTTCCACTTGCTCGGGCGATTGCTCGCACAAAAATTTGAAGTTAATGATAACTTGGCCGCAAATCAGAAAGCCCCAGAACATGATAGCCGCAGAGGGAATCGCATGAAATTCGCGTTGTTATTTGTAGGTCTGCTTGCGGCATGTCAGCCGCAACCCACGTCTGATTCGGCCATAACGGCCCCAGAAACGACGCCAACTGCGGAAAGCCCGGAAGAATCGATGCAACAACCCATCACATTAGAAAACGAAGACCACCCGGCTGTGACTAAGGTGGTTTACACGGAAGCCAATGGGTCGCTTCCGCCTCCCTCGCAATACAAAAACGACTTCGAATGGGTGTCGGGCGGCCCGGACTTCGAAAAGATGGTCAACACTGCGCTTGATCAGACCCGCGTTAACGGCGTCGTGAGTCTGCGGGGATATATGATTCTGAATTTGCGCAACGACCCACGGTTTGCGCAGGTTCAGGACATCAGCGCCGACGACATGCAACCCACTGGTGGCCAGTCCGAAACGTTGACCTTCGTGCTCGCTGACGGCTTCGAGTTCGTCGTCTCCAATTACTCGGAACGTTTTGAAGGCCAGGCTCTTGTGGAGTTGAAAAAGGGCGTAAAGGCGCAAGGAGTCGCCAAGGGGCTGCCTAGTCTTCCTTGAACCAGTCCTCGTGCCGCCATCAGCTGAAAACCGCCCCACTGAAAACCGAAAACGGCCGAAGGCCGATCGCAGGCGCGGCGGAAGTAGGCTGTCCTATCTGCAATTTCTGTGATTATGCGCTTGGTGCGCAGGCCCTATGGCCTGCATGCGATTCCTGCGATTAATCAATAAGGCTCGCGGACCAATCACATGCGAGCCATAAGGGCTCGCGGACCAATCACAAAAACAAGCTTGTTATTGATCCCTACACGACAACTTCCTGGAGCCACGCGGACCCATCACAAATCGCAGGCGCGGCTGGAGCCACGCGGACCAATCGCAAATCGCAGGCGCGGCTGGAGCCACGCGGACCAATCGCAAATCACAGGGCGCGGCTGGAGCCACGCGTACCAGGCACAAGGCGCGGCTGGAGCCACGCGGACCAAGCGCAAATCGCAGGCGCGGCTGGAGCCACGCGGACCGGGCACAAGGCGCGGCTGGACCGAGGCCTCAGTAGACCACTACGAATGGGGAGTTTTGTTCGACCTCGACGGCCCATTTTTGGAACGCCGGGTAGGCCTCGACTGACACGCGCTGGATGGGCAAGGTGCCGGAGTTATCGAGCACAAGAGTATTGCCTTCGACACTCACGGAGCGCTTGAAGCTGCCAAATTCGGAGCTCACATCACGGGTGCCCGAAAGGCTCAGAACCTTGGGTTTTCTGGCAAAGCTGAGCTCCATGTGTTGCTCACCCTGACGGGCATATCCGATCATCATCGGAACCGTTCTTTCCGGCAGCGACGCAAATACGCGTGCGATGGGCTCATCAAACAGACGCGTCTCGATGCCCATACCGCCTGCGTTGGGCCTCGCGAAGCCTGTGCGGGTAATCTTCATGACCAACTCAAGCGTCGTGGCGGGGTCCTTCTCGTTGATGATTTCGTACGATGCGACCGTGCATCCCGTTACCAACTGAGCCGCGATGGCACTCATAAGCTTTTCACGGTTTGCGTTATCGGCGCGAGCCCGCAGGCCAGCTCGCAGGGGTTGTGCTGCGGCCCCTTTCAAAATCACACGTAAAGTGCCCGACAAGTCGCCCTTATCGTCGACGTCGGCTTTGATTTCGACACGTTCCGTATTTTCGGGATAACCCGTGGTCGGAAGGCGCGCGATGCCGTCTGTCGGGGAAATGCAGGTGACACACATCAGTTCTTGCCCAAAATTCTGTTTCTCTACAGCCCCAAACATCGCGTCAGGCCCCGAAGGCGACAGCCAGTGGCCTTGGCCGTCGATTTCCACACGCAAAATAGGAGTGTTAAAATTGCCGGCTTCTCGGGTCGGCAGCTTTTCAGCCGCCGCGTACGGGCTTCGCATGAAATACAGGTCGTTCTTAATGCCGGCTTCATTCAAAACCGCGCGAAGCAAGGTCATCGAATTGCCTTCTCGCGTAAGCACCGCGTGGCTCACGTCGGTATTCAGGTCTCCTAGAGATGGCTCAGGAATCCAGGCCGATACCGCGTAGAACAGAGATTTTGCCCGGTCCAATTCACTGGCTTCACCGGTGGCTTCAATCCACCGACGCGCCTGGGTTTTAAACGCAAGACTTGGTTTGGAGCTGTCCACCAGTTGTTCGTAACGCACTCGACGCAAGCCCTCGGTCCGCTCGATGGCGAGCCCGTTGCGATGCATCTGAATCCACGGCAGGTATTCTTCGACTCCGACGCTGTAACGCTCCTCGCGTGGGCGTGGATTGTCCGTGGCCAAAAAGCGCACGCCTTTGATTCCATCAATGGTAACGGGCTGCGATTTTGGTGGGTTATTCTGCAGAATGAAGTCCGCATCCTCGCCAAGTATCACGAACTCGCTATGCAGGGTCGAGATGTCCTCCATGCGGAAGAAAAACCGCACACCGTCTCGTGAAGACTCGGGATAGGGGCTGTCATTAAACTGGATATATGCCAATTCAACGAAGTCTCCTTCAGCCAGGCCGGACATCGATAATGTCTGCTTGCCCGCCATCTGTTCGGGGACCTGCACGGTTCCGTCTTGTTTGATGGTCCGAACCAACAACACCCGCGCGTCGGACGGGACCTGCGTTTCTGCAAATCGGTCGATCGCGCTCTTGGTCAAAACCCGAACTACCGTGTGGGTCAGCGTGATATCGGCGCCGTCTGAAAAATACTGTCGGGCGGCAAAATCGATCACGTAGTAGGCGTCGTCGGTGCTCAGGGCCTTGGTTTTAGAAGCGTTAACGGCCTCCATGGCGGCCTGGTAGCCGTCAGGCATCGTCTTCATTAATGGGATTTCTTGTTTCAGAAGTGCTCGTTTCCACACCACCCAAGCCGTGGAACCAACCATGGGTTCCGATGCATTCAAGATTTTAACAGCGGCATCGACGCCATCATCGGCAAAAGCCCGGTCAACTTTCCACGAGATCGCATTTGCAGCGTCGGGGATCCGCTTAAGCGTTTCATCAATATGCGCTTTTGCTTCGTCAACACGGCCCAACTTCACAAGCTCGTTTGCATAACGCACTTGCGGGTCAGCGCTGTACGGAAAGCGGCTCGCGTATTTTTTATAATGCGCAAGATTGGCTTCATCGCGGTCACTTCGGGCGGATTGATAGGCCTCGATGACTGCCGGGCAAGAACCAGGATCTTGAACCAGGTCTTCTGGGGCCGAAAAGACATTCCGCGCCTGCTCGAATCGCTGAATCGCGCGACCAGCATCGCAGTCTCCGGGCGAAAGGCTTTGGACGTTTCGCCATTCCTTTTCGGCAGCTTCGTCGTAACCCAGATCTTCCAGGTACTTCGACCACGCTTCCAGAGCAGGCAGAAGCCGAACCCGACCGTCAACGATCGCTGTTTTTGCGGCGCTCTCTGTGAGCTCCCGAATCTCTCGGTCGCTTGCGCTCCCCTTGATTCGTTGTGCCAAAAGGTGCGTGTAGATGGTGCTCGTGGGATTCAGGCGCAGGGCCTCACGAAGCTCTTGCAGTGACGTCGCATCGCGTAAGCGTGACGGCCACTGCCAAAGTGTCTGGACTTGTTGACTGCGCAGGGCGTGGCCCGCGGCAAAATCTGGACGGCGTTTTGCGAGCGCCTCCCAAACACGATCGAACACGGCATCTTCGGCCGAAAAGTACGCTCCGAGCATCGTCAAATAGAGCGAAAGGTCGCCGGATTCCGCGATATTTTCAGCGGGTACAAAAACGGGCTCAAGCGCTGATGGCATCACCGATTCGGTGAGCATTTCAACTTCAGCGTTTTCCGACGCGCCACCGTCGTGGCAAGGCAAAATCAAGCGATCGGTCAGGCAGCCGCTCTCGAACACCAGACCGGTACGAGTCACAGGACCTGTCGGAATGAATTGCAGTTCGAACCAATCACGATAGCCGCGTTGAACACCCAACTTGACCAGAACACGATGGGTTCCAGCCGAGAGCCGAATCTTCCGAAGACGTTTACCCGTTTGGTAGTCTGCTTCGGTGCGGTCCATGACTTCCACCCCGTCAATCCAGAGCTGAGCTCGCCCCGAAAAGTTGCCATAAACCCAAAGGTCACGCGGTTGATCGACGGTCGCAAACGTCTCTAAGAAGTGAACGCCGTCGCGAGTCGCAGGCGGCGACAGGCTGAGCCCCGTTGGGAAATACGGTTTTGTTTTTTCGTAGTTCCGAGGGTCATCGACCGCAAAAACTGGGCTCAAATAGGTGGGTTCAAGGCTTTCCGATTTCTGAGGCGGGTACTCCGCGTCAAAGGCCGTCAACCGAAACGGCGAAAAAGACGGTGTGATATTCCAACGGTCCGGAAACCCAATCATGGAGCCCTCGAAAGGGGCGCCATTTTCAGAGCGATCCCAAGTCCGGAAGATCACTGCTTGTTCGGCCATCGCGATGTAGGCGCGCGCAAGCGGGTCTAGGCGAGTGGTGTCCGTGGCATCAAGCACCTGGGCTGCGCGTTCTGGAAAGTCGCGCACGGTGTCACGCAATGTGTACAGCCTGGCAGCTGCGTAACGCGTAAAAGCGTGGTCGGGAAATTTCGAGACCACATAACCGTATCGGTCGAACGCGGTTTCTACGTCGCCCTCGCCGTATGCGATTTCGCCCGCGATGAATGCGTGTTCGGGCGAGGTTGAGGGGGTTTCCAGAATCTTGGCGGCGGCGGCTTCGTCACCTGCCAGCCAAGCTTCAAGGGCAACGCCTGCAGGTGTGCCGGCATCGATATCGTAAAAGCGCGGCTCGACTTTTTGTGAACCGCCACAGGCGCCAAGCCACAGAGCGGCGGCCAAGACCACAAGGACGTTTCGGACGCTGGGGTTTTGTTGAAGGTTTTTCATGGTGTGTTCCCCAGCGTAATCGTCTCGTTCAGCGCGTCGTTCATGTCGGCCACGAAGGATCTAAACTCGTTATATTCTTCGACCGAAACCCGCTGCACATCGATACGGTAAATCACCGATGCCTCAACCTCGTCGCCCTTTTGAACGTACTTAATATTCAGCGCCCCAAAACGGCTTTGAAGGCTCACATCCTGCGGGACCTTCGAAAACCCTTGAGTCGTCGGGATCCGATAAGTCACGATGTTTTCTGACGTGAAAGGCACTCGAATATCGAGATCCTGCGAGCGTTTTGCGAGCTTGGCGTAAGAACCCACGAGGTCCTTCGTGGTGCCGCTTGGCAGCAGGAAATCTCGCGACCCATCCGAACGACGCAGCTGCGGGCTTTCGAAAGAAAACTCGATTCGAACGTCTTTTTCGAGCTGGCTGATATCCGAATATTTGGCCCTCAGAAGTTTGGCGCCGGGATAAGTTCCACCCAAAAACTTTTCGAAGGCTTCGTCGCGGCGTTCGGGGTCTTCGAGGATAGAACGGAAATAAACCGCATTCACGCCGCTCGCGACAAGGTTTCCTGCAGCCGCGGGGACTTCGGCCCGAAGGTCGACTTCGAGCCGCATGAGCATCACATTCTGGGTCGCTTTATCGATCGGCAACTGCACAAGTTTTGCGTTACCACCGTTGCTTACGACAAGCGCCTGTGCGCCCTGGTCCATCGGCGTAAGCTCGCGCGTCCCGTTGTATTCGGCGGTGCCGTCCAAAAAGATATTCAACGAAGGCACATAGGTAATTGCGTGATTAAAGACGTGCATCGACGCCGGAAACTCATCGACTTTCCCAAGGCTTCGGGTTCGAACCAAGACCATCTCGGCATCAACTCCAGCCTCGTCCAACAACACCTTCAAGAGCGCCGCTTTATCTTTGCAATCGCCGAATCTATTGCGGAAAGCCGAGGTCGTTCGGTAGGGTTTCCACCCATGAATTCCAAGGCCAACGTGTAGGTAGCGGGTGTTGCGCACGACATAGTTGTGAATCGCGCGGACCTTTTCATCGACGGTTTTCTTGCCCTTGGTCAGTCGTTTGACCTCGGCACGCATTTCATCATCGACGATCAATTGCTCCTTAATCAGGTTCCACCACCAGGCGCCAATATCGTCCCAGGTCTCTTTATTGCTGACGAGCAGGTAGTCGTAGACATCGGTCGCGCCCGGTTGGTCAGGGTCCGTTTCTACGTTTGGCACATTTTTTAGTTCAAACGCTGTGGACCGAAATCCCGCCGGGATTTTCCCTTGGCCCGGCACGACGTCGTCGGTGCGCGTATGTTTCAGCTTTGGAACACGAAAGAACAGTTCCCAAGATTGGGGATAGAGCACCGCATAGCGTGCGTATGCCAGTGGCCGACCACCCTGCAGATACTGAATATCTCCAAAATAATCGCCACGAAAATTTGCGTTGGCGACCTGCGATACTCGCCACTGAACCTCGACCAAATCGCCCACGCCGACATTATTGGCGCGGACATTCACATAAGCAGTGTCGTTGTAAGTGGTCGAAGCCTTGCGTGAACCGCCGGATTCCCACTGGTCGTAGTCTTCAGAAACACTGCCATCGGCCTTGTAGACTCGAACGCGAAGGACATCGACGCGATCGTCGCCGGCCTGAAATGCAATCTGTTGAAATTTGGCGTCGTCGATGCCGTCCGGGGCTTGTACTCGGTCCACACGCTGATGGACCTGTTGAGCAAGACCGTTGGCCGCCACGTAGACCACGGACTGATCGATAATCGAATCGTAGTTAAATGGCGTGGGTTCGACATTTGCGGCAAATTCGCGAATATTTTCGAAAAACCACGCGTCCCAAAATCGGTTTTCCTGAGGACGCAAAAAAGCAGAATAGTCGCGCAAAAACTGGTCTTGCGGACGCCGTTCAAGCGCCGATTCCACATCTGCTCGCGCCTCATCAAGCTTCCCGACAGCCACCAAAAGCTCCGCACGTTCTCTCCACGTATCGGCGTCACCTGGGTTCAAAGAAATCATCTCAGACAGAACCTCGAGGGCTTCATCTTCACGGCCCAACGCTCGAAGCTGCTGCACCTGCTGACGGGCCCCTACCATCGATGTCGGAGACGTCACTCGCCATTTTAGAATAAGGGCGAGCGCGGCTTCATGTTCGCCGCGGGTCGAGAGGTCTCGAACCAATTCCCAAGTGTCCGAACCCATCAAGTACGACATTTCCGCCGACTGTTGAATCAGCTCCATCCGTTGTTTTCCGGTGCCCATTTCTGAAATCGTGGACAACACGCGGTTGATATAAACAGACGACGACTTATCGGGTGAAGCCTTGATTATATTGAACGCTTTTTCGGAAAATCCGCGGGCTTGATACCAGCCAGAAAGCAGAGTTCTGGCAGGTAGAAAATCTGGTTGAGCTTTCACCAAAATCTCAAGCATCTTCAATGCTTCAAGCTGGCGAGTCTCGGGAATGCCTCCCTCGTACATCGCGGCGAGCCGAGACACGATAAATGGGTCGGCGGACGCGCGTTTATAAGCAGCTTCGACAATCGCGAGCTGGCGAAATTCTTGGTCGTGCAGATCGGCCGCAAGTGCTTGTTGGCGAGGGGTAAGCTTGGTCGGATCCACAAGGATTCGAACTGCAATATTGCGCCAAGGTGTCGATACATCCCTGTTCGAAATTTCTTTCCATAACCACGCAGAATAAAGCGCGTCAGACGCCACGGCGCTTTCGGCAAGCTTAGCGGTTTCTGCTCGGACGGCACGAGGATCGGGAATCATTTTTGAATTGGCCGTGACGGCAGTCGGCACAAAACGTGGGGATGTTTCGGCCGGTGCGACCTGAAACTTGAGCGGCCTAAGGTTAGTGTCGACCAGTCGAACCACCGCGCCAAGTGTGCCGGTTCCGGTCGAACCGACCTTAAGCAGAATCGTATTGACTCCCTTTTTCAGGTCGACCTTCCAGCCTTCGTTATCGGGCGACATTCCAAAATCTTCCTTGTTTTCGCCGACCAGAATCCCATTCACCCACAAACGATAGGCCCCGTGGGTGCCCAGTAGGAGGCTTGCTTTCTGGGCTTTTTCGACGTCGACGAAGGTCGATAGATAAACCACTGCAGCCTGGTCGGGCTCGATGACTTGGTTCAACCAGTGTTCACACTGTTGGTCAAATCGTGGCAAATCTCGCCAGGCAACATCGACGACCTTGCCCGGAAACGGGCTCTGGTCGCCGGTTTCTGGACCCATGGGGGCCATCAAGCCCTCCATATTTTCGTTACCGAAGGGCCCAATGATTGACCAATCCCTGAGGCAACCCTGTGGATCCATCAAGGTTTCAGCGCGTGGTCCAAAGTCGGCCACCTGAGCATTTGCCGCGGAGTGAGCAGCAATTTGCGTCAGTTTAAACGCCGCCAAGGGGTTCTTCGCTTTGCTCGACGCCTCGAGCATCCGCGTTCGGTAAATTTGGAAGTTCATGTACGGCGCCAGCCGTTCGGCAGCCGTGACGGCCTGCAAAGCGATCGGCGTTTTTGATTCGCTGGTCGCTCGTGAAATCAGGACGTCAAACTCGGTCTCGAGTTCGGACGCTTGTGCGGTTCCCGTGCCAAGCCATGCGGCAAGCAGGAGGACCGGCGTAAGTATCGTGAGAAGTCTCATGAATCGCCTTCGTATGACTGCGTGTGGGCGTCGATTTCATCCCACATCTGCCATGTATTGGCCAGTGGAAGGACGCGCCATCCAGTGTAA
>JBBKVQ010000014.1:0-12098 GCA_037968515.1 Bradymonadaceae bacterium
TGATGCGTGGGCCGCGTCAACAGTTCCTTGCGAAAGAACAGCCCCACTTGGTGCAGCGACACATTGGTCCAGTCAGAGCCGACCCAAGGACCAAAACACGCGCGCCAAGTGCGCCAACCAAGGTCACTTAAGATCGGGCGGAATGCCTGCGATGCATTCATTTCGGCATAATGCTCTTGGCTTCGGCGATTTGCAGTCCAGACTCGAAACATCATCCATGCCCATCGTGCCTCATCCCACCGCGTGAAGCGGAAGATTTCCCTGAGGTCGGCGAACCAGGCCGACGTGGAGGTGCCCGCTGCGTCGTCGGGGACCATGCAGAAATCGATGGGCCGTGAGAGGCCTTTTTCGTAGATGGAGGAGCTGGCATCGAAGGGAATCTGCTTCAACAGGTCGAAGACATTGTCGTACCAAGGGCCGAATCCATGCCACGAGTACTCGGATGGCATATGTTGGTCACCTTCAGTTCGGGCGCTTCGGAAAAAGCCGCCCGCATCTTCGTTGGCCTCGAAGATCTGGACCTCATAATTACGGCGGACAAGCTCGTGGGCCACGGTGAGCCCTGCGATTCCGGCGCCAAAGATAGCGACGCGCTTTCGCGAAGTCGGGGGGATAAGGGAGGATTTCATATGGTCTACCGTTCAGTTGAGCACGCTCAACCCACTCGTATTAATTCATCGCGAACCTAACACACAAAGTCAGGCCATTGAGTCTAATTACCGATCAGCGCTTCACGAGCTCCCTGAACTGCTCGGCCAAGTGCTCGCAAGGGCTTGCTGAGACGATCGCTACGACGTTGATGGTTTGGCGGCCTACAACGCGGATTCCCCGATGGGTCCTCGTTTCATCTTAAAACTCGGCTTCTACTGGTTTTTTTGCGCGGCCGGCTCGGTCTTGGACACCTATTTCAATTTCCGAAATTAGATTGCCTTACTAACGGCTTGATTGGTACGAATGCTTGCGGCCTGACGCGATTTACGATTCGCAGGCCGTTCTGTCTTTTTTTGCCAATTCTTTGCTAGAGCGCTCCACCGTGCGCGTGACGAAAATAAAAAGGTATTTATGAAATACATGATCATTTTTTCTGTGATTATTTTTGCGGGCTGCGGCGATGATTCGTCGGAAGCTGACGGATGTTCGCTGAATGGCACGTTGACAGGTGAGGTCAATAAAACCGTCGCTTGGAACGATACGAATGGCTGCGCTGCAGCGGTATCAAGCACGCTGTTGACGTTCACGTTTGGCGCTTTTTCGTCGGACTCCATCATTATCGGCACCACCGGGGAAGCCGGCGTTCTAGCAAACGGGGTGGATGGTTATGTGATGTATCGGAATGCCGATCGCGCAGAATGGAACACTAGGGATTGTTTGATCGACATCACGCGCAACGAAAAGAACTCAGACGGGGACTATATCGTTGGCGGACAAGCAAACTGTTCCACCCCAGCCACCGGTTTTGGTGGCGGAGCGACAGGCGAAATTAATTTCAGCCCACTCGATTTTACGGTTCAAGTTCCGTTCTAAATCTGATTGCCAGTGTCGACACGTGATCGCGATGTTGAGTGGTGTCCACCAAGGTTCCCTGTGAAACATACTCTGGCTCTCAGCCTTTTTCTTCTCGGGTGCGCCGATATTGTGCCCACTCCCTCTTCGCAGCCCATTGAAACCAAGATTGCGTCCTCCGCGTTGATGGTTGCTGCCCCACAGCTGAAGTCGACCCTTCTGCTTCCGACCGGACAATGCGAGTTTTTTTCGATTGCACAGGCCGATCTACCTGCAACAAAACCCTCAGAAAATCCAACCATTATCGAGAAATTTCAGGACGGTTGTCCGACCGAAGTCTGGGTGGCCCGTTACGAAGGGGCTGAACTGAGTTTTTTTGTTTATATTCCGTGGATTCAGCCCCCCACGTTCGGCCGAGCGGTCCCGTGGGTTGAGACGTACAGCAAAGATGGTCGCAGTGAGACCACTGAACGGCGAGAGTCTTTTGAAGGGGCCCTCGTTTCACGCATATTGGTTGAAAAAAACGATGAAGGAAACGTGGTTTTGCACGAGGTCTCGAAAGGTGGTGACTTCGTTTCCGATTTCCGAGAGGTGTCTGAGTATCACCAAGTTTCCGGCATCAAGACGTCGTCGGTCACGCATAGTAACGGCGTCGTGGCATCGATAGAGACGGTTAGGGTGAACTCTGAAGGTGAACCGATCGAGCGTATTCTTGAGTCAGACGGCGGGAAAAAAGTCTTAGAAAAATGGGCGTATTTGGACGGTCGCCTCGTGAATCATTATGATTACAAAAGTGGTGAAATCATCACTACCGATGTCGTTTGGCGCAAAGACGGAAGTCGGATGGAAACCATCGTTCGGCCGGGTTGGGGGACAAAGGTACGTGAAATCGATTCGCAGGGGCGGCTGTTCAGCGAGTCACAAGATCACGATAATGATGGAGTGGTCGAAACCAGAATCACCAACACTTACGACGCCCTTGGAAATATAACTCGAGAAACCGACGTGGGTGTCTCCGATGTCCGCCGCAAATATTCGGGGACAAGGATCTTGGAGGAAATCAAAACTTATGAAGATGAATTGACCCAAACCCACTTTATGTATTTCGAAGATGGCTCCTTTGAATCCACCACTGTCTCAGCGTTTAAAGGCGGGCAGAGGCGGCGTGAGATCAAGCGTGTGAACGAGAACGGCCATGTGAGCTATGCCAGCGAGGACATTGGCGACGACGGCGTTCTGGAGCGTCTAGAAGAACGGACTTTCGATGGGCCAAGGATTCTGACCGAAAAAATCACCGAAGGTGACCGGCATTACATGGTGGAGTGGGTCTATGACGCCCAACATCGTGTATTACTTGAAGCTCACGATGCAGACGGAGACGGCAGGGCCGAGAGCGGTACGCAGTACCGATACGATGTTGATGGCTTGGACTATTACCGAACTTTGAAAGCGCCGGTTCTTTAGAGTCTCACCGTGTCTCGCTGGCAAAGTTCCGTTTCGGTCCGATAATTAGTTTGGATAATTAAATGATTACACCACAACCCATGATTGTGCTTTCTGACGTAGAAGCTGGTTCAGCTTGGTTTCAGAGCGTTTTAGGGCTCCAATCGGCCCATGGCGGCCCAGACTACGAAATGCTGATGGATGGCGATGCCATGGTGGTTCAGCTTCATAGCTGGGACGCTCATGACCACCCACTTTTTGGTGATGAAACCAATCCGTCTCGGGGAAACGGAGTCGCTTTGTGGTTCGCGACGGATGATTTTGAGGCCTTCATGGCGCGCGTTGAATCGACCAAATCGGCGATTTTGGACGGCCCATTTTATAATCCAAATGGCCGCCAAAAAGAAGTCTGGCTCAGCGGCCCAGAGGGCTACCTGGTGGTTGTGGCCGGTCCGCGTAATCTAGAACAAGACTAAGCTTCGGCTTTGTTCACAAATTCAATAAAAGACTTCATCGCACTACGCGCGTCAAACCCTTGGAATGGAAATCTCCCATTTGAGTTTCGGAGAGTCGGTAAGCTTGTCCGGTTTTTGGGTCCTTGGCATTGGTGGTCGCTTCCCATCCGCCATACGAAGAATCCATGTTTTCTAGGCTCGCCGTAACAAAGGGCTCGGGCTCCACCTCTAGCGTTTGCAGCAGCGACGTGAATTCCTTCTCGGTTACGACTTCTCCTTCGATTTGATAGGTGATTGAATCGTTTTCGTTCGCCACTGGTTCTTCTCCAATCGGCTTTTCGCCGTCGACTACGGGTTTTGAGTTCGTTTGATTAACCGACTCTGAAGCAGGTGTGGGGCCAGCACAAGCGCTCACGAACAGGAACATTACTGTGCCGAGGACCAGACCACCACTACACCACGCTGATAGGGATTTAGACATGTATTAAAACCTCGATGCGGTGATTTTCGGTCATTCGGAAATGAGTTTAAGGTCGTCGATAAGCCACGTGTCGGTTGACGAGCTCGAGCGTGGAGTGATTCGGACTCGGACTTGGGTCACGGTGTTCGGAAACGTGATCTCGATGGTGGAGATCCCGTCGACCTCCTGGGATCCAGAGTTCACTGGTTGGAAAAGTTCCTCAATTTGGGGCAGGTAGTTGACCGCAGCGGTTGTGGCAGCGGCGTATGACCATGTCGAGTTATTGGCGAGGGCTCCACGAATACGAACTCTACCGTAGTATGTCGCGCCGCCGTCTGTGCTGATTTCAACAAGGACGTAATCTAGATTATCAGGTCCGCCGTTTGCACCGAGGAGGTTCATTGCAGCAAGTTTGAAGCTCAGCGTCGCGCCTAGGCCTGGTCGCAACAAGACGTTATCAAATTCTACCGGGACACCTCCGCTCACCTGCGTGGTGCTCCAAGCCCGTGACGACCCAATCCCAAGCGGGCTATTCGCAGGTTCCGCACTCGCCGACGAGTCTCCTTGCTCGTACGTCATCGCGAGATTCGGTGTGAATCCCCAGTTTTTCGCGTTTGTTGTGAGTTCGAAATCTTGGATTGCAAGCAATTCAATGCAGCCACCCACGAGACAGACACCATCGACTCCGCAGGCTGCGCCGTCGGGTTTGATGGGTTGAGAACACATACCATCGGTCGGACTGCAGACACCGACGTCGTAACAGTTTGTTAGCGCTGAACAAATAACAGGGTCGTCTCCAATGCAGGCACCCGCAACACATGCATCGATCAACGTGCATGCGTTGGCATCGTTGCATGCCGAGCCATCCGCGAGAGTCGGGTTTGAGCAAAGTCCGGAGCTCGGGTCACATGTTCCCACGTCATGGCATTGGTCCATTGCGACACATTGAACGGGGTCATCGCCGTTGCAAGTGCCGGATTCGCACTGGTCGGTTGCAGTGCAAGCATCGCCGTCGTCGCACACCGTTCCATCTGGGAGTTCGGGGTTTGAACATGCGCCAGTGGCTGAATCACAGGTCCCTGCCTCATGGCATTGGTCGATCGCAACACATTCAACGGGAGCGCCAGCTGTACAGGCTCCTGACTGACAAATATCAGACGTTGTGCATCCGTCGGAATCATCACAAGCAGCTCCATCGGCAAGCTCAGGATCTGAGCACTGTCCGGTGGCTGAATCGCAGGTTCCTGCGCCATGGCATTGGTCGCTGGCGGCGCACTCAATCGGATCGTTGCCAACACAAACACCCGAGACGCAGGCGTCAGTCGTCGTGCATGCATCGCCGTCGTCACATGTGGCGGTGTCGTCATCGGTCGCCACGCAGGTTCCGTTTTCGCAGACGTCGACGGTACAGATGTTTCCGTCGTCGCAATCAGCCTCGGTTTGGCATTCTGCGGGAGTTACGTTGTTTGTCGCGTTATTTGTCGCGTTGTTTGTCGCGTTGTTTGTTGGGGACTCCGTCTTCGTCGATGAATCACCACAGGCAACGGCACCGAAAAGACCAAAGACAAGAAGCGACTTACTTAAAAGGGACATGAGTTTCTCAAATTTTTTTGAAGTTTGTTGCCGCCTACCTTAGCGCAATAACGGGGCATCTGAAATATTTGAGTTCGATACGGTCGTGTTTGGGGTCAGTCAATGACGGTGGTAGACTCTCGAAATCACCATCACTCGATACCCTGAGTTCATATGAATGTGACGCTCGCTAGAAGACTTGTTGTGTTTTTTGTAGTTGCTGCGATGGGCTGCTCAGATGCAGATACCTCCAAGAAGGGCTCGAACAACACTACTAATCCCGACACCGGTTCCGATGCCTCAACGGGCGATATGTCGACGACCACGGACGCTGGAGCTGACGACTTGGGTTCGTCAGTCGACACTGGCGTAGGTGAAGACCTCGGAAACCCTGATGCGGCGGAATGCGGCAACAGCATCGTGGAATCGGGCGAGGAGTGCGACGACGGCAACACGTTAGAGGGCGACGAGTGCCTGAACGATTGCACGCTCGCCTGCGGGGACGGAGTCTTGGCGTCATCCGAAATCTGCGATCCCGGCATCGCTGCTGGCGAAGTTGGCGCTTGTCCTGCCGATTGCGACGACATGGACGCATGTACCACGGGCACTTTGCAGGGCACGGGATGCCAAGCCGAGTGTGTCTACGGAGCAATCACTGCGTGCCTCGACGACGACGGCTGCTGCGCCTCTGTTTGCGACGCCAACACGGATAACGATTGCAGCGTCATGTGCGGAAACGACGCCATCGAGGTCGGCGAAACTTGCGATCCACCTGGCTCTTGCCCGACCGTGTGTGACGATAACGACGTCTGTACCTCGAACGTCCTGGCCGGCGCTGCCGTGACTTGTGATGCCGCGTGTTCCTATGTGGCGATTACAGCTTGTGTGGCTGATGGCTGTTGTCCCACCGGCTGCAATTCGACCAATGACGTGGATTGCAGTGTGAGCTGTGGCAACGGGGTTTTGGAGCAAGGCGAGACTTGCGACCCGGCTGGCAGCTGCCCAACGACCTGCAATGACGCCGACGCCTGCACGAACGACGTGTTGACCGGGTCTGCAGCGAACTGCAACGCAGCATGTTCCTATGCGCCAAAGACGGGGTGTCAGGCCGACGGATGTTGTGTCCCCGGATGTAACGCGAACAACGATGCAGATTGTGCGGCCGTTTGTGGCAACTTGGTGGTCGAGCCCGGCGAAACTTGCGATGACGGAAATACCAACGCGACAGATGGCTGTGACGCATGCACTCAGAACGGTCCCGTTCCGACCGCCTTTATGATGACTGACCTCGATGTTCGCGATCCTCATATGTTCACGACCGTGAGTTTCTTCGGTTGTCAGGACATCACAAATACGGTTCTCGGTCAGGATGGAGTCAATCCCCAGTTCCAAAACGCAATTCGGAACGACGGCGATAATGACGGATTTTTGGACCTAAGCTTGTTGGCCGTGTTCCGCCCCCTCGCTCAGGCAGCCACCACCGGGACGGTTGATTTCCTAGAAGCCGACTGCACGGGCCCATTTGCCTCGGCATCATGCCAGCCAGCTGTTGGCGCGACGGCGGTGTCCTTCACGTACACAAATCAAACGGCGGGCACATGTCTTGACGTCGTTCCAGGAACTGTACGTGCGACCTACACCCCGGCGATCTCGAAGCCTACGAGTCCATGTTTTTCGACGGATGCGAAGAATATTACCCTCGATCTCAACGGAATTCTCGTCACCCTGCAGGATGCTCGGTTTGGCGCGACGTACGTCGGAGTTCCAGCGACATCCCTCACCAATGGTTTGATTCGAGGGTTTCTGACTCAGGCGACCGCGGAAGCCATCATACTTCCAGCTAATCTGCCGCTTGTTGGAGGTCAGTCGCTGGCCTCAATCCTGCGTGGTTACGCCACCAACTGCGCCACCGGTTCGGACATGGACACTCACCCCGTCTTGGGTACCGGATGGTGGTTTTACATGAACTTCCCAGCCGCGAAAGTACCCTTTACCCCCTAAAGCCGAGGCGCAAATTTGCGCGGTTTACCCATGAAATGGTTCCTCCCCATCCTGCTGACACTGAGTTCCGTGCCGGCGTTCGCCGAAGGCGACCGCGAGGTGCGTCGCGAGCTTCGTGGCGCGCTGGTTCAAGGCGCCGATGGGGCAGTAGTGGGCAGCTATATTTGCCGAAATTTTCATTTCTTTTCGGGCATATCTTTTGTGGGATGTGGCGCGGCCTCGGACCTGTTTGCAGTTACACCTCAATCCGCGGAACTTTCGCATTATCGCCTTGAGAAGACTTTTCGGGTGGTTCAAGGCCCACTCGAAATGCGGTTCTCATTCGGTGGAGGCATGGCAGAGGGGCAGCTTGGCCAGGACGCTCCCGGATTCTTTTTGAATCCTGATGAGTCTCAGCAAACGGTGGAAGCCGCCGGTCCGGAAGCCGCCGTGGCCATCGATCTTTGGTGGCCTACGGTATTTAACGACCGGGATTTCCGACTTCGATTGGATGCGGGTGTGACGTGGTTACCCGGCTGGAAAGCGGTTGGCGGAACAAGCGATGATCTGGTTCCGTTCGGAGTGTTGACCGTGAACGCCGACTTCTGAGGCTGTGGACCGTTGCGTAGCGGCATAATCCTGAAATAGAATAGAAAATCCTTAAATATTCGGAACTTATGAATCGCCTTATCTGGGTCCTTTTTCTCTCTGTCACTCTTGGCGCCGGTTGTTCACATATGAGCTACACTCGTGCCCTCGAAACCGACACCATCAAACCAAATGGGAAATCCAATCAAGCAGCCGACGGCTACGACCTTGAACACCAGACGAACGAGCTGATGCTCTTAGACCGTTCCGGCATTGTGTGTGGTTCTCTGATGACCACCTTGGAGGCAACCAACAGCGCGATGTCGGCCGAACGCGAGGCGATTGAGGCGGGCAAAACCAAGTACGAGTATTCTTACCGACAGCACAGTCCTGCCGAATACTCAGGCCTGGATTGCGGCATGTACTATCGATGGGGAGGCGGCGAGGGCAACCGGCTCAAGATCAAGCCGACGGCCAATTTATTGACCGAATATCCGATCGACAGCGAGGTCGGCGAGGGCGGCTTTCACATGGGTTTCACCGACTTTATGTTTGACCAAGCTTGGTTGCGCTACGGCATTTTGTTTCGTTTGGGAATGGGGCGCTATACGTTCATCCACGACTACCCCAACACCGCCTTCCCCGAGACATTGCTCGATAACGACGACTCCGAATGGTTTTTCCGGATGCCGATTTATTACTCCAATAAAATCTATCCTTGGTGGCTATTTGGATTTGGAGTCGAGGGGCATTTTGGCGTAGACCCCATCATGCTTACCTTTGCGGGTCAGTGGTCCAATATCCTTGATCATATCGATTACGGAGCACGCGCGGGCTACTCATTCGCGTTTGAGTATGGCGCCGTCAGTGCCTATGCAGGCTTTCAGCATCGTAATATAGCGTGGGGCGAATACATTTCGAAAAGTGACGCTATACTCGGGACGCTCAGTTTGGATATCAATTACGAAGCGTTCTAGTTATTGCAGGGCCCAGAATTCGCGCGCATGCATTGGGCAAAGACTCTGAGTTCATCGTCATTCTTGAAGGCCACAACGGCTGAGTCGTAGTCGCGGTTGGCCAGCGCCTGAAGGCCCAGAATTCGCCGGATTTCAGGATCCTGATTGCCTTTGGCCTTTGCGTTTACGGCTGCGCGGACGATGTCTGAGTTCGTACCCAAAAGACTCAGTGGCGCCACGTTTAACGTGGTGTTTCTTAGAAGTCGTTCGGTCCCTTCAAGCCTCGATTTCATACTGGCCGGTGTGAACTCGGAGCGAGCGATGAGATCTTGCCACTCAAAATAATCCGCCATATTTGACCGGATTTTTTCGGGCACCCAAGCTGCAACGGTTTTACTCGACGCAAATTCGTCACGGGAACGCGTCCAATCCAGCCATTCAGTGTATTTTAGATAGGCCTCACGTGGCGGAGTGTCGGGTGCGAGTCGGGCTGGGAAATTATCGACCAAGGGCAGGGTATTCGCCGAGATTTTCTTGAGCTGTTCAGCACCCATCATGAACATTGCTGCAAGTTGTTCAGGGTGTTCGTAACCAAGGTCGATGATTTCATCGCGAGGAGGGTTCCACTGGGCCCGAAACCGCGAATCTGAAACCAACTCGCCGCCCTTCTTTCGGCCGACGAGCATCCAATCCAGGCCGTAGCCGTTCCACAACGTGCAGTCGTCGAAGACTTCACAGAACCCCAAAATGATGGCTTTGGTGTCCGATTCGTGAAGCTCCCGCACGGGCAGCCAGTACGTCAAAAAACCACCCGGATTCAGCCGATCGCGTGCCAGCTGGAAATACTCGCGGGTATAAAGGTTTACGATTCCAGCGTTCTTGGGTGGCGGGGGCTCGCCGGTGATTAGATCGAAGGTTTTTTCGGTCGTTTTCAGGAAATAGCGGCCGTCTTCGACATGAACCGAGACGCGCGGATCCTTGAGGGGGTGGTCTTTCGGGTTCGGATAAACGATATCGGAGAGCGCCAACGTATCGGCTGAAATATCAACCACGTCGATCGTCTGGACCTCGGGCGTGTCCGTTAATGCCTTCGCGGTGACACCCACGCCGTAGCTTATCAGCAAGGCGTTTTTGATATGGGGGTGCATCGCCACGGGAAGGTACACGTATAATTTCATGTACCGTCTTCCCGCCCAAAGTGTACCCGACATCGAGTGGGCATTAGTGACCAGTCGGTAGTCGATCGTCTGTCCGAATTTCAGACGTCCCATGTAGGCGAGCGTGGCGTTTGGGCTCTCAACCCACGCCAGCAATTCGGATTCATATCTAGAAAATCGAAGTGTTTTTAGCTCTTTCTCCATCAGGCCAACGCTCGCAAATAATGTGAGTGCGACCCCGATGATGAGCCCGCCCGCCAATCGTTTTTGCGCCATGCCGAATGCCCCGAACATCAACCCAGCGACGGCTAAATACGCCACCGCAGATATCTGGATGGACCTTTCCATCCCGAAGAACGGCAATAAAACAAAGCTAGCAAGCCCTGGTCCCGCCATGGCGCCTACGGTGTTTGCGAAGACCAAAATTCCGACATTCTGAATTGCGTTTCCGCGCCGCTCGGCCTCAAACGCCGAGGCGATAAGAGTGAAAAGAATTCCAGAAAGAAACGAAGTGCCAAACATCAGCACCATCGCCCCGGGCATGATCTCGTGCCACTCGAACGCATGCGGGAACTTGGCTGCCACCGGAACCATTCCCAGATACCCAATCAGAGTGGTCAGGGCCGCGGCAATCGCGATGGTAGGCAAGAACTTGGCAACGTTTGACTTGGCAGAAAGCCGTCCACCGACAAGTGCGCCCGTTCCGATACCGGCCAGCACCACGCTCAACATGAGGGCGAAGGTCTGCGAACTGCCGTACGCAAAGAGCGAAAGCACGCGGAACCAGACGGTCTCTAATGCAAGCAGGGTTGCGCCACACGTACCGGCTGCGATCAAAAGAAGTTTCGCCTTTTTTGAAAGTTTGGGTTGCGCAGGGTGAAAGTCACGACTTGGCAAATCATCGAGTTCTCGCAACGTCATCACCAGCATTGCGGCGATGATGTTGAGGCTACCAGCCACCAATGCCGTGCCTCGAATACCGAGGGCCTCGATGAGTACGACTTCGCCCAGCACCGCGCCAACGACTGCGCCCAGCGTGTTCATGCCGTATAAACGTCCAAGGACACCGCCAAAATCACGGGATTCGCGCAGCAACGCAGCAACAAGCAGCGGGAGAGTGGCGCCCATGGCCGTCGATGGCACCAGCGTAAGAAAAAACGCGCCAATCAGGCGCGCTAGATTGAGCAGAACTGGATGTTTCGCAAGGGTTCGATAAATCGGTGCAAAAACATCGGTAAGTTGAGGAAGCACCATCACAAGCGCAAAGCCCGTGACGGCAATGACGAGTTCCATGATGGCGTAGGTGCGGACGACCCGCGTGATTCGGTCGCTCCAGCGTGCGATCAGCAAGTTGCCAAGCCCGAGGCCGCCCATGAAGCCAGCCAACACCAGACTTGAGGCCCAGACTGAGTTCCCGAGCATCAGGCCAGCTTGACGAAACCAGAGCGTCTCGAACAAAAGTCCGGCCGCCCCCGACAAGAGAAAAATGAGCGAGATACGCTCGGTTGTGCGGTCGGAGGAGGTTCTATCGATAGTAACGACGCGTGATTCTCATCGAACCAGTCTGCGCAGCAGCGTCGTAATCGAACCAACCCGAAACCCAAACATCGCTAAGAGTCGCTTCGCAGTTGTCCAAGAAGTTGCACTCGTTGCCAGCACAGGTCAGCGAGTTGCCTTCTTCGGTGAATTGGATGGCGTCCGCAGGAACGGCTGTTGTCGAATCGGCGAGCATGATTTCACCGCCGCAGCTGTTGCAGCAGAGATCATCGGTTGGGCACGCGATTTTGGTGCAGTAGCCGTACCCGGTCATGAACGCGCCCCGCACCACAACATGGTGGCCGGCATATGCCGTCGGATTGCTAAGCAGTTGGGCGACCGAAACTTCGGCGAGGCTACATGAGCCAGGGATGTCAGCGATGATGTCGTAAGGTGCGATGCACTGCATGTCTGGTGTGCAAGCCTGGTTCAAGTGTGCGGGGCGGAA
>JBBKVQ010000015.1:0-8924 GCA_037968515.1 Bradymonadaceae bacterium
CTAGACTACCGACTGGTCGAAAACGTAGCCGAATTGCGCGATGCGCTGGACCCTCATCTAGGGGTGCGGGTGATTCATGCACGAACCTCAAGAGGGTCAACGGAACGGCCACAGGGAAATCCCGCAGCCATTCCGCACGACGTCTTTCGGTCCTCGAACCATCCGGCTGAGACACCAATCGTCTTTCTTCATGGTTTCACCGACACAGTGGCTAGTTGGGAACATCTTACCGAACATCTCGTGGTCACACGGGCACTAACTCTTCCCGGTCATGGCGGACAAACTAAGGCACTTGATTGGACGCAAGCCATGGGTTGGCTTCAGGAATCGTTGGCCGGCCAAAAAGTTCATTTGGTGGGGTATTCCATGGGCGGTCGACTGGCATTGGCTTATGCCAGCACCCATCCGGAAGACGTTTTGACGCTCACTACAATCGGGGCTCATGCAGGTCTCCCAGACGTTGACCGTGCGTCACGTGTCCAGGCGGACGAGGCTTTGGCCTGCCTAGCAGAGGCGGACCTTGAGGCTTTTCTGGTTCGCTGGGCGCAAACTCCGATCCTGAATCTGACTAAGCCAAGACCGGAAGTCCTTCACGCCAAACATCTCAGGCGGCGGCAGAACCGTGGCACAGGCCTGGCGGACGCTCTACGAAAACTTGGACCGGGAAGCATGCCCACGCTTAGACCGGAAGACCTCGTCATGCCAGCACTTTTTGTTGCTGGCAGTCTCGACACAAAATATGTTGCGACCGCACAAGAACTCGCTCAACGCGCATCAAAGGGTACGGTTGCAATCGTTGATTCAGCCGGCCACGCAGTCCACGAGGACCAACCCCATGCCTTCATCGACCTCCTCAAGCATCATGTCCGGTAGTCCTTTGATTTCGCCGTTGCGGGCCTGGTTTTTGGCAACCCGGCCAAAGACGCTTGCTGCAGCAGCTGTCCCCGTATCCGTGGGAACCGCGGTGGCGTATGCATCGGGACACCTGACCTGGTTGCCAGCGATCGCCGCACTTGTCGGTGCCGTACTGATCCAGATCGGAACTAACCTCGCCAACGACTACTTCGATTTTAAGAAGGGCGCAGACACCCACGAACGGTTAGGGCCGTTGCGCGTAACTCAGGCGGGGTTACTCAGTGAAACCGCGGTGCGCAACGCCATGATCGGTACGTTTGCACTTTCGGCCGTGGTTGGAAGTTATCTGGTTGCTGTTGGCGGGTGGCCGATCGCGGTGATCGGAGTGCTCTCGATTTTATCAGGTGTTGCGTACACCGGGGGTCCTTTTCCGCTGGGTTATAACGGACTGGGCGACGTGTTTGTGTTCATCTTTTTCGGCATCGTTGCAGTCACGGGAACCTACTGGGTACAGGCGTTAACTTGGTCCAACGTGGCACTGTTGTCAGCTGTGCCGGTCGGCCTACTGAGCGTCGCTATTCTCATCGTGAACAACTACCGAGACATCGACACGGACGTCAAAGCTGGGAAACGAACGCTGGCTGTGCGAATGGGACGAAAGCCAACTCAAGTGCAGTACGGAGTGACGCTTTTGGTGGCCTATTGTGTGCCAGTTTTCCAGTATATTACGGGCTATTCTGAGTGGATCTTGCTGCCGCTGCTAACCATTCCGATCGCCATCATTCGGATACGAGAGTTTCTGACGCGGTCCGGAAAGGACCTAAATCCAGTGCTCGAAAACACCGCTAAGCTGCTTGTGATCTTTGGTGCTTTGTATACGGTGGCCTTAGCAATGCAGGAGCTTGTCTGAACAATTCATGGAAAAAACAGGACACCGACGATCCCGCCTACAAACGTAAATTCAAGATCGTTGCGGCCATCACCATCGCGCTTGGATTCATTGGCAGTTCCATTCTGGCCTACAAAATTAGTGCTGCCGAACAAGCCAACGCGGAGTCCGTTCGCACGATCCAGTCAGAGAAACTGGCGGCCGATTAACTCCATTTTTTTTTGTGCGGAGGCCTGCCTCGGTTAGTGTGACGCTCCACCCTTGCGGAGTGAAGAATGGCCTACCAACCCGATCAACGAAAAATCACGAGCCAAGTCCTAACGACCGCGGGTTGGCTGACGGGCACATTCCACGTTCTCCGAAGCGCGAAGTTCGTGGAACAACTGAACGTCACCAATGAGTTCTTCCGGATGACCGACGTGTCGTTCATTGGACGCGATCAAGTCATCGAGTTTTTTGCGGTTCAAAGAGGTTCAGTAACTCTGATCGTACCGCCGACAAACGAACGTGACCTCATCATCGAAGGCATCGAAGAGTTGGTGCCCCATCAGGTTTTCATGATGTTTGATCAAGGTTACGTCGAAGGCCGAATGATGATTCGCAAAGGCGTTCGAATCTCGGACTTTTTGGTCCGGCAGAGTGGTTTCATCCTGCTGCGACGATGCACGCTTTATCTGGGGTCGTTGCGTGACGGCTTTTTTGTCGAGGAACAGCATCCAAGCATCATCGTCAACGCCTCGATGATCGTGGGCGTCTCCGAAACTTCGCCGTTCTAACCCTCAGACCGAACGAATACTGAGCATGTCAATCTGCGACTCAATCAAGTCCCGATAGGGCGTCTGTCGCAGAGTCCTCAAATCATTCAGTGCTTCGCGAGTAAGCGACCAGACCTGGTCAGCAACAACTTCGATGGCGCCGGTCTCCTCAATCCTGGCGCGAAATCCGTTCAGCTCGTCTGATGAGAGTTCTTCGGTTGAACTGAACATCAGCTCCAGGTGTTTCCCAAGTTCGGGATTCTTTCGAACGGCCAGAATCACGGGCAGCGTCATCCGCCCTTCACGAAGGTCGTCAAGTAGACGTTTACCGAATCGCTCGTCTCCCGAGATATCCAGAAGGTCATCACGCATTTGAAAGGCCAGCCCAAGATTGGTGGCCAAATTTCCAACGGCTTCAAGCTGTACGTCTGTGGCACCAGCCGAGCGCGCCCCGGCACGTGCTGCCCAAACAAATAAACTGGCAGTCTTTAAGAGGCAGATCTTGCGATAGAGGTCCTCGTCCACCTGAAGTTTGCCGCGGGTCTGCAATTGAAGCAGTTCACCGTGCACAAGATCCTGAACAGAGCGCAGGCTTTCCTTAAGGACATCACCTGTGTCGACCGACCGAATCATCTCGACGGCTGAAGCCAGACAGTGGTCTCCGGCAAGGACACTGACAGTGTTCGAGTATACCATCCGCGAAGTCGGAATCCCTCGACGCTGAACCCCCTCGTCGATGACATCATCATGCAGCAGGCTAGCCGAATGAATCAGTTCGCTGGCCACGGCAAGATCCACTGGAAAATTGCCATCGAAGCCCTCACACGTACCTGCGATCAATAACGTCAACCGTGGCCGAATTCGTTTTCCACCCGACGCCACAAGATGGGCAATCGCGTCGGAAGCTGGACCGGATGCATGCGCGACTGCCATCAGGCGAGCCTCGACTTCGGACATCGCCTGTCCGATAGCGTTCATGGCGTCCATGTCGACCATCTGGTGTTCCCCTAAAGGGTTGTCCTCAGATTGGACTTTCTGTGTTGGTTCCTGCATTTCGCACTCGTTTGTGTCCGTGCCGCGGGGCTGAATACCCGTTTTCAACTTTGAAAACTAGGCTGAGAGTATAGAAATTTCAAAAAAAATTGAAAGTTCCGAATTGGACTTAGGTTCGAGTGCAGTCTCGACCCATCTGAGTCGCATGTTATGGTGCGCGTCTACACCCATTGGGAGCTAAAAAATGCGTGTTGTTGATCTGATTTTGAAAAAGCGCGAAGGCACAGAACTAAACGCCGACGAACTCACCTTCCTGATAGACGGCTACACTTCTGGTGCCATCCCCGACTACCAGATGGCGGCGTTCCTGATGGCGGTCTTCTTCCGGTCAATGACTCCGGCCGAGCTCGGTGCGTGGGCAGATGCGATGTTGAGATCCGGAGAAGTTCTGGATCTCTCGGACATTCCCGGCGCCAAAGTCGATAAACATTCGACAGGCGGTGTGGGCGACAAGGTTTCACTTATTCTTGCGCCTCTCGCTGTGGCTGCCGGGCTCAAAGTTCCGATGATCTCGGGAAGAGGGCTTGGCCACACAGGCGGTACGCTGGATAAGCTGGAGAGCATTCCGGGCTTCAATGTGAACCAGAGCGTTGAGGTCTTCCGGGAGATGGTTGAAAATATTGGTTCGTGCCTGATCGGTCAGACTGGAGAAATCGCGCCGGCAGATAAAAAGATTTATGCATTGCGCGACGTCACCGGAACTGTTGAGTGTATACCTCTGATCGCGAGTTCGATTATGTCCAAGAAACTGGCCGAGGGCATCGACTCGCTGGTTTTGGACGTCAAAGTTGGCAGCGGCGCGTTCATGAAAGACATCGAAGACGCCCGTGAACTGGCCCGAACCATGATTGATATTGGTGCCGCCATGAATCGTCCGGTTCCGGTTCGAGCGCTCATCACCGATATGGACCAACCTCTGGGCCTTGCGGTCGGAAATTCGCTTGAAGTGATCGAGTCGATCGAGACACTGAAAGGTAAAGGACCGGAAGACCTCACGACGATCACAATCGAACTCGTCGCAGAGATGTTGGATGTTGCCGGAATGCCGGCTGACCGGGAGACCTTGCGCGGCTACCTGACCGACGGCACTGCCCTTGAGGTCTTCCGGTCAATCATTGTTCGCCAAGGTGGCAACCCGGCGGTCTTGGACGACACATCGTTGTTGCCACGTGCGGCGAAGGTTGAACCTTTTCTGGCGCAAACCTCCGGTGTCATCACCCATATGGACGCGACCGATGTGGGCATCGCCGCAATGGAACTCGGTGCGGGGCGGAAGACCAAAGAAGACGACGTCGACCACGCAGTCGGATTGGTTTTCCACAAGAAGCGAGGGGAAAGGGTAGAACCGGGAGACCTGATCCTCGAGATTCACTCCAACCCTGCATCAGATGTTGAAGCGTGCGTGAGACGCCTTCGATCTGCCATTCATATCGGAAGTGGTGAGGTCAAAAACGTAGCGCTGGTTCTTGAGCGTTTGCGGTAGTCAAAAAAAACGCCCCGACTGGATCGGGGCGAAATCTTACTGATTATCAGAATAGTTATTACGGTGTGGCTGGCGTTTTAGGAGCCTCAACTGGTTTCGCCTCGATTCCAGACGCATCCTCGAGCTTCTTGAGCTGCTCAGCCTTCGCTTTGGCTTCGGCTTCGGCAGCAGCAGATTGCTTGGCTGCTTCTTCAACCCGAAGCGCATCCTGCTCTTCCTTGGCTTCCTCAGCGTCATCGATGGCGTCCTCAGCGTCGTCCTTCATGTCCTCGCAACGGGCTTCGGCTTCGGCTAAGGCGCGCTGAGCGTTGGCAAGTTGCTCTTCGACGCTCGGTCCGGCAACGCCTGAATCTCGCTCAACGAATGAGTAGTTGAACGTCAACAGCAGCGCGTTTTGAACCTGCCACTCATCCAAGAGTTGAGGATCTTTCAGAGCTCGGAATTGGTAGTTCAGACTCATCCAATCGAAAATATTGGTGCCAACCTGCGCGACTACCCCATATCGGGCGAGGTCCATCGCGGTTCGATCGGTATCATCGTTGTTGATGAATGGAATCAGAAGTGAACCACCGACTTCATATGTAATTTTTTCGAGGACCGTACCATTCACACCCGCAAAACCTTCCGCACCAGCCTGGTACACGTCCGAAAGTTCCGTAAGTTCAACCTCCGGCGTCGCGTCATCGTCTTGCGAAGCCAAAACACCATCAGCGAAGGTCTCGCGAGCACCAAAACCGAGGCGAATTGAGAGCTTCAACGGCTTTGAATTAAACGGTTCCACGAAAACACCGAGGGATTCGTTCAACGTAAACGGCGAAAACGCACCGGCGAGCTCAAGGCGATTGCTGGATTGCAGATCGGTCGTCCCATCATTGCGGGCAATCGAATAATTCGTCTCGATAGCCGTGATGGCTTCCGACTTAAAAATCGACGAGGACATGGCGAGGCGGCCAAACAGACCAGCCCAATCCAACAAAAAGTAGTTGTAGAGCGACTCAAACTCGAGCACGTCCGTGTTTTTGACAAACTCGTCAAGAACCGGCGTACGCGCCCAGCTCTCCGAGACCTTGAGCGTGTTACGCACTTCATGGCGCTTATAAAGATAATCCAGACCACTGACCAAGCTCAGACCAAAAAGGGTCGAGAAACCATCGTCCTGACCCACGACATTACTGTTCGAGGCGAGGTTGAGGTTGGCACCGATGGACAACATGCCATCGAAACCTTTGCGTGATTCGTCGTCGAGCGACTTGATGTCACCGTCTGGAACAATCTCGGTCACATCGGTAGACACAACCTGAGCTGCGGCCGACGTGGTCCATAGGGACCCGGCGACACACGCCAAAATAATAAGTTTGCGGTTCATCGAATCTCCTAAATTAATTTGAACGCTGAATAACAGTCATATGTGGGTAAGGAATTGAAATTTCGGCTTCATCGAGCGCCATTTTTACGGCCCGGGTCAGTTGGTCTCTCACTTCCCAGTAGCGCGGTGTCTCAACGACGACCCTGACCGAGAAATCGACTGACGACCCGCCAAGTTGGACCAAAACAATTTGCGGATCTCCATCAATCCCCTCGATGGTTAAGGCAGCTTCCATGAGTACCTTTCGCGCATCGTCGATTTTTACGGAGTAATCAACTCCGACGCTCACGTCGACTCGGCGCAATGGGTTATGAGTGATGTTTTCAATCACTGACCCAAAGACCTGACCGTTTGGAACGATGATTCGACGACGGTCCGCAGTATCTAGGGTTGTGACAAAGAGTGAAATCTCTTGAACGGTGCCTGTATGGCCCGCAACATTGATGACATCATCGACTTTGAATGGTCGGAAAATCAGCAGCATGATTCCAGCCGCAACGTTTGAAAGGCTGCCCTGGAACGCCAAACCAATCGCAATACTGGCGCCGCCCAAAACCGCAGCAAATCCCGTGGTATCGACTCCAAAAAGGCTCAAACAGCTCAGGATGGCGAGCAGTACAATCATCCAGCGCAGCGCGTTCGCCAAAAATTTTGCGATGCTGGGATCCATGCGTTTCGTGAGTCGTTTTTCCAGAAACGTCTGAAAACGCGCAGCGACAATGAAGCCAATGACTAAGACGGCGATTGCCCCGAGTGCCTTAAGGCCAAATTGTAACGCCATTCCGAGGCTGACTTCGGAGATTCCCCATTCTGCCAGTTGTTCTTTCATCGATCGTCCTTTCAAACTTTCAGGGGGTTTCCCCCTCATTAACGTGGATAGGTATACCGCGCGCTGGTTTCAGACCTTTGCAGGCCTGAATGCAATTCCGCTCGTCTATCGTGCAAATTTGCATTCGCAAACCTTGCGTCCATGTTCCATAACATGGAGGGTTTTCCCGGAGATGCCATGCTGAACACTGACCAGTCAAATCAACTTGAAGCCATTGACCGCGAACTGAATACGTTCGTCGAGTCGGAGCTTTACCATCAAGCCATTGAGCTACTCGACCAGATCCTGACGGCGATGGGCGAGTTCGACGACTACCGGTTATTGCGAGGTGCTTTACTCGCACGCCGCGCTGAATTCAATCTGGAACTCGACGACGAGACTCAGGCTTGGAAAGACGCGCAGAAGGCAATGAATCTGGGTTGGTATGATGCACGCGTGCATTCGATTGCAGGTTGGGCCATGTACCAAACCGAGCAGTACGAGGTCGCGCTCGAGCAGTTTAATCTGGCTATCGGCTTCGATGCTGACCGCGCAACCAGTTATGAAGGGCGTGCGTTGGTTCATATTCAACTTGAAGAATGGGATCTGGCACGCGTCGATGTGTCGAAGTCAATCCAACTGCAGCCCGACGATTCCAGCGCATATGCGAGTCGTGCCGAGGTCGACATCCATCTGGGAGCTCTCGAAAGCGCCCTTCGCGATATTCAGAAGGCCAGACAGCTCGATCCGACCGATCCTGACTATGCCCACACCCATGCCGCGTTGTTGGTGATTGGAGGGAAGGTCAAAGAAGCGCTCCAAGCATTGAATGTCGCGACTCAAGGTGACGAAGCGTCGTTGGAATCGCTGCTCTTGCGCAGTGTGCTTCGCCTAACAGAAGGCGATATCAAAGGCGCTCGCGAAGACGCCATGCGGGCATCCAACGCCCATTGCGATGAGGCGTTTGCGTTCGTGCAGCTGTCACAGGTCCAAATGGCTGATGGCAATCCGGGCCTGGCGCTAAAAGCCGCGGAAAGGGCTGTGAAGCTCGATCCAAGTCTCCCGGATGCGTACCTCGCTCGGGCAAATGCATTGCGGTTAAAGGGCGAAGACGATGCTGCAGACACGGATTATGCACGCGCCAAATCCGAACCGCTTGAGATGATGGACTGCATTTTTGGCCCGCTGGCCGAACATCTTGATGCCGCCGCGTTGTTAAAATCAAAACCCGAAGTCGCGACAAAAACGGCCGAGCCAACGACCGGTAGTCCTTTCGCCGGGATGCCAGGAATGGGTATCCCGGGTCTTGGCGGATTAAATCCTGCGGCGATGTTGGACCAAGTTTTTGACTCAGAAGGCAACATCAAACCGGCATTTCGTCCCATCATGAGAATGGCGATGAAAAACGCCCCATCGCTCTTGAAAACCATGCCCGACGGGATGCTCAAGAAATCGGGTATTGACGCTAATATGCTGGATAACGTCGACCTCGACAACATTCCGGAAGACCAACTCGAAGCTCAGATGAAAATGTTCTACAAAATGGTCAAAAGTGGGCAAAATCCTATGGACGCCATAAAGAACCCAAAGTCTGAGGAGTAGGACGGGTTTTGATTTAACGGGGTAGACAAAGCCAAAACTTGCCCCTATTGCTTTCGGCATTCGCGAAGCCATTCAGTCGCGTTTTCACCATAGGTTATTAGAATGTCGAAGCT
>JBBKVQ010000016.1:0-19942 GCA_037968515.1 Bradymonadaceae bacterium
CACCAACCCGAGAATTGGCGATTCAGGTGGCTGACGCTCTGCATGATTACGCAAAAGGCCTCGGCCTTGTGATCTTGCCGATTTACGGCGGTGCACCTTATGCCCCTCAGCTGCGTGCACTGCGCAGCGGCGTTGACATCGTGGTGGGAACACCCGGCCGTGTCATCGACCATATGGACCGAGGCACTTTGGACCTTAGCAGCATCGAAACCTTCGTCCTCGACGAAGCCGACGAAATGTTGCGCATGGGTTTCATCGAAGACGTGGAACGTGTCCTTAAAGACACGCCAGAAAGCCAACAGTTCACGTTGTTTTCGGCAACGATGCCGGCTCCGATCAAACGAGTCGCCAACCGTTACCTTAAAGACGCGGTTGAAATTCAGGTCGAGGGTCAATCGCTTTCGACCAGCCACGTCACTCAGACCTGGATGAACGTTCCTGACCGCAAGAAGCCTGACGCCCTCTATCGAGTGCTGTTGAGTGAAAAGCGTGGCGGAACGCTTGTTTTTGCGCGGACGCGCGCGTCGTGTGCAGAAGTGTGTGACCTGCTGAACGAGCGCGGTATTCGTGCCGACGCACTGCATGGTGACTTAAATCAGCAGCTTCGTGAACGTGTGCTTCAGCGCCTGCGTAACGACCAGATTGATGTCGTCGTCGCAACAGATGTGGCGGCACGTGGACTCGACGTGGACACGTTGACTCACGTGATCAATTTAGATTTGCCAGGTGATTCTGAGACCTATGTGCATCGTATCGGGCGTACAGCTCGTGCGGGTCGCGAAGGTTTTGCGATTTCGTTTGTCACGCCGGGTGAGCGCCGCAAACTGCGTTTCATCGAGCGTGATACCAAACAACGCATCGAAGAAACTCAAGTCCCAAGCGATGGTGATATCGCTCGGATGCAGCTTGAGGGTCTCAAGAAAAGCCTCGGTATCGCGATTGAGGACAAGAGCGCGGAAGAAGTTCGCGCTTGGATCGCCGAATGGGTCGCCGAAGGAATTTGGTCGGTTGAAGATATCGCGATCGCCGCAGTGGGACTGGTTGTTCACGAACGTGGCATCCTGTTGGACTCGGCTCAAAAGGCACCACGCGTGGCTAAAGAAGACCGCAAGCCTCGTGAGGAACACCGCAAGGCAGTCCAAGCCGAGGACACCGAGTTTGATCCTGACGAGATCAACGCCATGTTCCTGCATATTTCTGCGGGCAAACGACACGGCGTTCGTCCGGGGGATATCGTAGGCGCTTTGGCCAATGATACGGGCATCTCGGGGCAGAGTATTGGTAAGGTCATGGTCAGTGATACTGGCACCGTGGTTGGTCTTCCGACCGAAATCGGCAACATGATTTTGTCCGACTACAAACACCTCTCCGTTCGCGGACGGGCTGCGCGAGTCAGCCTTGCACGACCACAGCAAATCGACATGAAAACCGAACGTGCTGTGCATGTGAAAGGCCGTGGTAAACTCAAAGGCTAAGGGTTCGGCATGGCAGTCAACGAGGACGACATCCCAACCGGTGAATTCGAACTCGAGGAAAACGGCGACCTTGCGTGGCCAAGATCCTTGGAGTTCGACGACCTCGTACGTCTGCGCGAAACCACCGACGAAATTACCGAACGAAGCGATTTCCGACTGCTGAGTCTCGAGCTTTTTCAACCCGCATCTGATGTGGTTGTGAGCATGTTCGAGACCGGCATTGGAATCGCAGTTCCCGACCACGTGCTGTCGTTTTACCGAAGGGTTTCCGACGGAATTGACTTCGCGTGGTCGTATTTCGAAGACGGCACCGAATGTCCCGGTGGCGGGTTTCACCTCTATAATTTTGGCCAAGTTTTTGGCACCTGGGTCGACAAAATCTGGGGTGTGGTTGGCGAAGATGTCGACGAAGCCGCTCGCGATTTTTCGTGGGAATTACGTCCCATCGAAGCGCCGTCGCAGGAAAGCAAGCATTACACCGTGCTGCATGTCGCTGAGTTTGCGCCCACCTACAACCTTTTTTATTACGCCCCAAACGGGACGTCGTATCGACTTGATGTCGACTTCCCAACGTATTTTGATTGTCTGCTAAAAACCCGCGGGTTTCACGGCTGGCAGTACCTCATCAGTGACGTCGACTTCGACCAAGATCCAGTGGCAAAAGAGCGGGCCGAGACGTTTCATCGCGTGATGCCGCGGCTCTTCCCCGACACTGATTTTTCAGAGTTCCGAAAGAGCTGAGTTCATCATGGAAATTCTACGAGTTGGGGCCATCACCGTGAGCGATCGCGCATTTCGCGGCGAATACGAGGATCTGGGCGGACCCGCCATCGTGGGTTGGCTGCAAAAAAGCATCTCTTCGCCGTTCGAAAGCGAAATCCATGTCGTCCCTGATGAACGCGAACTTATCGCCGCCAAAATCATCGAACTTTGTGACGCGGGCTGCCACCTTGTCCTAACCACGGGCGGGACCGGCCCAGCACCACGCGACGTAACGCCCGAAGCCACCCTCGACGTAGCAGACAAAGAACTGCCTGGATTTGGCGAAAAAATGCGGTCCATCAGTCTGAAATATGTACCCACCGCAATTCTTTCTCGCCAAATCGGGGCCATCCGCGGAACCACTTTGATTGTGAATCTGCCTGGCCAGCCCAAAGCTATCACAGAGATTTTAGACGAGTTGTTTGCGGCGATCCCGTATTGCATCGAGTTAATCGGTGGACCAAGAGTCGAAACCAATCCCGACGTCGTCGTGGCGTTCCGACCCAAATCGGCAAAATGACATGAGTGATATCTGGACGATTCAGCGAATTCTGGCGTGGACCACCGACTTTTTTGCCCAAAAGGAAGTCGACGCACCCAAGCTTGAGGCGGAACTCCTTTTGGCCCACGTGTTGAGCATTGATCGTGTGAAGCTCTACATGCAGTGGGACCGTCCTTTGACGGCCGAAGAACTCAACGGTTATCGAGCCGTGGTCAAACGCCGCGCCATGAAAGAGCCGGTGGCTTATATTACCGGTGAGCGGGCATTTTGGAGCATCGAACTCAAATGCGATTCGCGGGCTCTGATCCCCAGGAATGACACAGAGACTTTGGTGGAAAAGGCCTTGGACTTGTTGCCCAAGGACTCCGAGGCTGAAGTCGTCGACGTCGGCACAGGTACAGGAGCCATCGGCCTCACACTCGCCCATGAGCGCAAGAGCATCCGGGTCACCCTTCTTGATATCTCGCCAGAAGCCTTGGCACTGGCGACGGAAAACACGGAATCGCTTGAGCTCAGCGACCGCGTGAAGACCGCACACAGCGATGTGCTGTCGGCCATCAAAGCACCGGTAGACCTCATCGTGAGCAACCCGCCCTATATCGCCGACTCAGAAACCGACGTGATGGGCGAAGATGTGCTGAAATTCGAACCCAAGTTGGCATTATTTGCGGGAACGGATGGTTTTGACGTGATTCGTCGTCTGGTGGTTGAGGCTCATGATAAGCTCAGGCCCGGAGGACACTTGTTGTTCGAAATCGGATACAAGCAAGGGCCCGATGCCGTAGCGCTGACAACGGCTGCAGGATTTGAAGACGTTGTGGTGTTCAAAGATCTTGGCGGAAATGACAGAGTAGTATTTGGACGACGAGCCTAATCTGGCACGGAGACATCATGCGATTCACAGCTCCCCTCTTGGCTCTTGCACTCCTAGTTGGATGCGAGACCAAATCCGAACCACCAGTTTTGGTTTCCACCAATCAAGCGCAACCAGGCGCAGAAGCTGAAGGACCGGCCAACGGTCCTTTAACCGTGAAGGACTTCCGGTTGTTAGCTTCGCAAAACGCATATCAAACTCCCGGCGCTCCAAAACCTGAAGCTTTAGAGGCTCAGATTGTCCTCTCGCTTAATAACTCGGCGGGATTCCAGGCTGCAGGGGGTCGTAAAGCCACGGGCTCTGCGACCTACGAAATCAAGGTCTCCGAAGGGAAAACCGAGGTGCTTCTTTTTGGGGGAATCAAACCCTCCGGCGCCGATGCTCGGGGGCTAAAAGCCGAAATCATGGTCACCGACGCGGACATCGAGGATAAATCTCCAGAGGCCGTGGCCAAAGAGGCGGTAAACCGCTTCGTGAAGCGCATCGCCGCCCAAGCAGAAGTCGAGCAAGCATCAGATGAAGAGATCGTCGTTCTGCTGGATTCGGTGGACGTGCGCCTCGTTGCCATCCAGGAGATTCGAGACCGGCGATTGCGCGACACGACACCAAGGCTGCGTGAGTTGCTGAACGAACCTGACCCGCAGGTGCGAGTCTCGACGGCTGCCGCGCTGGTTGCGTTTGAGGATGCCGAAAGTTATTCACCGATCATCAAAGTGACCGAGGAATTTAGTCGTAGTCGTAGTCCTCAACTGATGCCGATGATTTATATCGTTGCAGACATCAAAACAGACGAAGCCAAAACCTATTTGAGGGCGCTAGCGGACGCGCACCAAGTCGAAGCGGTTCGAAACGTCGCAGCCGAAGCCCTGGCCAAAAAACCGTAAATCTATTCGCTCGGTACGTGTGGCTCCAGCCGCCTGCGTTTGGTGCGCAGGCCCTATGGCCTGCATGCGATCCCTGCGACTATTCAGACACATGCGAGCCATAAGGCTCGCGAACCAATTACAAAAACAGCATCGTCATCGATCCTTGTGCGACAGCCTCTAGCTGCGCCTGCGATGGCCCCAGCCGTTTTTCATTCAGGACCGGTACGAACCTGCGGATTTCAGCAGCTCCAATAAGCTTGGGCTAATCAGCCTTGCGCCGTCCAAATCATGCCCGATGGCATTATAAACACCGCCGGGCTCTCCCAGCTGACCCGCCACATCCAAGTAGGCGTCATCACCAAACTTCACGACCTTGTCGTAGGGATAATCGTCGTATTCACGAAGCTGCCCAAATGTCCCTTCGGCGCTATTCCATTCGACCAACTCGAAGGGTCCATAAAGCATCCCAACGCGCGGATGCGGAAAGGTCTGCTCCCGGCCGATGAAGGTTGCGAGGGTTTTCAGGTCATCTGATAAAGATTTCCAAACCGCCATTTCATGCTCCGCAAATCCGTCAAAATTTTCCGGATTCCAGCGTGGTTCATCGTTTGTGTAGATTCTCTTGAGTTCATTGATCAGGTCCATCTTTGCCTTCTGTGTTGTTTGTGCAAATTTGTATGACTATTAAGGTCAACAAGCGCCCAACATTATGGCCGTCACAACCAGATTTGTTAAGTCATGCCCAATCCTCTTTTGGCCTACTTCATCTCGAACATGACGCCGACTCGGCTGAGTGCGATTGCCACGGGCGACTATGGGCAGGATGTCGAGGCGAATCTGGCGGCGCTTCGTCAAATTTGTACTCAAGGGCTCGTCCCGGGTTATATGGCGTGGCATCCCGTCGAGGTGTTGGAGCTCATGCGTTGGTCCGAACCAGCCCGAAAGGATGTCGATTGGGGGCACACCGACGTCGAGATCCACTGGATGCGTGGCTTCGCGTGCACGGCGTTATTACTTCAGCTTGAACCGTCGGACTACGAGGTGACACTCGCGAATCTGTTGGTGAGTGTCGCCGCGATTTGTCCTTCCGAGATTCCGCGAATTGGCGCGATCTTGGAACACCTGGAACAGACTCAGCTTTCATCCGAGTCCGAATTGACGTTTGTGGCGGTGGCGCGACTTTGGGTCGCTTTAGAAACATCCCAAATGGACGGAATAGATTCAGTCATTCAGGCCGTCTTGGAGCGTGATTCGGTCGCGCGTGCAACGTACCAAGGGGGGCGACGAAGCATCGGATTTGCCGGCACAACGAGTTTGATTTCTTCGCACGGATGGCACGCCATCGGCGCCCGAATGGCCGATTTGGCCGTCTCGGTGTCAAATTCCGAATGGCGAGGTTTGGTGGACGAGATTGCGCGAGACCTTCAGGAGGTTCGGCCCAAAAATCCCTCAGGGACTTAGATCGCCGCGAGCTGTTTTTCGGGGTAGAGTGCCCGGTGTTCAAAAAGCTGAAAACCCTAAGTATAAGGCCCAAATAGTGCAATCCAACGAACTCAAACCCAACACGTTTTTCATCGAAGTCTCGGGTTCCGGTCTCCCCGAAGTCGATGGTCTTTTTGTCCCCTCGACCGCTCCTCCTGCCGAGTCTGAATCAGGTACAGTTTCCACGTTAGGCTATTGGAACGGCAAAATGGCGTGGGACCGTGCCGACGGGAAGAGCGAGCGAAGCCCAGCACTTTCATACTCGAACAGCTACACATCGTGGCGAATCTGCCGACTAGATGGGCACCTTGCTTACGATATCACCAGCGAAGACGCCCTGCCCCCCACTGACCAGGAATGGCACGTCTACAAAAAGGGAGTCGCACCAGCACCCAAAGTAGTTTTGCATCATTTCGACCCTAGAAAACCTTGCCCCAAAGCCAACGTCGTTTTCATTCTCGGCGGACCTGGAAGTGGTAAGGGAACGATGTGCGAGCTGGCCGAAACGCAGCTTGGTTGGACACACCTGTCGACGGGGACTTTGCTGCGCGCTGCACGTGATGAAGGCGGACCGACCGCCACGGCCATCGAAGAATACATCACGGCCGGTCAGCTGGTGCCCAACGAGATCACGGTGACGCTGCTGAAGGACGCCATGGAGACCGCCATACGGACGACCGGAAAAACCAACTTCCTGTTGGACGGTTTCCCACGGTCTCTAAACAACATGGAAGGCTGGTACGAAATCTTTGGCCGCGACGCTGAACTGCCCAAAATGCTGTATTTCGAGTGCCCTTACGACGTGCTCGAAAAACGTATCGCCGGCCGAGCGAAACATTCGGATCGAAGTGACGACAACGTCGAGAGCATGAAGCTTAGGTTTGACACCTTCAAAGCCGAAACGCTTCCGACCTTGGAGTTCTTCAAGAGCAAAAATAAGGTCGTCGAGATCGACGCCAGTCAAGACCGACCAACCGTGTACGCGCTCGTTGGCGACAACCTCGCCGAGCACACGGATGCCGTGCTCGCGGCCCAACCGCTCACCGAAAAGGCCGAGATCTTACTGGGTCTACGGCCCTACCCAAAACGGCCTTCGTAGGAGGCAACGGTGATTCGTAAAACCCTTGCGGGATTTGGCCTCGCGCTGCTTATGAGCTGTTCAGCCTCACCTGAAACGCCAACCACCTGCGACAACCTTGAACCAAGCGGGACTCGTTCGGACCTGACCCAAACTTTGACCACACTTCATGGGGTTGAGGTCGGCGCCCCGCTCACCTGCGACGAAAGGGGCGCCTACGTTCCGCTGCAAGGCTCAGGTTCACGTAAAATCATCATGGGGCGAGTGAAAATCGACCCGGCCAAGGGTTCACCCAAGGACCTGACCCAGATTTCGACGTCTTTGGGCGGCGTGTACGTGGGCACTCCGGAAACATGCGAAGACTCAGGTGCGTACATTCCCATGCGAGGCTCAGGCCCACGAGCAATCGTGTTTGGCGTGGAAGGCACAGAGCCCCAGATGTGCCCATACCACCTCGAAATGGTGCCCGAAGGCGCCTGCCTTAAGGTTCGCTTCGAGGATTTTTCGACGACGCTCGCAGCCCGACTGAAGGAGAAAGACATCGACGTCATCGGCATCGGAGTCGGTATTTGCGGTGAAATCAGCAAAGATCCATCGACCTGGAACGCTTCGGTGCGCATTGGCAGCTGGCGGCAAGCCGACGTCGTGATTCAGGAAGCCGCAGCACTGATGAATCAATTGCAGATCGGCAACACGTTCGGAATCTCGGTCGAGGCCGAAGCAAGGGGCTGTTCTGATGATCTAGAAAACTTGTTCAACGGAGACTGCTCAGAGATCACGTTCGAGGCGTTTTCAGCATTGCTCTTGGCTCGATTAGAAGCCAAAGGCATCAAAACCATCGGCACCGGCATGGGCACCTGTGGGGCGCTGAGCCCAACCCAAGGCGACTTCTCGACTTGGAACCTGTCGTTGAGTGTCCACGACTGGCGGCAGGCCGACACAGCCATCGAGGAAGCCGCGGCGCTGATGAATCAGCTGAAGATTGGCAACACATTCGGCATCTCTGTTCGCTCCATCCCCTGCGCCATACTGGAATAAGTCGGTTTCCCTGGGATTTCGACGCTGAGCTCCCCATAGGTGCCCATTCCTGCACCGATCGTTCTGATTTAATCGTCGTCGGTTTGTTGAAGAACTTGATGGGATTTTTCCAGCGGCCGACTCAAACTATATGGCGGTCATTCACATTTGCCAAAACCTTGTCCGCCCGCAATGCGCGCTTCGACACAGTTGTCTCCCGGTTGGCAATAAACACCGCTGTTGCCATCATTTGCGCCGCAATCCACGCCGCCTGCGTCCCGATAGGGATTATAGGAATCCAATTTCGTCGTGCAATCACCACGGCCTTCAGCGCTGGGGTCACGTGCGTCAATGCAGGAACCGCCAGCCGCGCAAAACACGAAGCTGAATCCATCATTTTGGCCGCAATCGACTCCATCACCCGCGCGAAACGGTTGGTAGGAATCCAGCCCGCGCGTGCATTCACCGCGGGCCTCGTCAGGGATTCGCCCAGCTAAACAGAAGTCTTGTGGCGCGCAATACACAAAGCTGTAGCCGTCGTTTTCGCCACAATCTACGCCTCCACCCTGCAAATACGGTTCATAGGTCAGCGTGTATTCAGTGCACTCACCGCGGTCAGAAGAATTCGGTTCCCGGACGATCGTGCAGGTGTGGCCAGGCGTACAAGACACAGTGCTAAAACTATCGTTTGCACCACAATCTGTGCCGCCAGCTCCGATGAACGGTTGTGATGTTCCGAGGACGGTGTTTTCTTGGACCGGATTATTCGAAGTCGAATTATTCGAGCTAGAGTTATTCGAACTTAAGTTATTCGAATTGGTGACATTATTCGTCGCAGCATTAGTGCTCGAATTTGATCCCGAATTATTGGTGGTCTGCGCGTTGTTGGCCGCCTGTCCGCTATTGGAAGTCGACTTTTTGGGCGAGTCGTCCCCACAGGCGGTGAAAACCAGTGCGCTGGATACCGCAAAGATAACGTAATTCTTCATGATTCGCCTGATGTTAGAACTCGGTGCCCGGCACCTTTACCTTAAAATTTCCGCTTGGGATATGGTCGCAGCCCGAGCAACTCTAGGCTTTTTCGGTAAGGGCTTGGTTGGTGAACCGCAGGTCAGTGTGCTCAGCGAGGTTGTAGCCTTATGGCGCAAATGCGATTGGTCCCGCATGTGTCTGAATAATCGCAGGAATCCCATGCAGGCCATAGGCTGCGCACCAAGTGCAATCAGCCTATTCCGCCGGTTCGGCCTTTTGCCCAACCAAACCCCAGCGAAACCGACTTTTGGAACTAGGAGTCTTAACCGAACGCCGTCCGTGACGCCCAACGCCGCAATCAGCGCCACCAAGGGAGATTTCTCGACCTGGAATCTGTCTGTGAGTGTCCACGACTGGCGCCACGCTGCCACCCCCGCCCCTCCGACCGTTCGGGGTCAAACGACCCCGCCTCGTCGGCATTCCCGACATACATGTCGCCTTCATTATTCCCGTCGGACAATCTTTTCTTGAAATTCGGCAGTCTGTCTAGGCTTCAGCTCTTTGGCACACGCGTTGCTCTAAGGCTGAGCATGGCCTTCCATTGTCATATTTGACAGCGAGTAACTCGCGAGGGCCATTTTGTGTCGAATATCAATTTGGTGAGAAAAAAAATGAATTCAGAATTCTGGAAATCTGGCGTTAAGAAACAAACATTCACACTGGCATCACTTGTCGTCTTAAGCCTTACGGCATGCGGCAATCCGGCAGATCCCGTCGAAGACAGCGTCGTGTGCTGCAAACTCGCGGACGGGACCTTTTCGTCGGAAACATCATCGGACTGTAAGAAGGTTAACGGAGGCCAAGTCGACGACGAACTTTGCGCCTGTGAAGAGGACGTCTGTTGCAAGAACGCAGACGGTACATTCCAAACCCTGCCGGCGAGCGAGTGTGAAAATGTCTCCTCGGACCCTGATTTATGCCTCGATGTTGCCGCTGAAGTCTGTTGCCGAATCGACGGCCAATTTGTGACCGTGCTCGAAACTGCCTGCCCAACAGGCTCACTGGCCCCGGCCGACATGTGCATCGATGTTGATGAAGACGTCTGCTGTAAAAACGACGATGGCACCTACCAAACATTGCCTGCGAGCCAGTGCGATAACGTCTCGACGGACCCCGACCTGTGCCTCGATGTGAATGCTGACGTCTGTTGCAAAACGGCCACGGGTTACGTGACCATCCCCGCAAGCGAGTGCACCGACGTGCAGCCTGCTGACCTTTGCCTTGATGAAGTCGTGTGTTGCAAAACCGCCGCGGGCTACGTCAACGTCCCAGCAAGCGAGTGTACCGATGTTTCGGCGGATCCAGACTTATGTCTTGAAGAAGAAGTCTGCTGCCGGATTGACGGCATGTTTGTGACCGTGCTCGAGAGCGCCTGCCCAGCAGGTTCGCTCGCCCCGGCCGACATGTGCATCGACGATCCCGAGGTCTGCTGCAAGATCCCAGGTGGTTACGCAACCATGCCAGCAAGCCAGTGCCCGGCAGGACAAGTCGGTGCAGATTTCTGCGCTGAAGTCTGCTGCAAGGGCGAATTGGGCGTAGAACTCATTCCGGCCGGCCAGTGTGTCGCGCCGCAACTGCCGGTCGCGATGGATGCGTGCACGGTGGACGTCTGCTGCGAAACGATCAGCGGTTACGAAACACTTCCACAATCGTCATGCCCATTCGCGCAAGTCTCAGACGCACTCCTTTGCGAAGACCTGGTGTGCTGTCGCGACGCCGATGGCGCGATGTCGTTTGTTCCGTCCAGTCAGTGTGCTGCGGCTTCGGTCCTTCCTGACGACGCGTGCGTCACCCCGCAAACCGAATGCGTGAAGTTCCGCGCAGTCAACATGGGCGCGCTTCCTTACACCACAACGGCTGGCGACACCCTGCAGTCCATCACGAGCTTCTACCCGACCTACCCAGCGCAGGCATCATGGTCGGCATCGTGTCTCGACCTCCCATCGGGCGCTCAGCGCGCTGTCGCTGGCGTCGGATACGACGTCACGCTGAACTTCCAAGCTGCGGTATCCTCGATCTTCATCCTGCGCTTCCACGCTCAGCCTGGCGACGACCTCATCATTCCGGGCGCTAACCTCGCTCCCACATCGTGCGCAGCGAGCAGCTACCACAACATCACCAAGGTCGACCTCGCAACGCCGACCACGACCGTGACCATCCAAGACATCGACAACGATGGCGGCAGTGGTTACTCCGTCCTGCTGGCAGAATGCATCGAGTGGGCAGTCGCTGCACCAAAACCTATTCGCTGATTAAATCGATTATTGATCAGGTCCGGTCAGGCCCAGCCCACCACCAAGGTCGGCTGGGTCTTTTTTTTGCTCAATCAGGCGGAGAATATTCTCTCAAGACGCCGAGCTCCAGCAGTCGGTTTCGCTGGGATTTAGACAGCCAAAGCCATACAGGCTCGTCAAAATCCCAATGAGGAATGGTTTCCTCAAACTGATAAAACTGGTGGTCGCTACTGAAGCCCGCTGCGTTGATAGCCTCGCAGATACGCGCGATCTGTTCACGGCGGCACCAAGCCTCACTTCCAGGCCCTGTCTCATAGTCCTCGGGTCCAGAACTTGGTTCCATCTGAAGATCGAGGGCTCGCAGCCACTCTGGCGGCACCGCCAAGCCCAAGTCCTCTAAACAACCCTCCACCACCTCGAACATGTCGTCTGGGGCTTCGACATGCCAGAATCCAGCAGGAAAAGACTTGGATGCAAGTGCTGCCGTGTATCGCCCGACCTCGCCCACACCGGCTTCTAGCGCATCGTCCAAAACCATGTTCGGCGCTGCCACTTCGGCGGCAGGACCTTGAAGGGCTTTGACCCAAGATTCGGGTTGAGCCACATCAAAATCCAGACAAAAACTCTGGTGAGGCGACCATTCAACCCGCAGCTTGGTTTTCCCGCTGGGCAAGAAGCCAAGTACTTTTGGGTGAAACACACTCACCGCCGTGACCTGACTACGCGGCACGGTGACCATTTGAGGGTGGGGTTGTTCTTGGGTCGGGCGAAATGCGAGTTCGGTGTTGGTTAGAAAGATTTTACCTCGCACCTGACCAGACGGGCCGCCTGCGAACATGGCGCATAATTGATCGGTAAACATCAGTGAACATTCGGATTCCCGCATCAGAACGTCCCCAATAGGCACACTGTAATTCGATTCATTCATGGCGATCCGGTCATAAAGCACCAAGTTTAATCCGGCTTTGACTTCATTGGATTTCCACAGTCGCTGCCGCGCTGAGCTTCACCCACACAAAATCATCGATTTTGGCGAACCCGGTATCTCCGGCCAGGGCCCGAGTCGTCTGTGATAGACGATCCACACCGTTGACTCGAACCGTCGTCGCGGTCGGCGCCAAAACACGAAGCCAAATCGGCGTGTCGTTTGCCGGTACTTCAACCGAAATCACCCCGGCCTGAATTGCGGTCGAAATCGTCGCTGGGGTCGTCGATTCATGCAGAATGAACGATGCGGGTGTCGTGCTTGGGAAAACCAACACGGTCAAGGTTCCCGCCAGATCTGGCCCGCCAAGCTGAGTCGTCGAGGTCTTAATATTCAGTGGGATGATCGAGCCTTCGCGCGCAAAAACCAAGGCACGGAACAAGCTGCTAGAAATATCAAAAGATATGGTCCCCGAAAACGCCTGTCCATCCCACAGGTCAAGCCAATTGCCCGTTGGAAACTCAACATCTCGAACGCCAGTTTCATCCAAGATTGGCGCGACCAGAAGTTCGTCTCCCAAAGTGTATCGATAGTCGGAGGGCCAAGTTTCAGGCGCCCCTACGGGCCGAAGGATCGGAGTAAAATCCTTAAAACCTTCTTCGGAAAGGGCGTACATGAAGGGCACAAGTTCGCTGTGAAGAGTCGACCATAATCGGTAGATATCGACCGTTCGATTGGGGTCGGGGTCATTGGGAAAGGTCCATGGAGTCAGGTTCGCGCGACCATGCAATTGCATGAATGGCGAAAGCGCTGACGCAGCGGTCCACCGCAAGAATGTAGTGCGATCGGCAGGAACCAAGATGCCCAAATCGACATCGTCTCGGTCCATATAACCGCCAAGATCCGAACCCACGACGACGTATCCCGCAGCCGCACTCTTGAACATATGATCCAGCGCGTCTTCCAGGCCGACCCAGTCACGACGGTTATCTCCGGCCCACACCACAGGCGCGTGTTCACGGCGCGCAAAAAACCTGCCCTCGAAGTCGTAGCTCTTGTCGTAACCCCGAACCATGGTCAGGAAATTATCGGTTCCCACCCTGGCAGCGCCGTATTTCCAAAAATCTTCGTAGTACGATTCCGAATACTCCTGATGGGGCACTTCGCCAGCCGCTGTCTGAACAGTGGAACGCCGAATATAGCTCTCGCCAAAATCGAGCTTCCAACCTGCTACGCCCATATCAAGCAAGGCATTTTGCTGAGAGTGCCACCATGCTCGGGCTTGCGGATTGCTGAAATCCACGCCTGCTCCGCGTCCCTTCCACCAATTATACGTCTTGCCGTTGTCGACATAATAACCGCACGTTTTACCCTCCAGATAATTGGAGGCAGGCCCCGCATAGGTGTCTCCGCCTTGCTCAAGGTCGAGCCCAATATCGTTGACCATTTGAGTGACCCAAAGCACCACACGAACGTCGCGCTCTTTCAAGTCACCCACCATTTGGGCGAAGTCTGGGTAGCGCTCGGGATTGGGGATGAACGTGTTGTAGTGCGTCTCCCAAGGGCTGTCCAAAACCACCACCCCGACAGGAATGTCGCGACTCTTGAACCCGTCGACAAAAGCATAGGTGTCCGGCCCGTCCGAGATATCCTTCGAGATCCAAGGCTCAAACGCCCAACGAGGCACGCGTATCGGAGGCACTGTGTAGGCGGGCTCGGTGTGGTCGCAGACGCCTGAATCACCGGCATCAGGGGCCGTGTCGGCCCCTGCATCCGTCATAGGTTCCGCATCGACAGAGGCGTCAACCGCAGTGACTGCGGGCTTGTCGTCAGAACAGGCCACAAGAGCTAGGGCGAAAAATATCCAAGGTAACTTCATATTCTGAGCTCACTCGGGGACAGCGTCGAGCGATTTTGCACAACGAAATCCAAAATGATGGAACGGTTTATTGGTCGGGTGATGACGGCGACGATGGTACCCGTTTGCATGTTCTGCAGGCCAGTACCAAGACCCGCCGCGCACGGCACGATAGGTCAAATCACCGCATGGCTCCTTGCCTTGGCATGGTCCCTTTGGGTTATCGCCCTGACAATCCGCGCCGCATTCCGCCCAGGTTGGGGTCCACCAATCGGCGACCCATTCTTCTGCATTTCCGACCATATCAAAAAGCCCATAACGCCCGGCAGGCCTTGAGCCAACCTCAAGCACACGGCCCTTTTCAGGGTTTTTTCCGCGGCGTTTGATTTCCCCGCAGCTGCGACCGGTTTCGTCCATGATGACGGCATTCTCACAGTTCGCGGCGGGTTCATTCCCCCAAGGGTAGAGCTCCGCGTCGGGACCACGGGCCGCAAGTTCCCACTCAGCTTCGGTGGGCAGGCGTTTACCCACCGACTCGCAGAACGCCACGGCGTCGTACCAAGGATTGCCTGTGATCGGCTGTTTTGGTGCCCGATAATCCGCGTACACCGGGCCTGAATCGGGGCATTTCCCCGACTTCACGCACGCTGTGTAGGCTTCGACCGTGACTTCGGTTTGGTCCATCAGGAAGGTGTCGACAAAAATCCTCGCAGACGGCGAGGCTGCGCTGCGACGATCTGAGGGCTGGTGGTCCTGCACACATGCGTGGGGATCGTCGTCCAATCCTCGTGTGAACTCGGCTCCGGGAATGCATGACATGCCTTCTACGGCAGCTGGACAGTCACGACCCGTCCGAAGTTTTGGAAGTTCCACCGTGAGCGGCTCGGTTGCCTCAGCCACCGAGGCATCGACACCTGCATCGGCCTTGGCGGCTGCGACCCGCGCCACTTTCGCGGCTTTCGGTGGTGCACTGACCACTTCCAACTTTTGAGCCGGCGTTGATTCGCAGGCGCTCGAAGACAGCGCTACGGCCAAGAATATGATCATTTTAGCTTTCATGGCAGCACCACTTCTAGTTCATCGTTCGGAGCAAGCCCCTTGATTATAACCTTTTTTCCAGCGACCAGTAACGTGTCCTGACCCGTAGAAAGGAAACGGAAAAATCGCCCGTCACGCGGTCGCGAGGTCCAAATCTCATTATTGAAGGTTTGCTGTCCAACGACCGAAACCGGCACCGTGGTCGCTTGACCATCATTTCGAGTCGCTCGCCCTCTAATCAACGGCCCGTTGGCCAATTCATCGACCAATGCCATCCAGGCCTTTCTACCAGGAATCACGGCGTTTTTCCGGGCACACCAACCTAGGGGTGACCCTCGTGATGCCTCGATCAAAAGCGCGATGACTCCATGTTTATGCCGCATCCAATCTTGATCAACGCCTTCGACCGCATACAAGTTCTTGCGAAACCTAAACGTGCGACCGTTTGCAGCTTTCCCCATTTCTTTGGCGATTTTTTTGGCGAGCATGACCGATTCGTCGGGACTCGGCGACTTGAGGGAATCGATCGAATAGCCTCCCAACACCGCTGTGGTGCCCGTGTGATACGACAGCGCAGCCACAAACCGCTCGCGATCCACCAGCGCCATCATGGCCTTGGTTTCCGACTCGGAACCGGCCTCGGGCCCCCGGTACCACTTACCATAAGGCTCCTCGAGTTCCTCGTGGACCAAGGTGCCCCACTCGACCGGGAAATTGCGATTCAGGTCCACGCCTTCACGTTTTTCAATGAGGCCGTCCCCATCCAAATCACGGGCATTCTTTCGACCGCTGAACTGTGAACGTTCTAGAAATTCATTCACGCCATCAGGATTCACCATCGGAACCACCCAGAACACAAAGCGGTCGAGCCAGCCGGCGATTCGCGGATCGTCGCCGTACAGAAGGACTTCCAGCGAATCGAGAGCCACATCAGCCGAAAGAATCTCGTCGCCGTGATAGGCTCCGTTAATCAAGATCGGCGGGCGAATATCGGCGGGTTGGAGGTTATTGGCGACCACAAGCGCCATAATCGGTCGGCCCTGCGACGACTTCCCAATCTCTTCCAAACGCGTCTTTTCGGGAAATCGGGCATGCAGTTCAGTCAGTAACTCTTGAACCATCTGCGGCGATTTGTACGACAAATCAAAACGCAATTTCGAATCCACCTCGACCGGCGGTGTGTTCTTCCACGCCGCATACTCTGGGTCGATGAAACGCCAGGGTGATTCGACCAGCAGACGTGGAAGCGACCGTTCTGCGCAATACGCGCTCTCTAGCCCGCGGGAGCTTGTCTGCACAATCAACCACTCGCCGTCTTGTTCGACCTCGACCAGGTCGGGGGTCAGCATGGAATTCAGCGATTTTGCGAAGTAACGGGGCAACGGGTTTGCATCTGCAGCCATGGGCGCCATAGGCGAGCACGCAGTGCGTGTCACCAACAGGTTGGGTTGAGTGCCCGACCACACGACCGCTCCCTCTGCCGGTGCAGCGTCCTTTGCATGAACGGTCAACAACTCAAGACCTGAGCGACTGTCGTGAACCTGCACCACGATATCCGTTCCCAACAACCAAACGAGCGCCTCGACCTCTTTGACCTTATCGACCTTATAAAGCGGTTGTTTGGGGCCCGATGCGACACGAACGCCCCCACCCACGAACTCTACGCGAACCGCACTGGCCTTAGTTTTGCGGACTTCGAGAACCTGCGTCATGGGCAACGAAACATCAAATCGAACCCGAACCAGACCGTCCTGAAAAGGCTTCAAATAGGGGCGTTCGAAGGCCGCATCATAGAGCGGATCGATGTTTTTAGAATTGAATGGCTCGTCGTCAGTCGCAACATCGCAGGACGGCGGCTGGAAGGCGCGCTCCACAAATAAAGGGCGAACCGGCTCCTCTTGAGGGTATCCGGTGAAACATGGGTCGTCTTTACCGGATGTCGGACATTGACTCGGCGCCGGATCGCTGGCCTGCACCAACAAGCTCGGGTCACCCGGATTGCCCTGCTGTGCCTGCGGGAGCTTGTCGGGCGTAGACTTGGGCTGCTCGCAAGATATGGCGAAAACGAGCATCGCCAACCAGGCAAATTTCACTTCGGAGCCTTTACGCCACCGTCGTTCTTCTCGGGCTTGGCAATCTTCTCGGGCTTGGCAACAGGCGCAGCCGTGTCCGTGCCGTCAGGCAGCTTCGTGATTTGCAGCAGGTGCTCCTGCCCCTCGACCTTCTTCGCACGTCGACGAATCAGCTCACGCAAATCGGCCATTTTCCCACTCTTCAGCCAAGCCTGATAATGAGGGCCGGTCTCGAAGATGTAGCGGTATTCTTTCTGGCTGCGTGGGAACGTGTGCAAGACGATCGAGTCGTCCTCCATCGGAAGCCCGGTGATATTGGCGACATAATCGCCGGTCTCGAAAGTGAAGTAATACTCGGCGTTTGTCAGATAGAGCGTCGTCACGAACAGGTTGTGCTTTTTGGCAAACTTCCCGAGGTCCGACATCGTTTTGTCTTTCGTCAGGTCACCGCGCACCGAGTAAATACGCCCTTCATTCGACATTTTTGCGACGTATTTGTACTGCTCCAAATCGCTCGCAAAAGTAGCAGCGCCAAGCTTTGGCCATTCGTCACGCATCCACTCCAAACGAGGAAGGACTTTGCGACGCCCCGCTTGGTAGATTCGTTTAAGTCGTTTGGCGCGCTTGGCATCAAATGCATCAATGGCTGCGTCCGCGGCTTCTTTGTTCTTCTTTTCCCAAAGAGCGAGGAACTCCGCAGGTGTTGCTGCCTTTGCAAAAAACGCCGCGTAAACCTGATGAAGGTCGACCACGTTCTGATCGAAATCAACCAGGACCGCGACATCAGCCTTGCTCCATGCGGCGAACACGTAGTTCGGGTCGGTGCCGATTCCCACGTACAATCCACCCCGTGGCGTCACGTATGGCTTAAAAAGATACAGCTCAGCCTCGTCGGACGTCAGGTAACTGTGCCCCTGTGTCAACGACTCGGGCGGCGGGTCACGACGGATCTTTTTCAAGTCGTCTTGCAACAACGACTCTTGCGCCATCGAACCGACCGGAAATCCCACCAATAAAACCAATATCAACCAAATAATTAAGCGCATTTTTGTCTCTCCGAAGTGGGCGAAGTGTAGCGATTCGCGGCGGCCAGACAAGTTCTCAGTTATCGGTTATCGGTTTTCGGGGTTCAGGCATGCCCAACCCCTGCGATTTGCGCCCGGTCCGCGTGGCTCCAGCCGCGCCTGCGATTTGCGCCCGGTACGCGTGGCTCCAGCCGCGCTGCGATTCTGCGACCGGGACGCGCCTGAGATTCTGCGCCCGGTACGCGTGGCTCCAGCCGCGCTGCGATTCTGCGACTGTTCCTTATCCTCAGTGAGCTAGCCAGTTTTGCTGCCACGCCTCGAACTGCGCCGGCCGGACTCTGTAACGAGCGAAATTCCCAGAATGCAATGAATTTAGCTCATCGAGGCAAACTGCGATGAACTCGGCTCGTTTCTCGGGGCTGATCTCGGTGCTGCAGTTGGTCACAAATTCAGCAGCCTCACTTCGACCAAGTGCAGCCGAAATGACTCGGGAAACCACCTCTTTGATTTGCAGGCGCATCTCGAGTCGAAACACGTCTGGCTCACCGATCGACTCCAGAATCGCCGCATAGCGTGCGGCTGAGCGCTCATAGGCCCAAACGTACATATCCCGCAGGATGGACACATTATTTCGCTCGTAAACGCTGAGCATGCCCAAAATGTAGGTTTTTTGTTCCACGTCGATGAACGACAATGGGGAGATGTTTCCGCGGATAAATGGGATGTTGGCTGCAAGGCGAGACACGCGCTTGTTTACATCTAAAAACGGCTGAAGATACGGAATCTGGACGAGCAGAAAGAACGACTGCTCGAAAGGATCTGCAATGCTACGCGCAATCTCGACGAGCCGTTCGAAGAAGTCGCGAATCTGATGAGGGTCGTCCAACGGATAAAACACAGACTCGCCAATTCGTACGGTGGTGGTCCGCAACGCGCCACCGGCGACTGGGTCCAAGAGGTTCTCGGAGAGTAGCGCGTGAAGGCTTCTGATCGTGTAAGACGACACGTCTAACTCTGACTCTTCGGCGACCAAGAATTCAATGGCCTGCTTGTGGTTCAGGATCATCTGCGTCTCTTGCGCGTCTCGACCCTCTGGATTCTGCATTTGCGCAATAAGCTGCTCGGTTTCCAACAGCGAGTAGGTATTTCCCTCAAGCCGGCTGGAGTTCCAAGAGAGGTCAATCAACAGCCTGTCGAGGATCTTCCGCGCATAAGTTCCCGCGGGTTGACCCGGGGTTCCGCGTTGCCCGACGGCCCGAAGGTGTTCGCGAGTTTTGCGATCCAAGAAAGGTTTTGTATCGCTGTAACCCGTCAGAAACGCGGTTTTGTAGCCGACCGGGCTTCGTGCGGTCTGTGGCCGTTGCAGCGACTCAAGCAGCGCCGTGGAGTCTTGTGTGAAGGCGGGACCTCCAGAGACTGATGGAAGGGAATATACGGTTGCACGCCCTGTTCCAGTGACTTCGACCCCGTTCGAGGCAATGAGTGGCTTTAGATGTCGAAGTACTGTTGCCTTGGAGAGCCCGGTTGCTTCAGCCAAGGCAGCACTTGAAAGAACCTTGTTGCTCAGTGCTTCAAGTATTTTTGTTTCTGACATGCTGGCACCCGGTCGCCTCAACGGTGCAAAATTCGCCTTTACGCGTCATTTGCGAATCAAGCATGCCACTTTACGCGTCATTTGCGAATCAAAATCCATTTTTACGCG
>JBBKVQ010000017.1:0-11180 GCA_037968515.1 Bradymonadaceae bacterium
ACGTCCTCTTTTTTGAGGACCCGCGGCACCGGAATCACCATCGCGAAGCCCTCTGCAGGCCCGTGATAGTCAGGCTGCAACGACATCACAGTCGTCGTACCGTGACGCATCAAAGCGACACGTGAGGCTTTGTTCACAAGCTTGGCGTCGCCTGGCGCGACGAAGAAACCGCAAAACGCAAACGCCGACGAGGGTGCAATAAACGCTAAGCTGATTAGAAAAATGGCTGTTCTGTTCATGACCTACCTTCGGACGATTCATTCGCTCAGACACCAACTGATGATGAATGTTCCAAAAGTGACTCTTCAATGATTTTAACAAAAGCGATATGCGGTTTTTTTTGCAACTTGTTTGGCTCACGGCACTCAAACCCGTTCAACACTGCGCCCGATAGAGCGAAGGAAGTACATGGCTACGATTCGAACACTTACCCTGATCTCAGCACTTATTGCTGGCTGTGCATCGGCTCCACCGATCGAGGGAACGCCCGCCACCCATTCCAACGCTGCGGAGCAGCGCACTGCGAGTATCTACGACGCCAGGCTCTCTGGCGTTGGTTACCCCTATGACGTGGACATGATCGAGTTCGAGGCCCAGGGTCAAAAGCTCGAGATGGCCTATATGGATATCAACCCAACAACGCCAAATGGCCTCACCGTTCTGTTGCTGCATGGAAAGAACTTTTCGGGGGCGTACTGGCAGACCACCATCGAGGCCTTATCCGCCCGGGGCTTTCGGGTCGTGGTCCCAGACCAAATCGGATTTGGGAAGTCATCCAAACCCACCCACTACCAATATTCTTTTCACGCGTTAGCTGCTCAAACTCGGGCGCTACTTACCCATCTTGGCGTCGAAAATGTTGCCGTGGTCGGGCACTCGATGGGCGGCATGCTCGCGGCCCGTTTTGCGCTGATGTATCCCGAGCAAACCCGACAACTCGTGTTGGTCAACCCGATTGGATTGGAAGACTGGAAGACCGTCGTTCCCTACCAGACGATCGACCAATGGTATCAGGGGGAGTTGAACAAGACGCCCGAAAAGGTCCGGGAGTACATGAAGGCCAGCTATTTCGATGGCAATTGGGCCCCCGAATACGACGATCTGGCCGCGATTCAGATGGGATGGTCAGAGGGTCCCGATCTTGACACCACGGCCTGGGCGTCGGCGCTGACGTACGACATGATCTTCACCCAACCCGTCGTTTACGAATTCAAAAATGTGCAGGCGAAGACGCTGCTTATCATCGGTCAACGAGACAAAACAGCGTTGGGAAAAAACCTTGTCTCACCCGAAACCGCAAAGACCCTGGGTGATTATGCGCAGCTCGGGAAAGCCACACAGGCCGCTATTCCGAACAGTCGATTGGTGGAGTTGGAGGGTGTCGGCCACGTCCCGCAATACGAGGCGTGGCCTAACTATATCGAGGCACTCCAGACCTTCTTGGAAGAGGACCTGAAGGCGCCTAACTGATTATTTGGCGGTGGTCGGAGGGGAATAGTTAATTTTGCCTCTGACATAACTTTCGGGCTTAAGCCCCTTCGACTTCTTGGCAAAACTTGCGCCATTGCCCTGCGTGGTGGGTGCCCCACCGTAAGGAGGCCCGCCCCAATTGCCGTACTGTGGTGATTTGCAAAGCGCCTCGCCCTTCCATTTATTGAGCAAAATATAGCGACCTTGGAACATGTTCACGGCGTCGCGATACTTCGTAGATTCCAGCCTGCCTTTTCTGTCCGGCGTTCCCATTCCACCAAAGAGTGGTGTGGCTTTCTGGAAAATAATGTCCGGGTTTTTCAGGTCGGGTTTGAATCGACCATGCAGTCGCGTGACAACCAGCTTTTTAGGCGCGCCCTGAGCCAATGTGGGGGCGGTCGAGGCCCCAGAGACTGCCCCTATTCCAAAGACATCCAGCCCGAGCGATACTAGCCACTCTGGCGTGAAATAGCTCACCGTCGAGGTGCACGGGTCGCAATGGTAGCCCTGACCGATTTCAGTCTTGGACTGAATCGTGGCGAGCTCCCAAACGTACTCCGTGATGATTGCGTCTTCGTTTTCTTTGCGCGCTTTCGCAAAAAGACCTTCATAGAAGTCCGCAAAGTTCTCGCGAACCTTGTCTTTGACCACAATATTCGTCGGAATTGGCGCGTGCGGGTAGTTGGCCGGAACAAAACGTTCCTCGCCCAGAACAAACACCACGATGTCTTGCTCACCATCCGCGTTAATCATTCCAAGTCGAATTGGGAGCGTGAAATCCTGGCTCGTGTAATGGAAACGAAGCGGCGAAAGAATGGCCTGATTCCCTTTAAATTTGGCGCGCTTCGGGTCTACCTTGGCGACAAAAAAGTACATTCCTGAATTGATATACGGGGCAAGATAAGGCGCAGCGCCTTTGGGGATCTTGTATTTTCGATCAGTAAGCCAACTCTCGAGCGCAGTTCCATCGTTAGAACTCAGCACCAGAATATCGTACTCAGCGACGGCAAATTTAGCCTCGATTTTTACGAATGGCTTTTCGGCTTTGTTGACCGTCGTGTCGTCGTCCATCTGCATCGACTTTGAACTTGGATAAAGTTCGCTTGCGCGGCTTCTTTTGACTGGCCGCGGGCAGGGGTCTTGCTCCCAGTATTCCGACATCCGCGGGCTTGTGTAGCTGTCGAGGGTGTCAAACAGCGAGCCATCCAGCGTCTTTACGTCTTCCTTTTTTAAGACCTGCGGGACGGGAATCACCATCGCAAACCCTTCGGCGGGGCCCTGGTAATCAGGCTGTAACGACATGACCGTTTTGGTCCCGTGGCGCATCAACGCCACACGGGTGGCTTTGTTGACCAGTTTTGCATCGCCAGGAGCGACGTAGAAACCACAGAATGCGGATGCCGAAGACGGCGCAATGACCGCCAACGCGATCACCATCAAGAGTAGCTTTTTCACTAAATACCTTTGGTTGTTCGATTTCTTTCGAAGCAAACCACACTTCAACTTTCACGCGAAGTCTGTTTTGCCTTATCGCTATGGCAAGTAGATACGTTCGCTCGATAATTTGGACCTACGAATCGAAGGATTCACCGTGAGTGAATCGTGTAACGAGTTGCCAGACGCGCCACGATTAAGCGACGCGCTCAACCATTAGGACAAGCGTTGAAGATTATGTAGAGTGCGATTGAAACGAGTTCTTGAAACGAATCTGGCTTCCAACCTGGTGGGGAACCTTTGAAAAATCTGATTCTGCCACTGTTCATCGTGATTCCAACACTAGCAGCATGTTCGTCTGACGCGCCCAAAGACCCCGTTGAAATTGTGGACGCGGGAGCAGCGGACCTCGACTCACCTAGCCCTAAAGCGTTCGACCTAAACAGCGCCAGCTTGGTCATCTATGAACTCGATGGCGGTTCTGAGTTCTGCATTTCCGACGGCAACATCCTAGACTTCACCCTTAATCTGAACACCTCGGATGCCACGATCGGCTTGGCCGTGTTGGGAGATATCGCAACCGACACCTGCCTGAGTGAGCTGGAAGACGTCTGCCTTATCCGCGCCGAGCACCGCATCCAAGTGACGCAAACTCAAACCGAAACACTCCTTGCGTTGATTGGCGAAATCCCAGATCCCATGTGTGTCGTCGACAACGGGCGAGTTTGTGATTTCTGTCTCGTCGAAACGCTCTTGGTCGATAGCCAAACGGTAGATACGGGTTGTTGCGGAGAGGTGGTACCAACCTTTGGTCCAAAATTGGCCGCACTCGTCGCGTACTTACAAACACTTGTGCCCGTGCCAGAACCCCCTCCGGAGAGGGCCTTTAGCAACCCCAAAACCTTCAACACTTTGAGCTATTCCACGGGCGGATTTTGGGGATATTGCCCTCAGGAAGGCACGGTCACGGATGCTTTGATCACTCGTTCAACGACAGGCCAGAAACTGACCATCACGGGAACTCGCGCGACGATCGGCGATCGAGCCACGGATACTTGCATCGAGGACACCTGGCATGACGATAACTGTTATGTCGCAAAGCCGTTTGGCCCACTTATTTTGGACCAAGACCAGGTGATCGCGCTTGAAAACGCGCTTACGACTATGCCAGCCCCATTGTGCGTCGAAGACCCAGGGCTAGCGTGTGACCCTTGCTTTTTGCACTACATGACAGTGGACGGCGTCTCTGTCGACGACACCTGTTGTGGAACGATGCCCCCCGGTTTCTACAATGACCTTTCGACGATTATCAAAGTGATCGACGCGGTCGACTAGCCGATGTCGTTTCGGCCGCCCTCCTCAGAAAAGTGACACGCTCATATTCGGGACCCTCAGGTTTCTGAGGATGCCCCACGCCCACCCAACATAAAGTCTCTATTTTTCAACGAACTGGAAAGTAGGGACAAATATGGCACCTTATATGCAGTTCAATAAAACGAATTCGGGACAAAAACGTCCCCTAACCTTTTTTGAAGCAGAAATATGAGACACCTAATTATTCCCATCGCCATTCTCGCCCAGCTCATCGCCTGCTCAAGCGATGACAACAAATCCAATAATCAGGTCGACACGCGCTGCGGCGCCGGACAGGCCGTCACAGCCGACGGACAGCTCGCCTGCGTTTACACGAATGAGTTGATCGAGGAGGGCTTCACGTGTCCCACGATTGTTCCAACTGGGTTTCTTTTGAACGGTGGCGGAGTCGCTTGTGTGGCCGGCGAAGTGATGCCACCGCCACTCAAAGACGAGTTGATCAAAGGCGGGCACGAACCGCTTGAGCCCGGTTGTTTTGATACAGCCCCGACTGAAACTTGTTTTTATCAAGGCACGACCCAAGCGTTTAAGCTGACTGGCGCTGGGGTCATCACCTACCAAACTTCGGGAGGCTTCGGCTATTGCGTTGGCGAGGGGGACATCTTGGATTTCACGTTTAACCTTAACACATTGGCGGCCACGGTTGGGGTCGGCGCGGTCGGCGACGAATCCGTCGACACGTGCCTGACCCAACTCAGCGGCGACTGTATTATACGAAGTGAACAGGCGCTCCAGCTCACGCAACCGCAAGCCGACTCGCTGGTTGCTCTGATGAACTCAGTCCCGGCCCCAATGTGTGTCGTGAATCAAGGAATGGTGTGCGATTTCTGCGTCATCGAGACGCTTTCGGTGGATTCGCAAACAGTCGACACCAACTGCTGCGGACAGGTTGCCGCTGGATTTGGCTCGAGCATCAACGACGTCGTCGGTTTCGTGAAAGATTTGTTACCAACCACCATCAACGCGTTTGCCAACCCCACGACGTTTGAGACGCTGGTTTACACCACCGGCCCTGGCTTTGGTTACTGCGTCGATGATGGCATGATTTTGCGAGCAACCATCGCTCGGTCCACTGTCGACCAAAGCCTGTCGATTTCTGGATTTGAGGCCGTGCTCGGCGATGTCGCGACGGACAGCTGCATCGAAGACACCATCGACGGAAACTGCTACGTCGCGACGCCATTCGGGCCACTCACACTCGGCCAAACCGAACAAGATGCCCTTGAGCTCGCACTGGCAGCTGTGCCAGCGCCGATGTGCATCGTCGACCCTGGTTTGGCATGTGACCCATGCATCGTCACCAGCATCGATCTGGACGGTAGCGTGGCCGACAACAACTGTTGTGGAAGCTCGGCGACCGAATATGACGCGGCGTATGCTTCCTTGATCGCAGCCATTGAAGCCAGCCGTTAATTTCATCACCGACCACACCTGAACCCGACCGCAATCCGCGGTCGGGTTTTCTGCTTAACTCCGCGAGAATTTGATGAAACCTTCCGAAACAGACTTTGTGCACCGCCGCATCATGTTCTCGATGTTGCGGCCGCCCGCGATGATGGCTGCGCGCCTGGGTTTCCCCCTAAAAGACCTGACGAATTTCATGCGCCTTAGTTATTTTCGGGAGCTGCGTGATTCGGGTTCAACGTTGGCCGAAGCCGCAGAGCTTATCGAGGTCAGCACCCGCACCATGAAGCGACTGAATGCGGAGCTGAGGTCAGATTTTTTCCTCCCAGAAATCGAACACACACTCGCACGTCGAATTGAATTCATGATTTGGGCGGAATCAAAAAGTCTTGCGCGCATTATTCAGCTGCTTCCAAGCGTGCCTCGCGAAGACATCGAAATCGCCTTGGAACGTTTGATAGCCGAAGAGCGGATCACGCAAGAGACTGACGGGCGTGTCGTTCGATATCGAGCGAGCCATCTTGTTTCGCGTTTGGTCGATGACGGGTTTTCGAAAAGAATTGGCGCATTAAATAGTTTGATGCAAAACGTCGCCGAAACAGTATTGGCGCGGTTTATCACACCAAAACCGGTGTCATTCGCGCGAACGCTGAACTTCAGAATTCCAAAGGATGACGCGGATGAGCTCAACGCGGCTTATGACGTTCTGTTGAAACGCATGCTTGAGCTCGAAGGACGAGTTCAGGACCAAGGCGACTCGATTCCTATCCGCATGTCGATGTTGTGGACCGAGGTCGACGACCCCAGCGTCGAAACCTAGTTCACGCCGTCGAGAAAAGTCGTCTGAATTTCGGCGTCCCGCGTCCACAAAACAAAACGGGCCCCAATTGAAGGCAAGCGCTGAAACTTCCTGAAAGGTCAGGCGTGTCGCTGGAAACGGCGGTTCAAAACAGGTACTTTCCGGCCTCAATCTAACGATGGATCTTAATGATTTTCAGATACCTACCAATCATCTTGTCCGCACTGGCCTTCGCAGCCTGTTCAGACGACACCGGCACATCCAACGTCAATAACACGACGCAAAACGACGCCGGGTTCGTTGATACGGGTGTGCTTGATGATGCTGGCTTGAACGACGTAGGCTTGGGCGACGCGGGCGATGACGCGGGCGATGACGCGGGCGATGACGCGGCTGGCGATGCGGCCACGGACATGATGGTCGAGGACCGAATCTGTGGAAACGGCATCGTCGAGCTCGGTGAAATCTGCGACTCGAACCAACTCGAGGGAAAGACCTGCGAATCAGAAGGTTTTGCAGGCGGGACACTCAGCTGCGCGACGAGCTGCCAAGACTACGACACCACAGCCTGCACGGCCGCGCCCACCTGTGGCGACGGAGTCATTAACGGCACTGAAACTTGCGATGGCACCGATGTCGGTGGAAACACCTGCGAACTTCAGGGGCAAGGCCCAGGCACATTACGGTGCGCGATAAACTGCGGCTCGTTTGACCTGGCTTCGTGCGGTCCCGCCAACACCTGTGACGGTGCGGTCATCGACACCGGCGAGGTCTGCGATGGCACCCGGTTGGGAGCGGCCACTTGCGAATCACTTGGATTTGGTCCGGGTACATTGGCGTGCGCGACCACCTGCCAAGCGTTCGACACCTCAGGCTGTTCGCCTGCACCCGTTTGTGGTGACGGCGCCATTAACGGCACCGAAACCTGCGACGGTGCCCTGCTTTCTGGTCAGACCTGTGAAACTCAAGGGTTTGGGGCTGGCACGCTTGGTTGCGCAGCCAATTGCCGCGCCTACGACACCACGTCTTGCCCACCTGCAGCAACGTGTGGGGATGGAGTTTTGAACGGCACCGAAGTCTGCGACGGAACGATTTTGGGCGGCCAAACGTGTGTTTCGCAGGGTTTTGGACCGGGAGTCCTGACCTGCGCGGCGAATTGCGCCGCTTTCGTAACCACGGCATGCCCAGCCGCCCCAAGCTGCGGCGACGGCATCATCAATGGTTCGGAAGTCTGTGACGGCTCGGCACTGGCCGGCCAAACGTGTGGTACTCAGGGGGCAGGCATTGGCACGCTGGCCTGTCAGACCGACTGCACGGCCTACAACACCACCAACTGCTGCCAACCCGACTGTTCAGCCACAGAATGTGGCCCCGACCCCGTGTGCGGCACGGCTTGTGGCACGTGCGGTGTCGGCGAAAACTGCTCCGCCGGGCAATGTGTTTGTGTGCCCGAAACTTGTGCAAGCTTGACTGCTGCCTGTGGTTCCACGCCCGATGGCTGCGGCGGAACGCTGTTTTGCGGCGGCTGTGTGAACGGCGAGTCCTGCAATAATAATTCATGTGGCTGCGGCATCGCCGCCAATGGAATGACCTACACCGTCAATGTTCCCGTCACGGACATCATCTTCAATGTCACTTTAAACGGGCAGCCGGTCACCTCGGCCAACACCAATGACTCCGACGAGGGCATCCTCATTTTGGAAGACCCAGACACCGGCGAGCGAATCCAGCTGCCCGATACCGCCAACGGTTCGACGATGGGTTATCCAGCCACGCGCCGCATTATCCCTGGATTTTACGATATTTATTATGCCAACGGCGGGACCGTCGCGAACTGGCCCATCAATAACAGCCGGCGCGTGCTGGCCAGAGCCGACCTGAACAGCCCACAAACTTTGGTAATCGACATTAAAACCGTCGACATTACTTTCAACGTCACGCTGAACGGCCAGCCTGTCACGACGGCAAACACCAACGACTCCGACGAAGGTATATTCATCTTGGTGGACCCCGTCACCGGCGAGCGAATCCAGCTGCCCGACACCGCCAACGGTTCGACGATGGGCTACCCAGCGACCAGGCGCCTGCTCCCCGGAAACTACGACATCTACTACGCCAATGGCGGAACGGTCACAAACTGGCCCATCAATAACAACCACGTGTTGATCTCGGGTGCCAACCTTGGCACCTCGCAGTCGTACACCATCAATGTCCAAACCGTGGACCTGACCTTTGACGTCACATTGAACGGTCAGCCCGTCACAAGCGCAAACACCAACGACTCCGACGAGGGCATCTTCATTCTAGAAGACCCCACCACCGGCGAGCGAATCCAACTGCCGGACACGGCCAATGGCAATACGATGGGCTATCCGGCGACACGTCGGCTGCTTCCAGCCAACTACGATATCTACTACGCCAACGGCGGAACCACCACAAACTGGCCCATCAATAATAACCATCTGTTAAGCCCGTCCGTTCCGCTCACCACCACGAGGACCCACGTCATCAACGTGCCTTCCACCGACATCACGTTCGAGGCCACTTTGAACGGTCAGCCTGTCACGAGCGCCAACACAAATGATTCCGACGAGGGCATTTTCATCTTGGAAGATCCGACCACCGGCGAGCGAATCCAGCTGCCCGACACAGCCAACGGCAGCACGATGGGCTATCCAGCGACACGACGCCTTATCCCGTCCGTGTACGATATCTACTACGCCAATGGCGGAACCACGACGTTCTGGCCCATCAATAATAATCATGTTTTGTACAAAGACGCCTCGTTCATGAACGCTTCGACTTTTGTGATCGACACCCCGACGATCGACGCCACATTTGGGGTGACTTTGGCAGGCCAGCCGGTCACAACCGCCAATACAAACGACTCGGACGAAGGCATTTTGATTCTGGAAGACCCGAGCACGGGGGAACGAATCCAACTGCCCGATACCGCCAACGGGAACACGATGGGCTACCCCGCCACGCGACGGTTGATCCCGGCAGTGTACGATGTCTACTACGCCAATGGCGGAACCACGACGTTCTGGCCCATCAATAATAACCACGTGCTGCAGTCCAACAGGCCGTTTTTAACGACCGACACTTATGTGGTCGACGTGCCGGTTGTGGACGTAACCTTTGATGTACGACTGAATGGGCAGGCGGTCACCTCTGCCAACACCAACGACTCCGATGAAGGCGTTCTGATTTTGGAAGACCCGTTGACGGGCGAGCGAATTCAACTGCCCGACACGGCCAATGGCAACACCATGGGCTACCCCGTGACCTTGCGTATCATCGGCTCGGACTACGACATTTATTACGCCAATGGCGGAACTACGACGTTCTGGCCCATCAACAATAACAAGAAGCTGGGCTGCTTCGGCTTCTGATGGCCTCGTTCTGCTTCGTATCGGTAATGTTGCTAAACCCAAGCAGCGTCTGGCCGGCAAGGACGAAGCACACCAACGCCCACCACTTGTAAGCGATGGCCTTAAATGGTCAAATGTTGGGAACTTGTCTTTAGGATTTCCATGAATCGCATTCTCCCATTGGTCGCGCTGTTTTTGCTGGCCGGTTGCCTCGATACAGCATTGTCTAACTCACCAGACCTTGGCGCCGACACATCGTCGAACAACACGACCGTGGACGGCGGAGCCGACCTAGGTTCGGACTTAAGTGGGGATCAAGGACCGGTAATCGACGCAGGCACATGTGGCGATGGTGAGATTCTTCAGGACGAAGTCTGCACGTGCGACATCGAAAAAGGCTTCACGTTATGCGACGACCAGAGCGGATGTCGTTTATCGGTGGAGTGTCCTGATACCTTGGGCGACGGGGTCGACTCCAACCAGGATGGCTCCGATGGCTACACTGCTTTGACCGTCTTTGTGTCGAATGACGGTGGCGACGACGGATACAGCGGGGTTCTTCCAAATGAGCCGGTGAAAACCCTCGAACGAGCGATGGTAGTGGCTAACGCCAGCGGTCGTACCACGCTGCTGCTGGCCTCGGGTGAGTATTTGGCACCCGTGAATTGGACCGTCGACCGTGCGCTTTTCAACATTTGGGGTGGGTACGACGACGAGTTTCAGCTTGCGCCAACACCCGACGTAACGAGCATCGGAAATACTTCTGTTTCTGCAACCCTGACTCTTGCTGGCGGCACACTCATGAACCTCGGGATGGTCGAGTTTCAGCCGCCCCAGACCGGAAACAAGCACGCCATCACTTTGCGTATCGAAGACAGTGTCGTGAAGTTTTATTCGGTTAGGGTCGTTCGGGGCGCAGGTCAGGACGGCAGCGACGGCCAGGACGCTGGACCACCAACCAATGGTCAAGACGGTCAGCAGGGCGCAAATGGGGGCATGGGCGGTACGATCACCTGCCTTGGAGTAACTTTAGCTGGAGGAGACGGCGGCATTGGTGGGGCTTGTCCCAGTGGAATGCCAACCACGGGTGGCAAAGGCACAGACGGCCTTGGCGCAGAGTATGGCAGGGGAGGAAGTGCTGGCGCCAACAGTTGTGTAAACAAGGTGATCTCTAACGGCACCGACGCCGATGTTTTAAACTCTGCCGGGGCTCCAGGCGCCTCCGGCTTAGCGACCCAACCCTCCAACGCCGTTGCCAATGGGCAGTGGAGCCCTGATGACCGCGCCGCCAGCGGAACATACGGAAAAAATGGCCGTTCTGGAGC
>JBBKVQ010000018.1:0-19694 GCA_037968515.1 Bradymonadaceae bacterium
GCAAGCGGCTAAGCGTCAACGCCGAGCAAGCCTTTCAAATGGCTGAGAGAAACTCGAGGCTCCGTATCTCTTAGAGCAGATTGCAGTCGAATGCGATCGACGGTTGATAATGAGTCGAGCGCGGTTCGCTCGATCGCGTCAACAATTCGGTCGAGTTTATCGACGCGTTCTTGCATTTCGCGAAGCACATCGGGCGGTAGGTTTTCTGCAGCTGTCCCCGTCGCAATAGGAATTGCAGCGAGTTTGGCAGCAACTTCGCTAAGTTCGAGTTCAGTGGCCGATGCAGATGCCTGCAAATCCGCGAGTTGTTTGTGAAGGTCGGTGTTTTCTTGAGCGAGGTTGTCGTCGTGTTTCGACCGCTCTTTTTCGAGCTTGATTCGTTGTTTTAAGCCTTCGATCTCGTTGCGAAGATCTTCGACGCTGCCCTTCGAAGTGATCTCTTGCAGACTCTGCGCGGCGCGATCTCGGTCGCGTCGCATCGCATCGAGTTCAGCACGGGTGGCCTCGATTTCGGATTCGAGGTCATCGATCTTCATTTCAACGAGCGCTGAGCTTGATTGTGCCGTGTCGATGCCCGCTTTTAGGCCTTCGTTTTCGGCGTTTAGTTCACGGTTTTTACGCTCAAACTCTTCGACGAGGCGTTTGTGGCGTTCGACTTCGCGACGCAACGCTTCGGTTTCTTCGATCGCGTTCTGGCCTTGTTCGGCGGAACTAGATGCGTCTTGGAACTGCTGCGATACGATCGCCAAATCGTGCTGGAGTTTTTCAACCTCCGTTTCAAGAGCCTCAATGTCACGGTCGCGGGCTAACAGGTTCTCTTTAAAGCGTTGACGGTCTTCGAGAGCGTTGGCTTGGGAGTTCAGGTGTTCCTCAAGCTCAGCCACGCGGGTCAGTGCAGTCGCGAGTTCTTGCTCGAGATTTTGGCTTCGTCGCTTGGTCTCTTCGAGCCGGGCTTCGGCGTCGTGTCCCCGTTCCGAGGACTGCAATGCCGTATGGAGTTTCTCTTCGAGACGCCGTTTTTCTTCACGAACACCCTCGAGTTCGGTCGAAAGGCGACCGAGTTCTTTCTTTGAATGCCCGAGCTCGGTGCTTTTTTCGTCTTCGAGGCGTGCGACATCGTCGCGCAGGCGTTGGATATCGCCGAGCGGGACGTTCGAAGTTCGTTCGGATTTTGCTTCGAACTCTTCGACCTTACGTCGCTCAGAATCGAGCCGTCGCTGCAGTTCTTCGAGTTCGGCGCTTTGCCGTTCAGCGAGTTCTTGGATGGATTGTCGTTCTGCTTTGAGTCGTTCAACGTCGGAGGATCGCTCCATCGTCATGTCTGGCCCATCGACCGAGGTGGGCGGATGGGTTGACCCCCAGGCTACACTCGAAACTTCTTCGATCCCTCGTGGGAAGTCGTCTATGCCCGGGTGGAATGGCGCGTCGTAATCGAATCCAAAGTCCTGCTTTTGCGGTTGGCTTTGGGCGAAGCTGACGTTCCCGCCGTTCTGCGTGGGCGCCGCAAATGCGTCGAATGCGGCCTCTGAAACTAAGGAATCGTGTTCGTCTTCGACAAAATGCAGGATGAAATCGCCGCACCAGACTTCGTCGTTAACGGCCAGAAACTCCCGTCCAACAACGGGTTTTCGCTCGTTGTTGATGATCACGAAGGTCCCATTGGAGCTGTTCAGATCGATGATCTCAAACTGTCCATTGGAATAGCGAAACTCCGCATGGCGCCGAGAGACAGACTTTCGGTTGGAGCGGATGGTACAGTCAGTGGCACGTCCAATGGAGACGACTGGATAGTCGCCACCAAATGGAACTGAGCGTTCCTGACCGGAGATGTCCGTGTAAACGATGCGCGGCACCGGAGGCTCTCACGAGGATCGAACAAAACTCATGGTAGGTCTCGTTTTGGTGGTCCGTCAATCTTTCAAGTTGTGTCGGCCCGCGGTATGCCCTTGTTTTCGACGAGTCAGCGAAATAATGTGGCGCCGCCGGAACTTTGGACAAAGCCTGTGCTCTAAGCATGGGAGAGCAGTGAGCAAAGGCGAGTCATGCCCGAAAACGAAAATGCGCGACCACAACATGCTGAGATCGATGATGAATTGATGGATCTCGCTGACGAAAGCTCGCCCTCTGTGCTGCGTCCTATCCTGATGATCGGCGTGATCGCCACGGCTCTTTGGATCGTGAGCGACTGGACAGAGGACGTCGCGTACTTTTTTTCTTCCAGCACACCGGTTGAGATCGGCGACATTACCGAATTTGCCTCAAAGACGTCCGAAAACGCCAATTGGGAGCCTCAGCTACCGCATAATCGTCTGGTTTCATTGTCGGGGATTCCCACCCAACGCAGTCAGAGCGCGCGATATTTGTATTCTCGCATGGTGGGCGGGTGGATTTTTGTCGAGGAAGAAACAGAGCGACCCGATAATATTACGGACGAGTTGAATGATGATCCCAAAGGGGACATTGATCGCACTTATTTTCGGGGCCAGGGTCGTATGGTGGCGTTTAGTGAGATGCCGGAGCGATATAACGGGCTTCGCGATTATTATCGGAAGCGTTACGGCATGGAGTTTTGCGAAACGTTGCGCCCCGAGGATATCCAGTCGATCAACAAGCGGCGTCGGGACGTGATCTTGGTGCAATGGAAGGCTGAGTACGATGAGGCGAGCGTCGACGAGCGTGCTGAGAAGAAATTGAGTGAACAGCCGACGGACGCTCAGGTGCGCGAGGTTCTGGACAATAATCCGGTTTGTGTGGAGTCCTATCTTGTCCAATCGGATGTGTTGCCACGAGATCATATCTGGTTTGTGGTCGCCTCTGCGCTGTTTGGCCTGTTCATGCTGTTCAACCTTTACGGGTTGATCCGGTGGATTCGAAACTTCGCCCGCTAGGCAGAAACACCGGCGCTACCGTAGCTGCTTGCTCCGAAGCATAGGTGAGGTACCATCAACTTATTCTTGTATCGGAGTAAGCTGATGTTGCGTCTCAAAAGCGCTGTGATTGCGTTTGTGTTTTTGTCTGCCTGCCAGGAGTCGGAGTTTACTCCGCCGCGAACCGCAAATAATCAGACCACGAATAATACGAATAATACTGTCGTCGTTCCGCCGGGAGTGAGCTTTGGTGGTGCATGTGATGACGTGAATATATGCCGCGCGGGCCTTGTTTGCTCGGACGCCATTTGTGGCGCGGAAGGTAACGTCGAAATCGGACAGCCTTGCGAGCTCACCGCGCAATGTGCTGCAGGTGCTTATTGTGATGCTGTCACAACGGCCTGTGTTGGCGCGGGTTCTGTACCCGTGGGTGGTGAATGTGGTTTGGTTTCTGAGTGTGAGGCGGGGCTGATTTGTTCGCCTCGCGGATTCAGCGGTGTTTGTGTTGCGACCGGTGTTCTGGACGTTGGGTCTGCGTGCGAAAACGCGGTCGATTGCCTGGCGGGCCTTGGTTGTGCAGCCAGTCCTTTGGATCCCGAAGGACCTACGATCTGCCTTGCTGGCCCCGCTGGCCTTACTCGCCCATGGGCCGGTGCCGAATGTGCCGAGGACGAAGGGGCGTTTCGGGCCTACTTCGAGATTCCAGACGGCGAACAGTTGGCTGATTTCTACCGCCATCCTTATCCGAGTGATGCACGTCTGAAGGATGGTCGTCCCGTGCTGACAGGGCATCCCACGCCAGGCGATGGCTTGCTCGGGTTCGATCTGGTGCAGCGATACCTCGATGCGATTTCGACGAGGCAAGACCGCTTTAGTCCGAACTCAGCTGTGTTTTTGAGGTTTTCTAAAACTCCCAACTTCGATTCGTTGAACGTAAATGGTGACAGTAAGCCGGTGCAATTGATCGACATCGATCCTGCGAGCCCGAACTACGGGCGTCCTCAGGCTTTTGGCTGGAACGGTTCCAGCAGTGGTAATCGCTATATTTGTTCGAATAATTTGGTGGTCAGGCCAGCGGTTGGAAGGCCGTTGGCGCCCAACACGACCTACGCGGTGTTGTTGAGCAACGTCGTCAAAGATCAGGCCGGTACGGCGATCGTGCGTGATGCGAGTTTTGAGGCAATGCTTGGTGCAACCCGCCCTAGCGGTGCTGACGGCGATGCTTGGGACGCGTATTCGTCACTGCGTGCCTATTTTGCCGATGCCGATGCGAGCCCGGTTGCGGAAGCAACCGTGTCCTTTGCGGCCGTGTTCACAACGGGAAACCCGATCGAGCCGATGCGCGCTCTGGTCGAAGATGCCACGGCTGAAGTGCCGGTTGCGAGCGCGTTGATTGAGTGTGATACCGGTGTTGTTTCGCCGTGCGACGATGGGTTGAGCGGCGCCGAGCACGTCCGTGGTTGTTTTGCTGCCTCCACCGTGTTTGACGAGATTCAAGGCAAGTTCAGTTTGCCGATCTATCAGGCAGGGACGGCTCCGTACCTCGAAAGTGGCGGGGCGGCTTCGACCGGTGTGAAACGCCGCGAAGATGTTTGTTTTTCGATGACGGTACCTGCGGATGCCGCGCCAGCCGAGGGGTGGCCGGTGCTCTTGGTGGCCCACGGAACAGGCGGAAATTTTCGAGGTCATGTCGATCAAGTCAGTGAGTTGTTTACGACGATCGACGTCGATGGCACGCCCGTAAAATTTGTGACGATCGGCTGGGATCAGGTTCAGCATTTCAATCGACGTGGGGCCAGCGAAGACCACCCCAATGGTCTGGTCTATAATTATGCAAATCCTGATGCTGCCTTGGGGAACTTCCTTCAGGGTGGTGCTGAGATCGCGAGCATAGTTTCGTGGGTTGCCAGCAATCCGATCACAGCGGCAACATCACCCACCGGCGCCGCGGTGCCTTTGGATGCAAATCAGATTTGGTTTTTAGGCCATTCTCAGGGCGGAACAACCGGGCCCTTGGCGCTTCCGTTTGAGAGTCGAGTTCGTGGTGCGATTCTTTCGGGTGCTGGCGCGAGCTTGGTTTACGCGTTGGTCGGTAAGACGAGCCCAGTCAACTCGCTTGGAGCGCTCAAAGTCGTTTTGCAGGATCCGTCCGTGGGTGTGAATCATCCGGTGATCCAGTTGCTTCAGGGGTACTTTGATCCTGTCGACCCGCTGAATTTTGCCCGTCGGATGACGAGCGCGCCAATCGATGGTGTCACGACGTCGAAGCATGTTTTCCAGACGCACGGAGTGACCGACACGTTCACTCCGCCTTCGGCGTTGGATACGCTCGCGGTTGCCCTTTTGGCGACTTATATCGAGCCAATGATCGAGCCCATCAACGGGGTTCCCACCAGTGCGGGTCCGATTAGCGGCAATCTCATGGTGGGACAAGCTCCGTTTACGGTTGTGGGACGGCAATATCAGCCCGATGGCTATGACGGGCATTTTGTTTTGTTTCGTGATGCAGGCGCCCGACAGGACGCCGCTGAATTTCTTGGGTCAGGCGTGGTGACAGGTGTTCCGGAAGTTCGCTAGTTATCTGTTTACGATGATGTTTATCCTTTTGCCGGCATTCGCTGAAGGCCGTGTCACGGGAAGTGTGCGCGCTGGCGCTGAATGGGATGATAACGCGCTGAGAACAGAAAACGTGGATCCAGTTTCGGATGTGTTGGCGCGGTACATCGCCGCTTTGACGCTTCAATATCCTGGGCTCGATGGTTCGGTGGTTGTGTTTGACCTGACGCATGGTGGGAAGTTTTTCGCTGAACAGCCAGAAGCCGACACGCTGCTGACTCAGGCCTACTTGGGCTATCAACAACGGCTCGCCGAACCCATGGGGATTTACGTTCAGATCGACGTCAAAGATCGGACAGAACGTCAATCACGTCGTGACTATAATCGAGGTGGCATCGGAGCCGGGGCAGATTTTTTCTCGGGCCCGTTTTCGTTGAGACTGGGCGGAGCTGCGCGCTATTTTGCGTTTAAACCGTCACCGGACGCCTCGAGTTCAAATATCGAGGCCAGCACACGACTTCGTTGGGATTTTGCTTCATCCGCGTACGCGAGCGTAAATTACACGTATGCAAGGCGGTCGTTTGAAACGTCGAGGTTTGTTCTGAACGACGTGGGGATCGAGGAAGACCCGACCACTCTTAGGGCAGACGCCTACCACGTGGCCGGCGTGACGGTCGGTTGGAAAGGACCTGCCGTATTGGAGGCGTCGTACGCCTATTCGGTCAACACTTCGAACTCATACGGCCAGAACCTGAGGCGACATGGGGCAGACCTTACTGCAACCGCGGCGTTGCCATGGCAACTTTTTGTCAGCGCACATCTTGAGCTGCAGCGGACGACCTATGAAGATCCGGTGCTCATCGATGCGAGTTTTTTGGTCGACGAAGATAATCGAAACTCGTTGGTGGGTTCTGTAGCACGGGCTTTGGGGGATTCTTGGGAGGTCGAATTTCGTTATTCGCTCTACTTGCAAGAGTTTGGTGTGGGCTCGGACTATCAGCGCCAAACATTCATGTTGGCGACGGGTTATCTTTTCTGAAACTTCGGCCCACCGGCTCAAGGATGCCGTGTTTTTTTGATTGAGTCTTCGTTTGACCAAGGCGGTACCTTGGCCAACGACAGTCGACTTTTCTGAAGCGTGCGGTCAAGATCGGTCCCGACGTTCTGCTTGGAGTTTCGGTTTGTTGAAGTTTTTGTTCGTACTGCTGGTTTTCGCAGGGTGTGGTGGCTCAGACACGGTTCCAGACGCGAAGCCGTCGGGTGGAATGCTAGGGCTGCAGGCCGAACCTGATCCGGCGCCTTGGCGCTCGGCTGAGGTGATCGACATGGTTGAGCGTCCGTCTTTGGACGGTTGGGTTGTCTTTGATGCGCGCGGGGTCGAGAGCGCCGCGACGCGTGAGTTCACGTGGCAGGCGATCAGTGCGATCCTTGCGGGTTTCGCAGATCCAGCGATGCGCATGGTGCAGGCTGAGTTGGAACCCGCACCCGAGGTTGTATGGGACCTGTATTTTTTGGTGAACAAGGCCCAACAACGCGAGGCGGTGCTATGGCGAATGGTGCGTTCGTCGAGTCCTGGCGAGCTGAAACTGAATGTTTTTGTCGAACGTAAGGTTGGGACCAAAACTCCAGATCGAGTGAGTCTATGGGTTTCAACGGGTGTATCGAATCCCACACCAGTGACGCTGTTGTATGGCAAGCAAAACGGATGCACCACGTATTTTGCGTCGGGAATCACAAACCCGAACACAGCAACCGAAGACGACACATGCCAGTTGGCACACGACGTACTTGTGGCGCTGCTTTTTACGAGTGTATCGGGAGCGGGGTATCTGGAAGACCTGGACGTCGAAACGCCGACGCACCACACCCATCCGGACCTAGAGGTCCGCGATCGTCAAATTGATGAGGTGTTTAGCGATTCGGCGTTTCCGCCAAGATGGACGCTTCAGAAGTAGAAGCGGATATGTCCGGTGAAGTCGATGAGGTCGAAGCGCACATCTGGCACAATCTGGACGGTTGGGCGGAATTCAAGAACCAGGTCGATCGGGATCACGTTGATCAGGATCTCGAGGCCCAAAACGCCAGCGCCTGCGACGCCGATGCTGTTGTTGTAGTCCGACAGACCGAGGCCGGCGCCGAGACCAAAGTTCCAAGCAAGGTCGATGTCGCCGTTGCCGGCAAAAACACCTTGTTCAAAAAGTGCGTCGACGCTGAGTGCAAGCGAGTCTCCACCACCGTAGTAGCGGTAGTCCCTGTTCTTGCCCCACCAACGATCGCGCCATAGGCCGATGTTTCCTTGGATGGCGAACGTTGGATCGGCGAAATATTTGAGCGAGAGTCCCGAGGCAAACGTGCCCGTTCCAAGCCCAACACCTATATTACCGGCGGAACGAACTTGTTTGCCGCCTTTCCATCCACCGGCCGCAAAAGCCGATGCGGGAATGAGCAACAAGAGGGCAATTAATATTCGAAAAAAGGTCTGTTTCAATGATGACTCCATCAGGGGTAACGCAGTCGTCTAAGTAAACTGAGTTGAGGTTGCTGACAAGCATAGCCGCTTGTTCAGCGTATTCCGCCGCTGCGATAAGCCGTGAAGATGTCAGGATATTCAAAGGAAAAACCCAATTCAAACAGGCGGTCGGGGCAAACCTTGTATTGATTTTTCCATCGCGCAGCCGCGTCGACTCCCCTTCTTTGAGCATAATCATCGAGTGTGGCCGTTGCTGGCCGGGGAATTCCGTAGGTTTCGACCAGGAAGTCGACGACCTTACCGACCATCGTGGGGTTTCCGTCTGCGGCGTTGAAGACCTCCCCAGCGTCTCCCTTCTTGGCCACAAATAAGATGACCCGAGCCAGATCATGGACGTGGATTCGGTTGGTGATTTTGGCCGGGTCAATGACCTCGTAGCGGCCGCTTTGAATGGATGTGGCCACATCCCTGCCTGGACCGTAGATGCCGGCGGGCCTTACCACCATCCCACGAAGCCCTTTGAATCCGCGCACCAAGTCTTCGGACTCAAGGCGCATGCGGCCGGCGGGCGCATCCGGATGGCATGAACTATTGTCGGAAACCTCGTTGCCGTCGTGGTCGCCAAAGACCGAGGTCGATGAAATGTAGATGAAGCCGGCGACTTTTGCGTCACGGCCGGCTGCCAGCGCGTGCCGAAGCGGGGCAAGGTGTTCGTCCAATTTCGGGAGCGTTGGGACGCTCCACACCACCAGTGTCGAGGGACTTAACGTTTCAGCCCAACGGCCTTGAGCATCGGTAACGTCGAGGGTCAATGTGTCGAAGTCGGGCGATTCTTCCCACTCCCGGCGAGTCGCGACCACATTCAAACCATCGGCTTGAGCCAACTTTGCCAGCCGAGTTCCGGTGTACCCACAACCCACAATCATAATAGTATCAAACGATATCGGCGAGTTCGTCATCGTGTTATATGTTCTCTTGAATGTGGCACCAGGAAACAATGAAACCGTTGAGTGAATCTGAGCGCCAGGTTGTTGAAACCATCGGTGAGTTCATTAAATTTTGGGGTTTCTCTAAACATCATGGCCGAATTTGGGCGTTGCTGTATATCAGCGAAACGCCGCTCAACTCTCGCGACATCCAAACGCACCTTGAAATGAGTGCAGGTTTGGTCAGCATGTCGATCAAAGAGTTGTTGCACTGGGATGTCCTGCTTAAAGTTTGGGTCCAAGGGGATCGAAAGGACTACTACCGTGCCAACGCGGACGTGTGGCACATGATCACGCGCGTGATGCGTGAGCGGGAATTTCATTTGATTCAGCTGAGCATGCGCGGGTTGGACGACGCGTTGGGTGAAATTGAGACGGACGAAGCGGTTTCGCCGGAACGTCTGGCCTACTTGAAGCCTCGACTTGAGGCTTTGATCGAGTTGGCGGAGACGTTCGCGACGTTTTTGAGCATGCTCTTGAATCAGGCCGAAGCGAATATCCAAGATTTGCGTCGCATCATGGGCAATCTGCCGGAGTAGTCGTGCCGCACCTGATCATCCGAGGGCTTGACCTCTATTACGAAGAGCGTGGAACCGGTCGCGAGACGATCGTGTTTTCGCACGGGCTGCTGATGAATTTGCGGATGTACGACGAGCAGATGAAGGCGTTGAGCCAGAATTATCGATGCATTGCCTACGACCATCCGGGCCAAGGCATGAGCGAGGTGCCCGACGGGCCGATGATTGACATGGAAACCTGTTATAACGATGCCGCGACTTTGATCGAGACCATCGGCGGTGGACCTGTCCATTTTGTGGGTTTGTCGATGGGTGGATTTGTCGGCTTACGCCTGGCATCTCGACGTCCAGATCTGGTCAAGACGCTGACCTTGATTGACACAAGTGCGGATGCCGAGCCGTCCAAAAACATCGCTGGATACCGTCGCATGTTGTTTGTCGCAAGAACGCTCTCGCCGGCGGTTTTGGCGAAGAGGATCATGCCGGTTCTATTTGGTGATGAGTTTTTGAATGACCCGGCACGTGAATCGGAGCGGGCTTTCTGGGAGCATATGGTTGGGCAGAATCGGCGGTCGATCCACAAGGCGGTCAACGGTGTGATTTATCGCCCGAGCATCGCCGCAGAGGCACGTCGTTTGAACGTTCCGACTCTGGTGATTCACGGTGCAAACGATCGCGCGATTCCTCGTCGTCATGCTGAACATCTGGCGGAGCTGACAAAAGCAGATTTCTTGTTGATTCAGGGCTCAGGACATAGTCCAACGATTGAAGCCCCTAGGGCGATTTCTGATGCGCTGCAAAGCTTCATTGGGGCCCACTCTGAAGTCGCACGTGGCTAGTCGGTACTGAGGATATGAAATGAAGACACCTATCGCGATCATTGGCTCCGGCAATATCGGAACCGATCTGCTCATCAAGATACTTGAACGGTCGTCGCTGCTGGAGGCCGTGGTTCTTGTCGGAATCGACGAGGCATCAGAGGGGCTTGCCCGCGCGCGTGCACTTGGCGTCGACACCACCGCTGACGGCGTCGAGGGCCTTATTGCTCATCCAAGATTTGCTCAGATTCAATTGGTTTTTGACGCGACAAGCGCCACAGCACACGCACTCCATGCAGCGGTGCTACTGAAGCACGGGAAGCGGGTGATCGATCTTACGCCGGCGGCCATTGGTCCCTACGTCGTTCCGGTTGCCAATCTTGAGGAGCACCTTGATGCTCCAAACGTGAATATGGTGACCTGTGGTGGACAGGCAACGATCCCGATCGTTTGGGCCTGCGGTCAGGTTGGCAACGTACGTTACGCCGAGATTGTGGCTTCGATTTCAAGTCGCTCTGCGGGGCCGGGGACGCGAGCCAATATCGATGAGTTTACGGAAACGACCTCACGTGGGCTGGAAGTCGTAGGCGGAGCCGAGCGCGGAAAAGCCATTATTGTGCTCAATCCTGCAGACCCTCCGTTGATTATGAGGGACACGGTCTACACGTTTGTGGAAGGCGCCGAGCCAGCGGAGATTACAGCCTCGATAGAAGCTGCGGTGGCCCGCGTGGCTGCTTATGTCCCGGGATATCGACTGGTGAAAGCTCCTGTGTTTGATGATTTCCGTGAAGTCCCAGTCAAAATTCCAGGGTTCGGTGAATTTAAGGGCTGGAAGGTCACGACCTTTCTTGAGGTCGAAGGGGCAGGTGATTGGCTGCCGAAATACGCAGGAAATCTGGACATCATGACCTCGGCCGCACTGCGTGTGGGTGAACTGATGGCCGAAAGGGTGGCAGCATGAAGTCCGCGCTGGTCATAATCTTGTTGGTTTTGTCAGGATGTCTTGCCGAGGGCGAATTCCCTGTCACCGACGCCGGAGTTGTTCAGCTGCCGGACGTTTCTGAACCCGATATTTCTTCGATTCCAGACATGGGAGCCGATACCGGATTTCTGTTTGGGCGAGCCTGTGACGCCTTGGTTCAAGATTGTGAGCAGGGAAAATGTGTTCCCAACTCATCGACTGGGACATCGACGTGCCTGCAACTTGGAACGCAACTTCCAGCAGGCGCGGCCTGCGAAACGATCACTGAATGCGCAAAGGGCACCCATTGCGCCACATTGCCCGATGATGGGTTGAGTCTGTGCCGCGCCATGTGCGAACCGCTTGCCGACCCGGACTCCTGCCCGACAGATTTTGCGTGTATCGCGACGCTTTCCAGCGATTCGAGCGTCGGTCTTTGTGTCGGCGCTCCACCTTCGTGCGACATTTATGTGGATGATTGCGCGTCCGGAGATTGCATTGTCAGAAGGGACCCGATCAGTGGTTCCATCGGCACATACTGCGGCCAAGCGGGGACTCGGCGCACGAGTGAAACCTGTGGCGGTGCGGCTGGAGATTGCGAAGTTGGACATGTCTGTGTGCAGCTGTCGAATCAAACAAACTCTACCTGTCAGCCCGTGTGTCGTGCCGAGCCACGCCGCGCGTGTCCTTCGCCGCTAAGTTGTACTGGAACCGCAGCATCAAGCGGCGTTACATTTTGCCAGTAGGCCTCGGTTTGAGCGCAATTTTAAAGGCGCGCACAGTATTCTTCGACCAGCGCTTCAACCCGCGCTAGAGTTCATGGTGTCAGTTCCGCGGAGGCAGTATGAACAAGCGGTTGTTATGGATAGGCGTGATAATGGGGCTAGCAGCTTGTGGAGGCGACGACGACTCGTCCTCAAGCTCGAAATCAAACTCGTCGGCAAACAACTTGTCGTCGAACGGGTCGACCAATAATTCCACAAATAACGTCGAGAATAACGGCCCAGACGTCGATGCTGGGAGTGACAGTGGCTTTGCGGACGCCGACCCTAGTGGCGACGATGCGGCTAATAACGCCACGTCGAACAACTCGTCGAACAACACAACTTCGACCAATAACACCACAACTAATATCGCCGCCGGTGTGACCTGTATGGAGATCCTTCAGTGCCTTTTGGTGTGTAACACCGAGGACGAGGTCTGCCGCCAAGACTGCAAAGACACGGGATCACCTGCGGCTCACAGAAAGATCGATGCTTATCTGGGATGTGTGGACACCGTGTGTGCGGATGCCACCGGCGTCACGGAGCTGACTGAATGTGTGCTGGACAAGTGCAGCGTTGAGCAAGCCGCCTGTCTGGAATAGCTACGACTCTAGGAACGCGAGCACTTCTTGGATTTGGTCGATTCCAAGCCGCAGCAAGAAGCTTGAGTTTCGACCGTAGGATTTGGCTCCAAGAATGAAGTAGTTCGGTTCAGGACTCTTCAAAATATCCACACCTGCCGACGCCTGAGCAAGGCAGTCTCCACCTACCGAAGCCAGCAACGACGCGGCGAGCTTCATGGGACCTTCAGATGCATAACATTGGTGGACTTGGATTTCTCGGTTGAGCGAAAGGTCCGGCCGATAGCCGACATTGGCGACAATACGATCGACCTGAAGGGTTTCTTCGCCCGCGCTGCGCCAAAGCGTGACGTCGAGGTGCTCACCATCAAGCTTAATCCTTTCGATCGTGCTGCCGGGCAAGGGGGTCACGCCGGCGATTTCACCCGCCGCCGCCTGGTTCCCAAAGTTCCCGAGTGATTTCCGCTGAGGCAAAGAGTCGCCTTCAATAACGTGGTAGGGGGCTTGGTCCCCGCGAAACGCCCAGTAAATCTGAGTTTTTGGGCTTTTGAGATGCAGGTCGGCCAAGATCTTGAGACTCGTGACGGCTGAGTGGCCCGCTCCCAATAGGAGTGTTGATTTCCCGTCATAAGTCGCTTGGTCCGCCCCAGTGGCATCAGGAATGTACCGTTCAATTCGCCCATCAGCGTCCGACTCCCCTATGGCATGAAGTCCCCCAGTACCGAGGCTTGCGGGGTGTTCATAGACCCCCGACGTGTCGAGCACGACGTCGGCTTCGACGTAGGATTCGCCAGCAGGTCCGTCGATATGAAGCAGGAACGGCCCGCTTTTTTCGTCTCTTGATCCAATGAAATCCCCCTTGAGCGCGTCACGTCGCGAGATTCCTCGTACACGAGTCTGGGTTTGAAGCACGTCGCCCAGGGTTTCGGCCATCGGCAAGAGGTATTGGTCCAGATACTCACGCCCAGTCGGAAACTCATCTTCGTCAAATGTTGTCCGCAGGATTTCGCGCCCCCACGTGCTCTGATTGAGTCTCCACGGCGAAAAAAGGCGCACGTGTTGCCACCGACGGATACTGGTGCCGGGCAGTCCAGCTTCGTAGACGCTAACGTCCCACCCATGACGAAGCGCAAGGGTTGCCGCCTCGATTCCGATCGGACCTGCGCCGATAATGGCTAGTTTTCGTGCCATGTACGTCTCCTTTTCGCGTAAACGTCATTCCGTATGACGTTGAGAGAATATTTATCGTGCCTCAAACGGTTTCAGGTTACCTTAAAGGACCGAACCGATAGTGCGTTTAGATGGAAGCCAACGAAGTACAACCTGAAGATGTCGAAGCGCCAGCGAAGGTCGCATCTAAAACACGCCAAGCCATCGAACTCTTGCTTCGAAAGACTCGCGCCGCATATTTGTGGCCATTGGTCATCGAGGGATTTGTCTGGTTGGGCGCGACCTTTGTCGCAGTTTTTTTGTCGGCTGGCATCCTCGGAGTGTTGGCGCCTCGTCCGCATGGTCCCGCAGTATTTTTGTGGGCTCTTGGTTTAGGCGGCCTAGCGACACTCCTTGTGGGCGTGGTCACGGCCGTCGTCGCTTACCGGCAGCGGCCAAGTCTACAGCAAGTCGCACATCTGATTCAGTCTGCATCCCCGGACTTTCGAAGCGATATCGTTGCCGCGCTGCAATTTGCGGCCGAGATCGAAGCCAACACCATTCGCTACTCTGAAGCTCTGTCGCTCGAGCACGTTCAACGCACTTTGAAGTCGCTGTACGCGCGGGTCGATGGCACGGGTTCATTGGCGCACCTGTTGACCACTCGGTCGTCTCGGCCAGCCTGGTTTGCGTTTCTGGGTGGCGTCGCGCTGTCTTTGGCGATGGTCGAGTTTGTCCCCAATTTCACGGAACGTGTGCTTGGAAATGTCCAAGTTTTTGCCAAGCAAGACCAACGGCCCCTGGTCGGTGATATCGACATCGTGCTGACATTTCCGGCCTACACGCGGAAATCAGCAGAGGCTGAGTCGTTTTCGACGGGCAATGTCGAGGCGCTCGCGGGCACCGAAGTGATCCTGCGCACGTATCCGCTTTTGGACGCCCAACGATTCGAGATCGTGCTCACAACCGACGACGGTGAGCGCATGATCCCGGTTCGGCCGATCAAAAATCTGGGACTGCTCGAAGCTAAATTTGTCGCGACCAAATCGGGGACCTATCAGTTCAGGGCCACACTTCTTGACGGCAGTATTATTGACGACGGAATCTCACGGACCGTCAATATCAAGCCGGATATGCCGCCTCGGGTAAATATCACGAGCCATAAGAGCGAGGTCGAAGTTTCTCCGGGCGAGGTCCTCGAGATCGGTTTTGTCGCGTCGGACGATTTTGGCCTTCAGTCGATTGCTCGTATCTACGGGATTTCTGGCGAAGAGCCGACACGTGTTGCCCCGGTGATTCCGGCGTTGAACAACCAACCAGGTGACTTCGAAGGCAAGATGGTTTTCGACTTAGGGCCGCTGAACCTGCAGCCCAAAGATACCGTGATTTTCCAGTTGGAAATCATCGATAACAACACGTTAACCGGGCCCGGTCGCACGCTTTCGGAAGAGCTGGTTCTGAAGGTCTCGAGCCCGGACGACAAACATCAGAAATTGGTCGAGCAACAACAAGCACTGGTCGAGGCTCTCGTTATTTTGCTTGCGGACTACCTGGAAACACCCCTCGGTGAAAGGGTTGTGCGCGGAACGACGTGGTCACAGGCGGTCGACAAAGAAACAGATCTGCCGACGCGAAAGTTGCTTTTGACGGCATCTTCGGGGCTTTCGGCGAAGACCGGTGAGCTGCTCAAAGTCATGTCACCACTGGCAAAAGAGCTTGAAAACGACCCATTGATGCTCAAGCGCGATGTGATGATTTTTTCATCGGTAGAAGCTCAGCTTGGCGCGTTGCATTTGGACCACGCCGATGCCGTTGCTCGGTTGGAGCCGCTCTTGAAAACTGACCGACTGATCGTGGGCCAAATTCAACAGCTTGCTGACCAGCAGGTGGCGTTTGAAGACCTGTTGGAAAAGAGCATTCTGCGCCTCGAAGACCTTCTGGCAGCGCAGAAGATGGAGATGGTGAAAGCCACGACTGAGGAGATTAAAGCGCTGAAGGACCGGCTCAAAGAGATGCTGGAGAAGTACCGGGACACCCAAGATCCGGAGTTGAAAGAGGCCATCAAACGCGAGATCGGCAGGCTACGTCAGCGTATGTCTGAGTTGATGCAGCGAATGCAGGACCAATTGCACCGCCTGCCCGAAGAACACGTGAACATGGACGCGGTGAAGAATCAGCAGCTCGAGAGCGATGCCAAGAAGATGGCTGATGCCATGATGAGCATCGAGGAAATGCTCGATAAGGGCGATATCGATGGTGCTCTGAAGGCCCTCGAGAATATGGATACGAGTCTTGATGAGCTAACCAAGGAAATGGACGAGCAGTTTGGCGAGAGTCAGCCGGACTCGATGAACGAGCTGGACAAGAAGGTGTCGGAGCTGATGGACCAGGTTAATGACCTTGAGACCCTGCAACAGGAAGTCGAGAACCAGACCGAGCAGGCGCATCAGGAGAACATGAAGCAGGTTCAAGAGAAGCTCAACGAGTTGGTGAAGTCGGGAACAGCTCCCATCTTGGAGGATATCCGGGACCAGAAGAAGGCCATGCAGGAGATGGGTAATCGGGACCTTGCTGAACATGAATCAGACGAGGTTGCGCAGGCCATGGATAGGTTGGATGCGTTGGAAAAGAACCTTCGACAAGGCGATGTGGAACAGGCTTCAGAGGCAGCGAGCCAAGCCATCGAGGACCTTCGTTCTTTGCAGTTCGGGCTTGAGTTGGCGGGTCGTTACACCAAGGCGGGCTCAAAGGCCGGGCGAGATCTTCAGAAATCGATTGGTGAGATGCCGGGCGTTTTGGGGCGTGGCAAGAAGATTCAGAGGGACCTAGCTGCGCTCAAAGAAAAAGCGCGGCAAGAGATGGCTTCGCCCGATCAGAAACGAGTTGAACAGCTCGGGCAGGGACAAAAGCAGGTCAGCGAGCAGGCCGATAAATTGGCCGATGCTATCGGAAAAGCGGGCGAAGAGTTTCCTGTATTGGCTGAAGAGATGAGGCCATCCGCCGATTCAGCACGGAAAAAGATGGGCGAGGCAGGCAAGCAGATCGGAGAAGGCCAGTTCCAGCCGGCGCTTGATCAACAACATCAGGCTCTGGATGATCTGCGCAAGCTCAAGGATTCCATGCGCGAAACTCTGCAGAAGCAGAAGCAAGGCAGCCAAGGCAAGAATCAGAAGAGCGAAAAGGTGGAGATTCCCGAACACGACGACAGCGCGAAAGAGACTTACCGAGACGACGTTATGAAAAACATGCGTGACGGCCGGCTCGAGAATTACGACGACGAAATTCGCCGCTACTACGAAAGCTTAATGGAGTAGCCATGCGAGTACTTTTAAACCTGATTATTCTGTCGTTCCTGCCCGCGTTGGCGTGGGCTCAAACGCCCTATGAGGCTGACGCACTGATTGATGCATGGGATATCCCAGGCGCGACCAAGGCGATTGCGTCGTTGGAATCCAGAACTCCCGATTTGGCCGAGGTCGTGTACCTGCGCGCTCGTCTTGAGTTTTTTGAAGGCAACTACGAAACGGCCGTGCAGCGACTGGACCAAGCGATTGCTCAGACACCACGTGCTGATTTTGTGCAGCTTCGCGATTTGGTGGCCGCAACCCACGAGGTCACTAAGAACTATAAAAAGTTCAAAAGCCCCAAAGGCTATTTTGAGATCTCGGTTGAACCCGGCAAAGACGAAGTGCTGCTGCCCTTTGCGTTTGAGGCCTTAGACATCGCCTACGAGGAGCTTGGAAAAGAGCTCGGCTACCTGCCTCCCGTCCCGGTCCGAATTGAGGTTTATCCACGAACCTCGACGTTGGCTCAGGTCTCGATTCTGACCGAAGCCGAGATCCGCACGTCCGGTACAATCGCGCTGTGTAAGTATAATCGACTGATGATCACAAGCCCCAAAGCGCTTGCACGCGGGTACGGTTGGGTCGACACATTGGTCCACGAATACGTGCATTATGTTGTCAACCAAAAGACGGCCGGCCGGGTTCCGATCTGGATGCACGAGGGTTTGGCGAAGTATCTGGAGCGTCGCTGGCGTGGGCCGGATGCCCATCGGCTTGAGCCCTCCAGCGAGAAGCTTCTTCAGGACCGAGTCTTGAAACGCGAGTTCATCTCGTTCGAGCAAATGCACCCGTCGATGGCCAAACTACCTAGTCAGGAAGATGCCTCGATGGCGTTCGCCGAGGTCTACACCGCGATGGAATATCTGCAGAAAAAGAAGGGCCCCACGGCTTTTGTTGAGATGCTGGACTATATTGCACAGGGGATGGACGCCCAGCGGGCTTTTGCCAAAGTGCTGGACATGTCTTTTTCGAGTTTTGAGCGTGACTGGAAGAACTCACTGAAGACACGGGCACCATCGTCTTATCCTGAAAATACGGGGTTTGAAGACAAATTGGTGTTTAAGGACTCCGCGCCGACCACCGAATTGGATGCGATTGCACAGCCCAAGGCTCGTGACCACATGCACCTGGGCGAGATGCTTCAAGCGCGGGATCGATTTGCCGCGGCGATTGTTCAGTATCGAAAGGCCGAACTAATCGCTGGCAAACTCAATCCCGTTTTGCAGACACGGCTGTCGCAGAGCTTGATTGCTGAAGGCAAACCTCAAGAGGCTTACGATGCGTTGCGTCCTACGGTCGAAAACTTCCCAGGCTATGTTTCGACCTGGATTCAGCTTGGCAAAGCGGCGTCAGCCCTTGGCCACTGGGAGGAAGCACGAGGTTTCTTGATCGAAGCGGCGCGCATCAACCCATTCGATCCCGAAGTCCATTTTGAATTGGCCCGGGTCTACCGACAGCTGGGTCAAGGTCAGAAGGCCGAGGAAGCCACTCGCTTCGAGTCGCTCGTCAAGGGCGGGTCCTGATGTTATGAGATTTGGCGCGGCCGTTTGGCGCGTCGCCGGAGGAAATGAATTTGGCTACCGATCTTCAAACACCAAAAATGAACGCCCTTGAGCTCGAAGGTGTCGAGCAAATCACCGAGGCACGTGATGCGATCGTCGGCGAGATTCGGAAACGAATCTACGGTCAGAACGAGCTCATCGAACATCTGCTGGTGGCGCTGTTTGCACGCGGCCACTGTCTTTTGATGGGCGTGCCTGGATTGGCCAAAACGTCGCTGATTTCGACGCTGGCGCAGGTGTTGTCGTTGGAATTCAATCGAATCCAATTTACGCCCGACCTCATGCCAGCCGACATCACCGGCACGGATATCTTGGAAGAAGACCACGCCACGGGAAAACGGTATTTCAAGTTCATCCGGGGCCCGGTTTTCACGAATCTTTTGCTCGCCGACGAGATCAACAGGACGCCGCCAAAAACTCAGGCCGCGCTGTTGCAGTCGATGCAGGAATACAAAGTATCCGCAGGCGGGAACACCTACGATTTGAACCCTCCGTTTTTGGTTTTTGCGACGCAGAATCCGATCGAACAGGAAGGCACGTACCCACTTCCCGAGGCCCAACTCGACCGATTCATGTTTCATCTAAACGTCGACTATCCGTCGGCCGCCGAGGAAGTCATGATCGTCGAGAATACCACCACTGGCCACGTGGAGCCGTTGAATTCCGTGCTCGATGCGGCCTCAATCGTGAAGTTTCAGCACCTGGTGACTCAGGTTCCGGTCAGCCGTGAGGTGATTCAACACGCGGTGAATCTGGTGCGTAGAACACGTCCCGATGACGAAACTGCTCCTGATTTTGTGAAAGAATTTGTGGGTTTTGGAGCAGGCCCTCGAGCCAGCCAGTACCTGATTCTTGCGGGCAAAGCGCGGGCACTGCTGAATGGTCGTCTTACTGTCTCGATCGAAGACATCCACGCATTGGCTCATCCAATCTTGCGTCACCGAATCCTGACCAACTTCCAAGCCGAAGCCCAGAATATTACCAGCGACGAGCTTGTCGACCGACTGTTGCGTTAAAATGACCGAGTTGCGCGCCAAATACCTGGACCCAGCGGTGCTAACGGCCCTTGGGAGCATGAAGGTCAAAGTGCGTGCGCTAGCCGACGGGATACTCACGGG
>JBBKVQ010000019.1:0-7582 GCA_037968515.1 Bradymonadaceae bacterium
GGGACTGACCCCATCCGGACCCGCACTTGAAGCTCCGAGCGCATAAATGAGTGAAGAATCGCAACCTGATCGAGACCCCGACTTTGACCGGATCGTTGAAGAGCTAGCTCGGCAAGAGAGTGCTCGCCGACGAAAGACGCTCATCACCGCCCTTATTCTAGTCGCGTTGGGTGTCGCCTCGCTTGGCGCCGCCATATTCTGGCGTGATGCGCTCCATGGGCCAGCGATCGACGTCGAGGCAGGGGAAGCCGAGGTCCTTTTAGAGACCAACGATCCCCAATGCCGTGAGTTTATCGCCGACGTGACCGCCGAGGGTGTCTCGTACAAGAACATCATGCCGGCGCTTCAAAATAAGATGATTGCCGATGAACCTGTCGAGACCCAACGTCTGATAGACGAGATCGAAGCGCTGCGAAAACGCCTAGCTGATGCCTACGCAACAAGCGCGGACGCCAATCTGCGGTATCCAGAAAGCCGACAGGAGCTAAACGACTGGTTCAAACATATCGACAAAGAGCTTTTGCTCATGGTTCGACTCGGCCAAAACAAACTGACGCCTGACGCAGGCGAGACGTTTACACGCCCCACTAAAGAACTGCTGGACCTGAGCGTCCTGGCTGGCGATGACGCGTTCGAGAACTTCCGGATGTGGCATACTGCGGCGCTGCACCCTTGTGGTGAAGCGGCTGCGGATGAAAAAGGATGGACGCCATGAGACTGCTACTTATCACCCTGCTCTTCCTTGGCAGTGCATGTTCTGACGACACCGTGAAACCGGGCCCAACGGCCGATGTCGGCACGCCCGACGTGAACGTCGACGTCGATCTTGGCAAGCCGGACGCGGTCTCGTGCACACCCGACGAGCTGGTCGCCTGTGGCGAAGAAAACACGCCCGCGACTCTTGTTTGCAGTGTGACAGGCGATGCGTTGGTTCCTACCTCGTGTCCATCGTCGCCACTCCAGGTCTGCCGCGACGCCAAATGTGTCGAAGTCCAATGTCTGCCAAATACTCGCCGATGTGCGACCGATACCCAACCAGAAGTCTGCAATAGCGCAGGGACCGCATTCGAGCCGATCGCAGCCTGTACCGGATCTGCCCGATGCGAGGCAGGCAACTGCCTGAACCGCTGCGAACTCGCCGTGCGCAACAACTCGTATATTGGGTGTGAATATTGGGCGGTTGAGCTCGAAAACCATCTTTTGGGCGGAGAAACCGACAACCAACTCCCGTTGGACAAGCGCCCTCCATTTGCGGTCGTACTGTCAAACCCAAGCGAGACCTACGACGCACGCGTCACCGTCTACGAAGGGGACAACGAAATCACCGAGGCCATTACCAGCCGCGAGGTCGGCACCGATAATCCCCTTCCCGGTCAAGATTTGGTCACCGTATTTTCGGACGTGATCGGCCCGAGTGGCCGACAGTTGTTCAAGATCGAAGGACCGCTCAAAGACGTCGTCTTGCCGCGCGGTTCAATGATGACTGTGTTGCTGCCTTATAAGGAGCTGCCTTTCGGAGAGACGTCGCTGACCAAGTCGGCCTTCCGGGTGGTCACCAATCAGCCGGTGGTCGCGTATCAATTCAACCCGCTGTGCTGCAATTACAACTACACCAACGACGCCAGCTTATTATTGCCAACCAGCGCGCTCACCCAGAACTACATGTTCATGAGCTACGCCGTGTTCGCAGGAACCCCCGAGGCTCGGCTCGCCCAACCATTCGCAAGCACGCTGACGGTTGTGGCCACCAAACCCGACACCGACGTGAGTGTTGTGCTCCGGCCGTCAAAACGCGCGGGACGGCCGTACTCAGAAATCGTCTACCCAAGTACAAACGGTCGCATCACCGGCCCAGACGTGAACGGACGAATCAATGTTCGCCTGCAACCCCACGAAGTTTTAAACGTCGAGGGCGGCGGAGCCACACCGGTCGAGGATATGACTGGGTCGACGATCACGTCGACTAAACCCGTCGCTGTTTTTGGCGGGCATTCGTGCACTTTTGTCCCATTTTCGGCCCCGGCCTGTGACCATTTAGAATCGCAACTATTTCCGATCGAAACCTGGGGGACCCGCTTTATTGCTGCTCCGTTGAAGCTTCGTCGCGCACCGGATGCCGAGGGTGCATCAACCCGCGAAGGAACCTATTGGAAATATGTCGCGTACCAAAACGACACCGTAATCCAGACGGGGATTCCATTGACCTTGCCGACCGCCCTGCCCCCGGCCGACGAAGGCGTGCCTCATTGTGCGAGCTTTTCGGACGACCCGGCCGGCGGCACATTTACTTTGGACGCAGGTCAGACCTGTGAGTTTGGAACGACCGTCACCTATATTGCCGCGGCCGGAAAACCCATCATGTTGGGTGCATTTTTGAGCGGTCAAAACAGCGTGCAGATCGACGCTCAATTTGGGGACCACGCAGGCGACCCGGCGTTTTTCTTGGTTCCACCAGAAGAACAATTCCGAACCGAATACACCTTTTTGACCCCAGCCACGTATTTTCAATCCTACGTCACCGTGCTGATTCGCCCTGGGTTTACGGTATCGCTTGATGGCCAAACCCTGGATATCTCGCAGCTGGACTACGAGGCCGTGGAAGGGCGCGACGTGGCTCGAGTCCACATCGAAGTTACCGACGGACCTCATAGAATCGAAGCTCCGATTCCCTTTGGAATCGTTGTGTACGGCTACGACGACTACGTGTCTTACGCGTACACGGGCGGCCTAGACCTCGCGAAACTCAACACGTTCTAGGCCTGCGGCGTTGTCGGTTGTCGGTTTTCAGTTGTCGGTTCTGCGCTTGGTGCGCAGGCCTTATGGCCTGCATGCGATTACTGATATTATTCAGACACATGCGAGCCATAAGTCTCGCGAATCAATCATCCCAGGAATCGATCGCGCAGGTTGGTTAATTTAAAAAAAAGACTCTGGCATGTCGAAATCGACGAAGTTCAATCGTCTTAGGGGTGAGGCGAAGATTCCCTCACCTCGATCAACTTATCGGAGAAACAAATGAAATACATGCTTCTGCTTTATGCTGAACCGGACAAAAACCCGGTCCCAGGAACCCCAGAATTCGACTCGATGATGGAGGAGTTTTTTAGCCTCGACGAGCGGATGAAGCACCACGCAACTGTCCTTTCTGGCGAAAGCCTGCTGGGCGTAGAAACGGCCACCACTGTCCACAGGCGCAAAGAGAAAACGGAAATTATGGACGGCCCATTTGCCGAAACGCGCGAGCACCTTGGTGGATTCTATCTGATCGAGGCCGCAACTCTGGAAGACGCAAAGGCCTTTGCTGCAGCAATTCCAGTGGCAGCGTATGGATCGGTCGAGGTTCGACCGGTTGAGGTATTTGAGGCAGGTTGAGGATGGTGGCCGAAGCACTTGACCGAGTGATGCGGTCGGATCAAGGGAGGCTACTTGCCGTATTGGCAGTGAATCTTGGTGATTTGAGCCTTGCGGAAGATGCTCTGCAAGACGCCGCTATTTCTGCGATGTCGGATTGGAACAAAACGGGATTGCCCGCATCACCCCAGGGATGGCTGTTGACGGTGGCGCGTCGCAAGGCCATCGACCGACTGCGTGGGGCGACACGAGACAAAAAAAAGGTCGATGAGCTTGCGCTGTTGCTTCAGCATGACGACACGCATTTGGTTGAGCCCGAGTCCATCCCCGATGAACGGCTTCGCCTGATCTTCGCCTGCTGCCATCCTGCACTCGAATTGAAATCACGTGTGGCGCTGACGTTACGCGTGGTGTGTGGACTCACAACCGTAGAAATTGCGAACGCTTTTTTGGATGCCAGTCCGACCATGGGGCAGCGAATCAGTCGTGCCAAGACTACGATTGCGGCTACCGGTATTGCTTTTGCGGTGCCCGAGCCGCAGGACTGGCCGACTCGACTCGATGCGGTGCTCACGACTGTCTATCTGATCTTTACCACCGGTTATCTTACTTCACATGAGGAGCCGCGGGACCTTTGTGGAGAGGCAGAATTCCTGATGAGGCTGATGGATAAGCTGTGCCCAGATGATCCTGAAATTGAGGGCGCACTTGCCATGATGCTGCTTACCTCCGCGCGACGTGCCGCGCGAATTGGGACGGACGGCGCAAGCCTACCGCCTTCTGAACAGGACCGAAGTCTTTGGGATCAGGGACGTGTGAACGAGGGACGTGAGATTCTTGAACGTGCTGTAGCGCGACGGCAGCCAGGGCCATTCCAGATTAAGGCGGCAATTGCGGATTGTCAGATGGCCGACACAGGACCCGACTGGCATCAAATCGCGGCACTTTATCAGGCCCTCTGGAGACATGAGCCAACCCCAGTGGTGGCCCTGAACGGCGCAGTGGCGATGGCGGAAATGGGGCTTGCTGCCCAGGCACTGAGAATTGTGGAAGGTCTGGCGGACCGGCTTGCCGACTACCAGCCCTTTCATGCCGCTCAGGCGGCGTTGTTGGCTAAAACCGGGAACACCGCCGAGGCTGTGGTCGCCTACGGTCGTGCCATCGCGTCTGCACCCGGCCCTGCCGAGGCGCTTTTTTTGGAAAAACGTTTAACCGCCCTGATTCAAGCCATAAAATGAGTTGTCGATTTAACAGCCACGATACCGGCCACGTGTTTAAGCCGCTCTGGATTGGGGCACGAATGGTTTGAGTTTTAAAGGCTAGGGCTTCTGGAACGATAACAGCCACGCGTAGATGTCATGGCCGGCACTCAGATCGTAGGTTCGTCCCCAAGAGTTATGCCCCACACCGGGATAAATCGTCTTTTTGACCTCCTGGCGAGGAGGCATCGGACAATCAGCAAGGATCGCGTCGATGGGAACGGTCGTGCCGCTGACATCGACGGTTCCGTCAGCATCGCCATGGAAGCCCCAGATCGCGGTCAGCGCAAGGTCACAACCCGCATTATTATACGGTCCCTTTCCGTTGCCTGCGATGGGAACGGCCGCCACGGTCACTTTACCCTTGTCGCGCGCCAGATAGGACCATAGGCCAATCGCCCCACAGCTCAGTCCCGTCGCGTAGATGCGTTTAGGGTCAACGTCATATGTTTCGACCGCGAAGTTCATAAACTTCTCGATTTCGACGGCGCTTGGACACCCTCCGCCAGCGTGCTGCGGCGACAGAACGACAAATGGACGGTCACTGGGCCAATCGTTGTTCTTTATCAGCTTGGGCGGACCGTTATTCAAAACCTTTGGCAAGGTGGTCATGCCTCCGTCGCCGTTTTCGCCAAGGCCATGCCAAAAGACCAAAAGTGGACGCTGAGTACCGTCACCATAACCAGGCGGCAAATACTCGTAATAGCCGTTTTCGGCAGCGGTATCGCCGAGGTATTTTGCGGACTGTCGTTCCGAGGACGGGCCGTCTGGAAGACCGGTTGGTGCGTCTACTTCGGCGTCCTGTTCGGCGTCAGCAGCTGCGTCCTGAGCGCCTGCATCGCCTTGATTGGTTGTCCCAGTGGTGTTGCCATTCGTGGCGCCCGCGTCCGTGACGTTGCCATTTGTGGTCGACAAATCGATGCCGGTGTCTGTGCCCGAATTTATATTATTGGTTGAAGTCGTGGGCTTGTCGTCGCCCGAGCAGCCCGCAAGCCCGACAAGCAACGCCGCCGTCCATACAAAGTTACGAATCATAGAATTCCCATGTGCAGTTTCATTGCATGTTAGCGAACCCAACAGAATCAACAACCTATATCGGGTGCGGGCTAGTTCGCTGCAAAGGGACAAGCCTCAACAAAATCAAGAATTCACCGCGGGTCGATTTGGGTCGATTTGGGTCGATTTAAGGTAATTTCGCGCGTTTTCGCGTGACTCCCGCGGAATTCGCCGCGTGGAAGAATGCGAAAGATAGATAACTAATCGCGCCAGTTAGGCGCGCCTTGTTTTTCGCATTCTTCCATTGCCCAATAAATATATTCCCTAGCCTCTTGTGCGCGGGGTGACTGCTCCACCCTGTCCGCTGGAAGTCGAATAGAGCTGTAGTTTTCAACGACGGGCAGGTCGTCATCACTAGTTAGTGTTGGTTCTGAACCGCCAGAAGACGACGAACTCACGTTCACCTCAGGGTAGAGAAAGAGTTGAAGGTAAATTGACCCGGGTGGAAAGTCGCAGATGTCGGCTCTAGGGGTATCAAATTCGTTGTATTCCTTTAACGCTTCAAAGTCTCCTATGGCATAGAGTCGCTCCGCATGTGACTTAGTCTTGACAGTAAATTTGTCGACACGATCCCATACACACATCTTTGGATTGTAGTATTTACACTCGAACGAATCGCGATTGGACATGACATGAACAGCACCCTGTTCCAAAAATATCCGAAACATTGCGAAGTCGTCTGCATCAGATTTTGCTTGCTCGCCGCAGCTGATGAGGGATGGCAGACAAATAAGGATTAAGCATAGGTATTTCATCATCGTGGAGTCCATAAGTGGCAAGCTCCCCGCTGGCTAAGTGCAAGTAAATGAGAACCTTTGAATTGTGACATTATGGAATAGGGATTAAACATCTAATTATTCTGGGCCGATTTTAAAGATGATTTTCTTTTTGACCGTAGTGCGAGTTCTTCCTTTAGCACCGCACTCGAAAGCGCTGAAGCGCTCCTTCATGCACTTTTTAATCTCATCATCTCCGGTCGACTCGATCATGACGGATTGAACGCCCCCTAATGAATCGAGCACAAACGATACATCGACTTCTCCCTGCCAATTGCTGCGCGTGAGCGAGCTTTTGAAACAGTCTTCGAGATCTACCTGACCTTTTTCCACCACCATCGAAATCATTTGCGCGCCCATGAGATGAGCCACGGTGCCCGACTCATTATTAAAAGATAAACCGACGCTAAATCTCTCGGTTGGAGCCGGTGCCCCAAACCACTGCGATTGAACAACCTTTTCCACGCACGTCCTCAACGCTGCGTTAGGCATCTCGTCCCATCCTTGCTCGACTAAGTTTCCGGATGGATCCAAACGAAGCTGCAATTTGACCTGTCCACCCCAATCCTTGTCGGACTCCTGGTAGCAAGCTTCAAAACGCGGCGTCATTTGATCAAATAATTGCAGAATATCTTTGATTCGAGCCGCGCGCTCTTCGTCCGATATTTGGCTGGGGGTTCCCGCCTGAACCTCTGCGACTTTAGGCGTGTCAACGACCGGCTCTGAGACAACCACAGGTGTGTCAGCTGTTTTGCCCTGTACGGCGGCTGGCGTTGCGCACCCCATCGAGAACAGCGCCAAAGCGCCAAACATAATAAAGCTATTACTGCCCATATCGGCTCCGTCAGATATCCAAAGGGGCATCAAATTCCCCACCCAAATCACTTGCGTTTAGACGATCAAAAAAACCGGGTCACAAGAACAGCGACCCGGTATTTAAAATTAAAGTAGGTCAGCGGCCAATTCAGCCAGCTCGCTGCGTTCGCCCTTAAACAGGGTTACGGTCGAGAACAACTTCTGGCCCTTAAACCGGTCGATCACGTGGGTCAGACCGTTTGATTCCGAATCGATATACGGATTATCGATCTGGTAAGGGTCGCCTGTGAGCACCAATTTAGAACCTTCACCAATTCGCGTCAG
>JBBKVQ010000020.1:0-3310 GCA_037968515.1 Bradymonadaceae bacterium
CGCCTGCGGATGGTGCACCCTTAGCCGAGCTGCCTGCATCCAATCCTGCACGACGGTGGAAGCCCGTCGTCGTGACACGTGAAGATGACTGATTTAGCTTCCGCCCGCATCAATTCTGATGATGCGGTGGCTCCAACGAACGGGTTGAATCATGGCGCTTCAGTTCTCTCCCGGGACCGAAACAGAGTTTATTGAACTCATTTCGCGTTACCCAACGCGGCACGCCGCTCTATTGCCAACTCTCTTTCTTGCTCAGAAAGACTTTGGTTGGATTTCGGTTGAAGTTATGGACTACGTCGCCGCGAGGCTGGAGTTGTCACCGTCAAAGGTGCTGACGACCGCCACGTTTTACACGATGTACAACAAGACTCCCGTGGGCAAGTGCCACATCCAAGTCTGCACGACGTTATCGTGCGCATTTCGGGGCGGCTACGAACTCCTCGAAAAGCTCGAAGATCGGCTCGGAATCCGGGCCGGCGAAACGAGTGCCGATGGCAATTACACGCTGGGCGAAGCGGAATGTTTGGCATCCTGCGGCACCGCTCCGATGTTTCAAGTGACCGATTCGCACGGCGATATCGCGTACTTCGAAAACTTAGAGTCTGACGCAGCGCTTGATGCCGTCCTCACCAAGTTGAATGAACGCATCGAAAGCCTACCTGATCCCCGCAAAATGCACTGAGGAATCCCATGGAAGAGCTCTTTCTAAGTCGCAATTTTAGCGTCAAGAACGCCCACACAATGCCCGTCTACGAACAAGGCGGTGGATACGTAGCGCTCAAAAAAGCTGTGACCCTTGAGTCCCAAACGATCATCGACGAAGTCAAGAAGTCGAACTTGCGGGGACGCGGTGGAGCTGGATTCCCAACGGGAGTTAAATGGGGCTTCATGCCCAAAGAGTCCGATCTACCCAAATACCTCACCATCAATGGTGATGAGGGTGAGCCCGGCACGTTCAAAGATCGCTCCATCATGGAACTTGACCCTCATCGTTTGATCGAGGGCTGCATCATCACGGCTTGGACCCTAGGCCTGCGCTACGGCTACATCTACGTGCGTGGTGAGTTGCAAGTGGCCATCCGACGACTTGAATCAGCGATCAAGGAAGCCTACGCAAAGGGGTATTTGGGGACCAAGATCCTCGGAAAGGACTTTGATTTTGACCTCTACGTTCACCCTGGCGCAGGCGCATACATTTGCGGCGAAGAAACAGGAATGATCGAGGGCCTTGAAGGCAAACCAGGCCAACCGCGCCTCAAGCCCCCCTTCCCAGCCGTCGTGGGCGCATTTGGCGCGCCAACACTCGTCAATAACGTGGAAACGATCGCGGCAATCCCCTTCATCATTGAACGTGGTGGTGAACACTGGGCAGCTCTTGGCATCGAAAAGAACGGTGGTCCCAAACTGTACGGGTTGAGCGGACACATCAAGAAACCTGGCGTCTATGAAGCCCCAAGCGGGATTACCGTGCGGGAGTTGCTTGAAGAATACGGCGGCGGAATGCTCGACGGCTCGGAACTCAAAGCTTTCATTCCCGGCGGCTCGTCTTGCAAAGTCATGTTGCCGGCCGCATTGGACGCCCAAATGGGCTTCGAAACCATGCGTGACGCTGGCAGTTCGATGGGAACGGCCTGCATCACTTTCATGGACCAAAGCGTGTGCATGGTCCGAATCGCATCGCGACTTGCTCATTTCTACCATCATGAGTCTTGCGGCCAATGCACGCCATGTCGTGAAGGCACGGGCTGGGCTGCCAAAGTTTTGGGCGCGCTCGAAGCGGGTCACGGTCGGATGGAAGACTTGGATCTACTCATGGATGTCGTGGATAACATCGAAGGGAACACGATTTGCGCCCTTGGCGATTCGGTGGCTATTCCGGTCAGAAGTTATCTTGAGATATTCCGCAGCGAATTCGAGGAACACGTGAAGCTCGGTTGTTGTCCGCACCCCGCATGGTCGATCCGCGGCACAAAACCGAAGCTCACGAAGCCAAGGGCAGACACTCACCAGGCTGATGCCTGAGTTGAACCTTTACCTTCAGTATAAAATGAGATAATTGACCTCAGCTTTCGGCTGAGAGTGTGGGCGCCGCAAACCCACGTGTGGTGGGAATCTGCACGTTTTGCGGTACCCCAATTCTGTTGGGCCCTTGGGAGTGTCCATGGACATGGCAACTACAATCTTCTTCTGGCTCTTTGCAGCCGGTGCAGTGCTTTCAAGCATTGCAGTCGTGGTGTCTCGCATCCCACTTTATAGTGCGATCGCGCTCATCCTCGATTTCTTCTTTTTTGCCGGCTTGTATGTGCTGCTATCAGCGCACTTCATGGCGATCATCCAGATTCTGGTGTACGGCGGAGCCATTATGGTTCTGTTCATGTTCATCATCATGCTGCTGAACCTCCGTGACGAACACGAAGTCGTCAAAATTCGCTCGCACCACGCTGTCGCTGTGGTCCTGAGCATGTCGCTGATGGCGATGATGGGATCGGCGCTTCTACAGATTGTCGATATGAAGACGATCCCGACCGCCGAGACTGCCAGCGCGGACACTCTTATTGCCACCCCTTCACGCGTCCCAGGACTCTACGGGGCCCTCGACGAGGCTTCGCTTGACCAAGGCTTCAGGGCCAAAATTTCGAATTGGTCTGCCGGAACTGGCAAGGCCTCGGACGGCAAATATCGTCCGGTGGATCCAACTGCTCCGACTGTCGTTCCGACCGCAATGTCTGGTGGAACCCCTCAGCATCCCGAGCCCGCTTCCTTTGGAACCGTCGAGCCGATGAGCTTGCTCTTGGTTAACCGATTTGTCGTGCCCTTCGAACTCAGTGTTTTGTTGCTGTTGGGTGCCATGGTTGGCGCTGTGGTCATCGCAAAGAAGCGACTCTGAGACACCTATGATTACCATTACGCACTACCTTATCCTGGCCGCCCTCACCTTCTTCATAGGTATGGCGGGAGTTCTGGTGCGCCGGAACGCAATTACAGTGTTCATGTGCATCGAGCTCATGCTCAACTCGGTGAACCTCACGTTCATCGCGTTCAGCAAATACCGAATCGATTTGGACGGTCATATCTTTGCTTTTTTTGTCATGGCTGTTGCTGCAGCAGAAGCTGCAGTCGGACTCGCCTTGATTCTTCATCTGTTCCGCCATTATCGGTCGGTCAACGTTGACTCAGCTCACGAGCTGAGGCTGTGACGAAGGGCCCCGCAGGCTCATTCTACTGCGCCAGGTACTCGCATGTTGTCGAATGATTTCTATTATCTTGGCCTGATCGTCTTGTTTCCGTTGATTGGTGCATTCATCAACGG
>JBBKVQ010000021.1:0-9511 GCA_037968515.1 Bradymonadaceae bacterium
CGGCTTCAGATTACGGGCGCATAGCTCAGTTGGTTAGAGCTACCGGCTCATAACCGGTTGGTCCCAGGTTCGAGCCCTGGTGCGCCCATTTGTGAACGTCACGGAGGTCGCGTTGCTGGTACATCGCGGAGTGCAATTGGGAAGAATCGATTTGAAATCGAATCAAACCCTAAAGATGACCACGACGGATTTTCAGACATTCCGACACATGATTAAGAAGCAGGCGCCTGGTAACCCAGAGCGCCTTTTTTGTTTTTGGATCGCGCCCTTCTGGCGCATGGCTATTGGTGGGAACGAGGTATGAGCGATATGAGGGAACAACTGGCAAAGCTCCGTGAACTGCAGCAGATCGATCTGCAGCTCGATGAATACGGCAGCAAAAAGAAAGAAATTCTTGAGCGACTTGGACAAAACAAAGGCTTCCTACAGAAGCTCGTTGATGACCTTGAGGGCCAAAAGGCCGAGCTCGACGAAATCCGCGGACTTCAAACGCAGAAGCAAGACGACCTCAAGGAAATCCTCGAACAACACAACAAACGCAAAAAACGACTGCAGGCCGTCGGCTCCACTAAGGAGTTTTCGGCAGTCGAACGCGAGATCGAAGTTCTTAAAAAGTCTGTCGAACAGACCGAAGAAGAACTGCTTCACCTTGCTGAAGTGATCGAGACCACTCAGAGCTCGATTTCTGAAAAGGAAGAGAAAATCAATCAGCTGCGTGACTCGATTTCGGCAGACGAAAACCAGGCCGAAGGCCAGTTGAGCGTCCTTGCCAAAGAAATCGACAGCTTGAATAAGGGCGAAGCTAAAGCACGAGAATTCGTGTCCAAGCGTATCCTCTACAAGTACGACTTCATTCGTGGACGTCGTCCGGGCCTTGCGATCGTCGCGGCACGTGACGCTCATTGTGAAGGCTGTTTTATGGCCGTACCGGCGCAGCTTTATATCGAAGTTCAGAGGGGAGAAACCCTTCAGACTTGCCCAAGCTGCCAGCGTATTTTCTACTTCGGTGAACCCGAAGCAGAAGGCGCAGAGGCCTAAGAAATTCGGTCTTCCGGGATGATCGCTGGTGAGCTTCGGCTCACGGGAGGAAAGTCCGGGCATCGTTGGGAAAGGTGGTCGGTAACGCCGACCGGGGGTAACCCTAGGGAAAGTGCCACAGAAAACGAACCGCCGAACTTGTTCGGTAAGGGTGAAAAGGTGAGGTAAGAGCTCACCGGGGCGTTGGTGACAACGCTCGCATGGTAAACCCCACTTGATGCAAGGCGAACAGGAGCTGGACTTCGGTCCGGGGGCGTCCCGTCCCTCATGCTCCGGGTTGCCGCTGGAGCTCTGTAGCAATGCAGAGCCTAGATGAATGATCATCACCGCTTGCGGTACAAAACCCGGCTTATTAGGAAGACCGATACGGCGAGCCACCTTAGGGTGACTCGCCGTTCTTTATTTCTTGGGAAATTTATTTTTTCAGCGTGAAATATAGCCCATCCGGTGTTTTGAGGCCTAGTTCGCTGAACAATTCGCAACTTTCTAACGACTTCGACCGATAACCCCCATGAAACAAAAAAAGGGGAGGTCGTTATGAAGAGCTTTTTGATGTGTTTGTTCCTTCTGGTCACCACTGCTTGCGGTGACGCACCAAGTGAAGATCCAATTCGAATGACTGAGGCTGAACTCGGTAAAGGGGACGCCCAAGCCCGCATCATCGGTCGCGGACTCAAGCTTGGCGTGAAGAGCGGGGTAGAGGTCCTCAGTGAGGGCGGCTGGGCGATTTACGGGCGGTCCAACAGGGATCTCTCCGATATCAACGCAAGTGTGGCCGGGCGCGACCAGCAGGTCGAAATCCTACAAGATGGGTTCCGAGTGAACCTCGATGAGCTTGCCTATCAGGACCTTCTGGTCGAGACACCACTCAAACTAGCCGTTTGGGGCGCCGAGGAGTCTGCAGCGCTTGAGGTGACTTACGCCGCACGCTGGGTGGAAAAACGCGGATCCAGAAAGCTGAAGTTTGAGCGGAATCTGCAGCCCGTAGTCTTGCAGGGCGGAGTCACGGCTCTGCGAGGCCATTTGCAAACCGATGAAGGGTTTTCCGTGGAGTCGGTTTTTACCGACGACGATATGGAACCCAAGATTAGTCGTGATTTCGATTGGAAATGGCAGGTGGAGTGGACCATTGCCCAGGCTGGGTTTCTCTCGGATTTTCAGGAGGACCAAGTGTATTTCACGACCGTGGATTCGGATGACACTCGGTATCAGAGCTCCGCGAAAGTACGTCTGCGGGCGGTTGAGCAAGTCTGGACGCGGCATCCGTCACCAGACGTGATTGCCAACTGCGACACCGCCACGCGATTTTGTATGCATCATTTGCCTTCGGATGCCCCAGACGCATCCGAGTGCGGCAGTGTGCAGGAGGTCCTCGCATGTTTTCGGTTCGACGCTCGGTGATTTGGCTGCGCTGTGTTGGGTTGTTGAAACCCGCGGTTGGCCGCGCGGGCTTGCGGTCAGGTGGTGCAAGTGATAATCCGTTGCGGCCCGAAGCTGGCTTGTCAAAGGGTGAGTATGTCACGAGTTAAATCGATAGGAACGCTTGTGTTCCTTGCGCTGGGCTTCTCAGCAGCGTGTGCGGACACCTATGTGGATCCGCTTCCACGCGCTGATCAGCTTGCCTGGCCCATCGGTCTAGAGGTTCACCCTAACGGGCGTTACCTGTATGCGGTGAACAGCAATTTCGACACCCGTTATAACGAGGAAGTCGGCGGTACGATTTCGGTGTTCGACCTTGAGACCCAGTCAATGCTGGTCGGCAACGGGCCTTTCATTCCGAGTTTTGGCGGTCAAATCAAACTCAATGATGATGCGTCCAAAGCCTACGTGGCGGTTCGCTACGAAAACCAAGTGCTCGCCCTAGACGTTGCGTCCAACGGTTCAGCCCTCGGATGTGACACCTCTGAAACGGCGGAACAGGCACTTACGTCTGAAATGGACACCTGCCGGATCCAGAAGGTGCCCAATACCAATGATGGCGTAATGATGCCGTCAGACCCGTTTGGGTTAGATGTGCTTACGCTCCAGACAAGTCGCAGTGAGGTCAAACACGCCGATGGCTTCTGGACGCTCTCGCTTGGGTCCTTTAGCTCCACCATCGACGCCACTGGGCGTTCGTTGGATGAGTTTCTGGCGACGCTTGCCCTGACGCTCAACAATTTGCCTGGCGTCAGCGCGATTGGTCGTGACGGATTTCTTACTGTTTACGGTGACGACGGAAATACCTTCGAAGTGGTCCTTACGGATCCAGCGTCCAACGTGCAGGTATTCGATACTACTCGTTCGGACGTGCTCGGTGTTTCCCATCTAAGAGGAACCCAGCTGACGGCCATAAGCTTGCCGCAGCAAGATGTCGCAAGCGCCAGCATGCGTTCTGCGGAATTCCTGGCAGGCTCGAACGCAATTACACGTCGGCCAGGTACTCGCGATTTTTACGCCGCGGGCCGGTTGTCACGTGATCTTGCGATTTTTCAGCCATATCTGGCGCCAGAATCGCAACGCGTTGAGGCGCTCATCGACCGCGGTCGAGTTACCCTCAATCACTTGACCTCGGCGGTGGACGCCCGCGCGATGGTGTTTGAGCCAGACGGCAAGACACTTTACGTGGCGACACGTAACCCAGATGCACTTCATGTCATTAGTATTGCCCCTGCAGATCCTGAAAAGGGAACCGGCACGGCTCATCGCATTGTCGCTTCGATTCCACTCGAACGAAGCCCATCCGATGTGGTTCGGCTGCAGGTTGGCACTCAGACACGACTCTATATTCCATGTTTTGAAGATGGTGTGATTCAAGTGGTCGATCCGGCCACTTTGGCGGTCGTCGACGAGATTCAGCTCGGGGCTTCACCCTATGTGATGAAAGTTGACCGCGGTGCTTACTGCACTCCAGGTTCTGGCCGTTGCTGGGGCTATGTCTCACTTTTTGACGACCTGGCGCGTTCCGGCGGTCGTTGTGACCTGAATCGCGAGGAGCCTTGTGGCTCGATTGGGGTTGTTGACCTCGATCCAGAAAGTCCGCGATACCACCGGCTGATCCGTAAGCTCTATTGAGGGACGTGTGAAACGAATACTCTTTCCAATCTGTCTCCTCGCGGCGTGCACCGAGGTCACACCGATACCACCGGTATCACTCGACGGCCCCACGGCGATTGCGATTGCCCGCGGTCGTGTGTGCTTGGACCTGCAGTCCGATGGCGACGCAAAAATCCCGATTTTTAGCGAATGTCCTGCAGGTCGACTTGGCGCAATCGGTCTGGTTGTGAACGAACAGAGCGACCGGCTGACTTTTGTCGCGTTGGATCGCACTGCTCCTGCCCTTGCGGACTTGCGACAGTCGGTTCCTGGCGTAACGCATCTAACGGTAGGTAGACTGCCCGTAGACGTTGCAGCCTCTGCCGATGGCACGATCGCCTACACGCTTAATCAAATCGATTCCGATATTTCGATCGTCAACCTCTGGAAACCCGAGGTTCACTCTGTGCGACTTCAGGTGCCTGGCACCCCGATCGCGCTAGAGGCTCGCCCGGGCAGCAATGACATCGTTGTGGCATCAGGTAGCCCCTCGAACCTGTGGAGTCGGCAGGGAGCAACGTGCGACTTCACAGGCTGCGAAATCCCCGAGGACGTCGGTCGCCAGCTGAACCTGCCAGGCACAGTGACCGATTTTGTAATCTCTCCAGATGGACTGTCGGCCTTTGTCGCCTACCGTGAGCTCGATTATATCACCGTGGTCGACCTCGACTCGATGACGATTCAGGCGTCGATTGGAGGCGCGGCCAGTTGTTCGGATGGAATCGATAACGATGGCGACGGATTGGCAGACGCTCAAGACCCACAATGCTTTGGCCCTTTTGACGCCGAAGCTGCAGGTTATGCGGGTCGGATCAGCACGAGCATCTGCCAAGACGGTATCGACAACGACGAAGACGGATTGATCGATCGCGAAGACCCAGATTGCGTCTCATCGGACGCAGCCGAAGAAAGCTCGGTGGCAACGTCGGTCGCAACCACATCGTGCAACGACGGCAAAGATAACGACAGCGATGGAAATGTAGATTACCCCGCAGATCCGAATTGTTATGGTCCCTACGGAAACACCGAGGTTGCTTTAGATCCCGTTGGGTTTGACGCCATTGATATCGATGAATTGGGACAATTCATTTATTTGGTGGACCGCGCGAGGTCACAAGTTGTCATCATTGACGCAAAACGGCGCACCGTCATCGACGCGGCACGATCGAGCGTGCCTCCGACCTCAGCTTTCACAAATCTCATCGGGGTTTCGGTACTGCCGACTCCCTTGGATGTGACTGCTACAATTCGACGTGATTGCCTCACCGAGAACAATCAAGCGCTCCCGTGTGATGCAGCGTTTTTCGCAGATTCCTCGAACCTGCCCTACACCCCCGATAAAGTTGCAGTGCGTTACGCGTTTGGAGCATGGGTCGCCGAAGATACTGGCCGTCTGCGCTACATCGAGACCATGGACGCCTTCTGCACACTCCCGACAATTGAAGTCAAGAAGCTGTTGGGTTCGCGTTTTGTCGAGCCAGGCGCCCTTGATGATTCGCTCGAAAAGAACTGTGTTTTTGTTCCCGCGTTTCCTCTCGAAGCCCGTGCGGACTACGCAGGGACCTGCGATGCAAGTTGTGAAGGTTGCGATACCTCATTGCTTGAGCAACGCTTTTTCTGCAACGACGACCAATCAATTGTGATCAACCCCAAGTTCTCACTGGTCGATGTTTTGGCAAGTACGGGTCGCACAGGCGGGAAAAGCCAATGTGAGATTCCAGCCGAAGTTGATGCTCAATTGCGCGACCTCGCCAGCTTGCCAAGTGCACCTCGAAACTTCCGTTGCACCTCACAATTATTGCCCCAGCCGATCGCGGTCGAAGCTGCTGAACTTGACCCGGATGTATTTCCATCTCTCGATGCCTACGAAAGGGCAAATCTGCTCACCACTCAGCAAAGCTATTTCGGTTGGACAGGTTCTACCCTTGCGTTACTCGATTTCAAACGGGTTGCGGATGAGCGGCTGATTAACGAATCCTGGATTGTCGCTTACGAGGGAATTCTGCCTTCGGCTCGTCGCTCCGACGGCCTTCTTGCCACGGAAATCACGGACTTGAATGGCACCAGCGTCGTCGAACTAGACGCAGCGCCTTTGGATCTTTGTGCAGCAGGTGTTCAAGAGGGAGATCGGCTTACGTTCGAAGAAACCGCATCGGATGACGCGGCATGCGTAACATTCAAAGGAGACGCCAGATTCTTGACCTACGAAGTTGTCGGGATGACCGCGTCGAAACTGCTGCTTGGTGTGATCGAAGGTGAAGGGTTTGCCGATACGTTGCCTACTCGCGAGTGTTTCCCACGTGGGCTAAATTATGCTGTTCGGCCACAAAACCAGTGGATCGTTGTTGGCGAGCGAAGTGGCTTGGTGTCGGAACGGGAAAACGTATTTGGTCAGTGTGTTGATATCGCAGTTGTTGACGGAGAACCCAAGCGGGCCTCTCGCGTACGCACGGGCGAGTCCTTTGTCGGCCCTTATTTTGAATTCTTTCTGTGGCCGGGCCCAGATGCTCGCGATCCCCAGACTGGCGAAATCATCGCTGGCACACCCGCCGTCGCACCAAGCGAGGGCCTGTCGTTCACGTTCTCGGTTGTTCCGAACTTCCTGTCGCGAAGCTTCGCCACCGAAGGGATCTTCCCGGCGAAAGTAGTTTCCTACCAAAGAGGAGATTATTACAGGGTGCTCTCGACCGACGCGAATTCCAACTTCTTGTTCTACAAGGACGGTCGTAGCTCCAGTGAGTTTGGCGTTCGACTCCGCTAAGGGTATTGTCGACTACATATGACCCAACCTAACCCCCAGAAACTCCGCATCCCGGCGCCACCCGATCCGTCAGACGACTCCTTCGGAGCCGTCGAACTCGGGGTGCTTGCGAGCGCGATGTTAGGTGCGCTCATCATGTGGTGGTTTGTTCAACAACCTCCGCCAGGAACTCATAAATCTCGTCCGATTCTCGACGACCAGCAACAACAACTGTCCGACGAGATGCTCGTGTCGCAGTTGCAAGCGCAGAAGCTCGAGAAGCTGAAACCATCGGAACTTTCGCAACGGGATTGGCCTGATCAAGACGTCCATGCAGTTTTTTCGTTTGGAACTCGACCGACGACAGAGTTGGTTTGTGAAAAGCGAGCTGCCCAGATTTCAGGCAATCAACTTCCCGAATCGCTGAAACTAGACCTTGTGAAGTTGTTGGATGAACGTTCCGAAAACGCCCCCTACGCGTGTTTGAGCCGGCTGTTTTTTGCCGAAAAGCTGCCTCAAGATGACCTGCGCGCAGAAATGGAAGAATTCTGGACCGAAGCCGCCGCCTGGGAAGGTAACCCTGACCTGGTGTCTGAAGCGCTCAATACGTTTCGGTTCACCAGAGACCGTCCAGATTCGGCACGATTCAACCGTTGGCTTCGCGCCTGCGCCCTAAACTTCGACTACGGCGGGGCCAACGCCTGTCAGCGATTGGTCAACCAAATCGCACCTGCTCAAGGCGGAGACCTGCTGCTGACATACGTGATGCAGCTCGAGGAAGCTGACCTTTCGACCAAAGAACATCAACAGCTTGCCAGAACCTTGGGCAGCCTTGTTCGTGATGGGCAGCCGATTTCGTTCAAGGTGAGCGAAACCAAGGAGCTGCCAGACTACGACGTTGATTTCCGAAATGGTGCGGTTCTATTTCTTTGTCGTACCGTGAACAGTCCCAATGACGATGTTGCTTTTGTGGCCGCCGAAGAACTCACCAAGTCTGCGCATTTTGGTGCCCGCTCTTACGACAAAAATGTGCTTCTACGTTGGCGTGAGGGTTGTCGAGTGGCCTTTGGCGGACAACCCAACGACCAGTATCTGCAGATGTTAGCGGTCTCGACTGGTGTCGAGGGAGAAGCCCCGGACTATAAGCTCTCATCTGCGGTGACGTCTGGGGAATGCGAAGTCAAAGAGGGCTATCCCTTGTGGTATTGTGGGGCAAAGCTCTGGATTGGTAAGGGCGAAATGTCACGAGCGCTCGAGGATATCTTTGTAAAAACCGCTTGGGTTGAGTGGGTGGATAAGTGAAGGTGCTTAACCTTGTGAGCGTTGTAAGGAGTCGTTGTGCATAAAAGTCTTATTGGTGTGTTGGTGCTGGGTTTTGTTTTCGCGGGCTGCGAAGAAGAACCTAAGCCGGAAAACCCACCTGAAATCGGTGCGGCGAGCATCACGTGTAAAGATCCACGTCGTGCGGGCGAATTTCCAGAATTCGGTGAAATCGCGATCGCGATCTCAGACGTTGAGCGAGACTTGGTTCCCTCGTCCATCAAAGGTACGATCAACGGGATTCCAATGGATGGTTTTGCCGACCCTGACGCCGACGAAAAGTTCACGTGGTCTCCGCCCGTCGAGACGGAACCCCCCATGATTTGTCGTGGTGAGTTCACAATCGTCGTCGAGGCTGCAGATCTTGGCGGTCGAATCAGCACAAAGACTTTGACGGTCTCCCCTTGAAATGAAAGTGAGTCCATCGAAGGTTCTTCGATGGTATCCGTTCCCCGAGAGGCATATGGCACACGAATTCGACTTCCAGCGCTACGTCGACAAAAAGAAGAATCCAGGTGGGGGACATCCCGAACGGGGTGGTTTTGGCGACTACGCATTTTCTGGCGACCTAAGAGTACTGCGGCAGCTTGAGCGCTTGGTTCCGGTGCGAATGGTGGTTGAAGCCACGGTCCGTCTTTGGAAGTCATTCCAAAAAAATGAACTGCTCGGCACCTCGGTGAAATTAAGTCGGCGGCAGTTTCCGCAACTCCACGACCTGGTCGTCGAGTGTTCGGAGACGCTCGATATCCCTGTGCCGACGATCTACGTTTCGCAAAGCCCGGTCATCAACGCAGGAACTTACGGCACCAACCAGGAGTCGTTCATCGTCATGACCAGCGCGATCGTCGACAAGATGACGGACGAAGAACTCAAGTTCGTGATCGGCCATGAATGCGGCCATATTCAGAACAGCCACGTCGTCTATCACACCGCAGCAAGGTTCATGTCGACCGGAGTGGGCGTTTATTTGAAGTACGCCAGCCTTCCCGCGTCAATTGCGCTCAATGCGTGGTCTCGTCGTGGTGAAATCACGTGCGACCGCGCCGGCTTGGTCTGTGTGAAAGACCTTGATGTCGCGACCAAGGCCATGCTGAAACTAGCCCTTGGCGAGAGCCTGTCCGCGACTGTGGACATGGATGAATACATGAAGCAGCTTGAAGACCTGAAACAAGGTGTCGGGCGTTTTCAAGAGCTTATGAGCACTCATCCGTACCTGCCAAAGCGGGTCGAGGCGATGAGGCTCTTTGCGAAAAGCTCTTATTATAAAGCACTTATTGGCGAAAAAGGTGGCCGTCCACTCGACGAAATCGATCGAGAGGTAGAGGACATCATTCAAGT
>JBBKVQ010000022.1:0-7169 GCA_037968515.1 Bradymonadaceae bacterium
CACGATGTTGGGGCCTGCCCAATTTGACCTACCAGTTCTGATCCAAGACAACGTTGTGGCCTCGCCTCAAGACCTCAAGATGCGGGCCGAAGCCATGGCCACGCGGTTCAAGACCGAGCATGAGATTATATCAGGGAAAGTAGCCGTCGACCGATGTGTCCGATTTGGTCCATTTGCGCGCGACGTTAAGATCCTGCTCGATGCTGGATTTCGGCCCATTGAAATTGCGGTCGTTAGTCTCCACCAGTTTGGATCGATTCAGCCACATTTCATACAGCTTCCGATACCCGAGCGAGTCCACACGCCTGCTTTCGCGTTCCGACTCAGTCGTGAAGCGCTGATAATGTTTGTCGATGGCCAAGAGGTTGCGCCTGCCAATGGTTGTCGTGTCGCGACGTTCTGCGCCGCTGCCGCCGAGCATGAATGCGAAGTGCAGCTCGACTGGACAGCCGTCCATGAACGCGTCGTCCACGCGCATGCGGAGCATCCAGACGAGACGGTGTTTGAATTGTCGGTCGATGCGGACGTGCCGATGCAGACTGTCGTGAGCCTCATCGACACGTTATCTTACGTCGACTCTTCGGCTGGCTCAAAGGTGCTGCTGTCAGATCCGGTGATTCTGCTGCCACCTGGACAGTGAGAATTCTAGGTCGATATTTCGACGACCAGTGGTGCGTGATCTGAGGCCCGCTCTAGTCCGCGCCATTCCCGCGCAACGCGGCAACTCTGGACCTGTATGCGTGACGTATGCAGGGCGAGGTCGATTCGTAGTCCAAGATCGCGCTCAAAACCGCCGCCTCGATAATCCCACCACGAATACGGCGGGTCGTTTTCTGGAATCGCGTCGCTCAGGCCCCAATCCAGAAGCTCGGTTAGATGCTGGCGCACTCGGTCGTCACACAGCACTGAGCCGCTCCACATGCGGACGTCGTGTACGTCGATGTCCCTTGGCGCGATGTTGAAATCGCCCATGATAATTAGGGGTTCGTCGTCGTAATAGCGGCCGTCGACGGTGTCCCGAAGTGCTTGAAGCCATCGAAGTTTGTAGTCGAACTTATCCGAACTCACTTCGTTGCCGTTTGGGACGTAGATGTTTAGGACATTCACGCCACCAAAACGCGCGGAAATCGCGCGTGCCTGCGGCGAGCTGCCAGGGTCGCCGTCCAATCCGTCACGCACCTGCTGAGGCGCCTCGCGGGACAGCAGCGCCACGCCGTTATACGATTTTTGCCCGAGCGCCACGGTGTGATAGCCGGCCGCCAAAAGCTCCATCGTTGGGAAATCCCCGACCTCGCATTTGATCTCTTGAAGTCCAATCACATCCGGCTTCTCTGCGTCCAAAAACGCCAGCAGATGGTCGAAGCGCGCCCGAACCGAATTCACATTCCAAGAGACAATCTTCATGCGTTTGTCAGGTCGTTCAAAGAGTAGCGAAGCGAGCCGTGCTGCCAGGTTCCCACGACGCGGCCCTTAAATTTATGCTTCAGAAACGAAGAGTTTTTCTGTTTTCCGTGAAGGTCGCCTGGGCCCACGGTCCATTCTGCACTCGGGTCGACTAGGGCAACGTCCCCGCGTGATGCGAAGGTTCCAAGCTTGTCGGACATGTTCAGCACTCGAGCCGGGCCACTGGTCATCAACTCAACCGCGCGTGAACGCGAAATCGCACCTTTATGGAAAAAATGAAGCACTGTCGCAAACGCCGTTTCAAGCCCGATCACGCCAAACGGCGCGTCCTTGAACCCCTTCGCTTTTTCGTCAGCGCCATGCGGAGCATGGTCAGTCGCGACCGCGTCGATGGTTCCATCGACAATGCCTTCTACCATCGCAAGCCGGTCAGCTTCTGACCGAAGCGGAGGGTTCATCTTGAAGTTCGGATCCCCGCCAGCACAGGCGTTGAACGTCAGCATCAAATGGTGCGGCGAGGTCTCGCAGGTTATCTTTCCACCCTTGGCGCGGGCTGCGCGGACGGCGTCCATGCTTCGTCGAGTCGACATATGCAGCACGTGGTAGCGCGCGCCGACTTCGACTGCTAAGGCGACGTCGTGCTCAACCATGGCGCCCTCGGCGTCCGCCAATTGCCCGGTGACCTTCAGCTTTTCGCTGACCGGACTCTCGGTCATGACGCCGTTTTTGCTCAGTGTCAGGTCTTCAGCATGCTGCATAAACAGCAAGTCGTTTTCGGCACACGCAATCAGGGCCTTTTTCATCGTGGCAGAGTCGGTCAACGGATACCCGTCGTCCGTGATAGCGACGGCGCCAGCGGCCTTCATCGCAGCAATATCCGTCAGTTCGTGGCCGGCGATGTCCCGCGTCGCTGCGGCAGCGACCATGATATTCACCCCAGATACCGCATCGCTCAGCCGAGTCTGGTTCAAAACCGAGTCCGCCGTGTCCATCGTGGGTTTGGTGTTGGGCATCACCACAACACTCGTGATTCCACCCGCAAACGCAGCCCGGCTGCCGGTTTCGATGGTCTCTTTGTGTTCGAAACCCGGTTCACGGAAATGAACCTGCAGGTCTACTAGACCCGGCATTGCCCATAGGCCGGTCGCGTCGATGACCTCGGTATCATCGGGCAGGCTCTCGGGTTCGAACTCGACACGGTCACTCAAAATCAACAAGTCGCCGATCTCGTCTAGACCGACCTTAGGGTCAATGGCGCGCACGTTCATCAGGAGGGTAGGGGCGGGATCAGGCTTAAAAAAATGACTCATGATTGCTCCTGCCAACTTGCAGCGTTGACTCGTGTTTCTTGCAAATGGACTTCCCGGATTCGGACACCGTCAGCGGTATCCAGAGTGCCAAGGATTCGCACAGCTTCTTCGTGTAGATAGCGGGCGAGGTTTTCTGTGGTCGGGTCGAAAGGGATTTCGGAGATCCGAGCGTCTGGCTGAACCCCGCGAATCGCGGCGGCCACGATATCACCCGTTTTAACAACAAGGTGGTGGTCCAAAGTGTCGTCCAAAAAGGCTCGCCAGGCCTTCTTAAACGCGCCAAATTCCACCAGCATGCCCTGTGAATCGACGACTTCGCCGACGATTCGAACAGTGACCCACCAAGAATGCCCGTGAATGGATTGGCACTTAAACGGTGCGTCTGGGGACGAGAGTCGGTGCGCCGTCTCGAAATTATGTTTTATCTCGACGGTGTACATTTCAGTCCCGTGTCCACTCGATTTCAGCAAAGGCATTATGGTTATGAATGCTCTCTTCGTTTTCGCAGAAAACGCGGAACCATTTCACTCGAACGTCGTTCATCAGCTTATCCGCAACGTTGCGCGTGATGTCTTCGACAAAGGCTGGGTTATCGTAAGCCTGCATGGTGACGTGACGCTCGTCGGGGCGTTTCAACAAGGGGTAGAGCGGGGCGGAGGCGCTTGATTCCGCGACCTCGATCAATTCTTCCATCCAGATGAAATCTTTGGGGTCGTTCGACGACATCTTGATTTCGATCGACACAAACGAGCGCTGGCTATGCGCGCCGTAATCGCTGATTTCCTTGCTGCATGGGCAAAGGCTGGTGACCGGAACCTTCACGCCAAGGATGAACGTGTCGCCCTCAAGATCCGAAATTCCGCTGAAATGCCCTTCGTAATCCAGCAGCGATTTTGCGCCGCTTACTGGGGCCGTTCGTTCCAGGAAATAAGGGAAAGTCGCCTCAAGCTGAGCGGCCTCCGAATCCAGGTGTTTTTTCAGGTCATGCAGCACGAGCGGCAGCGTGCGAATCGTGAGCTCGCCACGATGCTCGTTCAGGATTTCAAGGAAACGACTCATGTGCGTTCCTTTGAAATGATGAGGCAGGCTCACCGAAAGGCTCAGCAGCGCAACAGTGCTCTGTTTCTCGTGGTCGCGGTCCCAAACGATGATGGGATAACGCAGATTTCGCACGCCAACGCGGTCGATGGGGATTTCACGATGGTCGCGTCGGTTTTGTACATCTTCCATTTCGCACTCCACGTGAGCCGCAAAAGGCGACTCAGCGTGCTCTCTTTAGCGCAAACCGGCTCACTCGACCATACTTGCGAGAATCACGAGCATCACAAGTCCCATCATGGCGAAAAAACCCATCACCAAGATGAGGAGGATAATCGTCGTCAGCGCAGAGCTTTTCTTTCGCGGAGCAGGTTTTCGCCGCGCTGGCTCGGCAGTGCGGGCCGGATGGATCGTGTTTGGCGCTTGCCGAAGTGTGCTCACGGCTTTGGGGGTGGAACGGGCAGCGAACCAGGCTGCAAGCGCATCACGAAAAACACCGGCGTCCGAAAACCGCTGCGTAGGGTCGACTTCGATCGCGTTAAGCAACATCGCCCCAAGCTTACTGGCACGGAGTTCCGACGGCACATCGTGTTCGCCTTGCACGTGCTTCATCAGGTAGGCCACGGCAGAGTTGGCTGAAACCACAGGCCGCCCGATCAGGACCTCGATGATAATCAGGCCCATTTGATAAACATCTACAGTTGGCGTGACCGACTGGTCTCGGATGTACTCTGGCGCCAGATAAGCCGGAGTGCCTGCGAAAGTGCCTACCTGAGTGTATTGAGTCCGAGCGTCCATGACGCGCGCGATGCCAAAATCGAGGACAACCATGCGCTCATCGTCTTGTCCGGGACGAAGTAGAAACAGGTTGGACGGCTTCAGGTCCTTATGTACCACACCCTTGTGGTGGGCCTGAGACAGCGCATCAAGGACCGGTAGAAAAAGTCGAGTCATGCGGTCGACGTTCATCGCCCCATTCTTTTTGATCTCTTGTTCTAAATCATGGCCGTCCAAGCGCTCCATCGCGATGTACGGCGCGCCGTCATCGAGTTCGCCAAAGTCGAAAATTCGAACCACATTCGGGTGCTCGAGCTGAGCCGCAACTTTGGCTTCCCGATGAAACCGTTGCAGGAATGCCTCGTCCACAGCATGGCTGTGAATGTCCAAAACTTTCAGCGCAGCAGGCCGATCGAGGCCTTCGTGATGCGCAGCGTAGACCGTCGCAAAGCCTCCGGCACCAAGCTTTCGCTCGATTCGGTAACGCTTTTCGATCAGCATTCCTGGTTGCAGTTCTTTCATGGTCGGATTCTACGCTTTCGGAAGATTTAAGCCATCGCGTCGCATTCGAAACCAATCCAACAATGCCATCGGTAAGGCGACTGCGGGGATCATCAAGATGAGGTTGCTCTCGAAAGTCAGGTCGGCGACGGCGAGTTCCCAAAGCCGCTCGGTTTGGAAAGCTTGGCCGAAAAGGATTTGGACCATTAAGACCAACAGTTCAAAAAGCCCCAACAAGACGGCCTGAAAAGCGATGCTTCGAAATCGTTGAGCGCCAAGCGCCAGGCGGACCGAACCAAGCATTAACAGCGCTGGCATTCCATATTTTAAGCTGGCAGCAGTTTGGGTCAGAGCATAGACGATCGCTTCGTCGCCGATGCCGCCAAACCAGTCCAAAGCGAACGAAAAGTCGACGTTGTTCAGCCGGTAGCCGTCGATCATCATCCAGCCAACAAACAGCTGAGCCCCAAGGAGCACGATTGAGTGGCCCCAGTTCCGGGCGTTGACCGTGGTGTCCGCTCGCGTGTGTTCGGCCCACGAGATCCAAGCGGTCACAAAAAGAACCACCATCGATGCCGTCGCAAATCGTTCGATGGGTAATTCGCCGATCACCACAGCGTAACTGAACGCGATGGCAAACAGTGCCATCATGGCGGCCCGTTTGCGATTTGAAGGCAAGAGCGCCGTGGTGGTGGCGGAAAATACCACGATGAAAGCCAGAGACGGCCACCAGCCTAAGTTAGCTAACCATCGATGAGGGAAAAACTTCCATTCCCAGCCGCCGGATTCTTGAAGCATGAAAAATACGAGCCCTGCGATAATCGGGGAGAGTCGCAGGAGATCCTTTTTCGAAGGCCGCCATCCATCCGCCAAAGCTGCACCGACGGCCACCAGCGAGCCGAAGACCATTCCCGTCATGAAGTTTTGGCCGGCCTGGTAGTAATAGACGCCGCTCGGAAGCACCGTGATGCCAAAAACCACGGCCGCTTCGGGAGCAAATCGAGAGTTTCCGGAGACCAAGCGCGATCCAAGCCCCGCCACGGCAAGCACCATCACGTAAAACGCAAACCACGCAGGATGGACGCCCCCGCGGGTATGGAAAAAATCTCTCCAAGGCTCCGCAAATGCAGAAGTGGCGGCCGCAGCGACCAAGATCGTCAACACGATCCCCAAGGTGATCCGCTCCGACTTCGTTCGTGCAAATCGAGCAAAAAACACGACGCACCCAATCGCAATCGCTGAGCCCAGCCAAACTGACGGAAACGCCACGCTCAAAACGGTGATTCCAAACCCGCCGAGGAGCAAGCCCCAGCCCAATGGCGAAACTTTCTGGGTGTGTCGCTGTACAGTAAAACCGAAAAGCCCCGCAGCAAGGAACAACGCGCCCAGAAACTCAAAAGGGTGGCGCTTCGAGTCGGATTGCCGGGAGGCGCGGGAAGCCGCGTAGGCCGCCGAAACGGACCCGCTCTTGCCCAGAACCCCGCTTTGGATTTTCGCAAAATCGAGGACTTCGGGGCTCGCAGTATCAGCCTCCCAAAACACCCCTTCGTAGTTGGCGGGAAGCGCCACGCCGGACGCAAAAGCCAGAAAATAGAGCAGGTCGGTCTGCTCAATCTCGGTAAACTCGAAGCTCGAAAACAGCGTGCCAAACCGCGCGCCACTGAAAAGCGCGACAGATTCGCGGGTGTGATGTCCCAGGTCGCCGTGCCCATGGTCCCCGGTAATCAGGACGTTGTCGTTCGCTGTCAGGGTGTCCAGCAAATGTCCCAGCTGGGCGTCTACCGCCAACCAGTGTTTTATGTAGGTGTCCGAACCAGGATGTTGGTGGTGGGCGACTTTGTCTGTGCCGATAATGTGGATGATCGCGTTGTCGTTGGGGTGGTCGTTGAGCCAGCCTTGACCGATTTTGAGGGCCCGTAAATCATGCTCAAGATGTCCGCCTGGCCAACCTACGACGCTTACGGTTTCGGTGGCGAACGGCCCGTAGAGCGATTCAAGCGTGTGATCGCTGATCATCCGAAACGGTTTGTTCAGTTTGGCCCAAGCGGCGGGAAGACTCGCCGCGCTACCTTCTTCGCCAGTGAAATTAGACAGGCCAGCGGCAAATGGACTTTGTTTGCCCTCCAGCAGGGTTTGGAT
>JBBKVQ010000023.1:0-15192 GCA_037968515.1 Bradymonadaceae bacterium
CGCATGTACGAGCGCGAAAAAGCTCGCGAAGTGTCTCCGGATCTCGCGGCACGGCTCGTCCATTACTCGAAACTCGGTTTGTCGGACGATGACGCAGACCTGCTGAGTGGCGAACAGGCCAAGGGCGACTATTTTGAGTCGCTGCTGGTGTACGGCAAAGACCCTAAATTAGTCGCCGTCTGGGTGGTTAACGAGCTCTTGCCGTTGATTTCGGACGACGAAGAACTTGGGAGGCTGAAGTTTGGGCCCAAGGCATTTGCCGACCTCCTTCAGCTCGTTGCAGCCGATGAAATCTCGACGTCAGCTGCCCGTGAAGTGTTGGCAGAAATGCTCGAAAACGGGGGCGACCCCATCACGATTGTTGATAAAAAAGGCCTCCGAACGATCTCGGATGTCGGCGCACTAAACGCCATCATCAAACAAGTGTTGGTCGACAACCCCACTGAACTTTCGGCCTACCGCGAAGGCAAAACTTCGCTGCTCGGGTTTTTTATCGGTCAAACCATGAAGGCATCAGGCGGCTCCGCCGACGCGAAGCTGGTCCGAGAATTACTCCAGAAAAACCTCTGATTGCATCGGAGTGCTCGCAACGGCATCTGCTGAGCGGAGGTCATTTATGGGCGAACTCGCCTCGCTAGGAGCGGCCTTTGTTTGGGCCATTGCCAGCATCATTTTTGCCGGCCTGGGCAAGTCGATTCGCCCGTCCGCGCTGAATTTGCTCAAGTGCGTGCCGGCTCTTGCCTTGATGGGGTTGACGCTGCTCGTCGTCGGCGCCTCTGGTGCGGTGGTGAGCCGACTCGAGCTGACCTATCTGATCATCAGCGGAGTCATCGGGCTCACCCTTGGTGACACGGCCTATTTTGCTGCACTGATGCGACTAGGGGCACGTAAGGCCCTGCTCTTCATGGCTCTGATCCCCTTCGTTACCGCGCTGATGGGAGCATTGGTTTTGGACGAGCCGGTGACCGTGATGACTTTCGCCGCGATGCTTCTGACCGTCGGTGGCGTGGCGTGGGTCGTTTTGGACAAAACAACGGCCTCCAAAGACCAGGGTTCGCTTGCCGCGGGAATGGCCTTCATCCTCATCGCCGTCATGTGTCAGTCAGGCGGCTCCATCTTGACCAAGCTTGGCGCAGGCGAGCTGAGTTCGCTCGAGGTCAGCATAATTAGGCTGGGCAGTGGGAGCCTTGGCCTTTTGGTCACTGTGAGCCTACGCGCCCAATGGAAGGACGTCTGGTTACCCTTTAAAGATCGCCGCATGCTGGGCCGGCTCATGGCGGCGATGTTTCTTGGAACCTATCTTGGCGTCTGGCTGATGAATACGGGCCTGAAGTTCACCTATGCCGGTATTGCCGCGACTCTGACCGCGACCTCACCGATTTGGGTATTGCCCATGGCGCATTATTTCTCGGGAGACCGCATGACGACGCGGTCAGTCGTGGGCGCCCTGATTGCAGTTGCCGGCATCGCCCTACTCTTCATTCGATGAGCCGCTGGGCAAAAAAAAAGGCCCGCGAGTGCGGACCTTAATCATCTTGAGGGAAGTCTCAGCGGCGTCGACGGAACCAACCGACCAAGCCAAGCAAACCAAGCAACGACAAGGCGGCATCGCCTTCGATGGTGGAGCAGCTCGCGGCACTTCCTTTGCTGTTGTTTCCGCCGCCCTTCTCGGTTCCCCAAGAGATGCGGTCTGAGGTCGAAAGCGTTCCGTTTGCCCCAGATTCCTGAGCCACAGCGTCACCACCTGAGGTTCCGCCCCAGTAGGCGTAGCCTGGCGGCAAGCAATAGGACGCAGAGTCTGGAGTCGGCTCTGGACTCACGCTTCCTCCACCATCATCAGGATCTACTGAAGCCGAAGTACCTTCATCGGGCCCAGAAACACACTCCAGATCCTGCGCGCAATCCGCGTCGGTGTCACACTCGACCAAAATCACCTGACAATACTGTTCACCACTGGGCTCGCAGACGCAGTTTGGCTCAATATCCGGCGCCGGATCCGTATCGCCATCGCGTGGAGGGGCGTCGGTTCCTGAACACGAACACTGTTCGTAAGCCTCGCAGGTAAAGCCAGGGCCGCAATCCGCGGCGGCCTGACACGGTGCGACATAACGTGGCACACAATAAGCCTCAGTTTGAGATTCACAAGCGGGCTCGTCTTCCATTCTTGGCGGCCCTTCGCACGGCTCGTCAGGCGCACAAGCGATGTCATCCGTGGCGCGACCACAACTTTCAAAGGTGTAAGAAACACAGACATTCCCGCCATCGCATTCGGAATCCGCGGAACACGGCGTGGGGGGCGGAGGCATACAATACGAATACGACTCACTCGTACAACCGCTTGAGCAATCCGGGCTGTCTTCGGCACAGTCAAAGCACACACCGACGTTATCCGATTCGCAAGTGAAGTTCGTAGGACAGTCGCTGTCGACGACACACTCGCCTTCGATTTGTGTGGGCGGTTGGGTGGGCTCGGACGGATCTGATTGAGCAGACGCCGAAACACTCCAACAACAGGCAGCGACGACAAAACAACGAGTCAAAATGGACTTCATGGGAACCTCAATAAATTAGTTACGCACAATAGTACTGCAGAACCCGCGCCAAGTCTTGTAATCCACAGAATCCCCTTTCCCTGCAACACCTTAAAAAACACACAAGACTTTACCCCTCAGATTTTCGAGACCGCTGTTGTTGAATCCACCTTGTTAGAGTCAGATAACTGAGGCCAAAAAAAAGGCCCGCGATTGCGGACCTTTATCTTCGTTGATGCCAGCTTTAGCGACGGCGACGGAACCAGCCGACCAAGCCAAGCAACCCGAGCAATGACAAGGTTGCATCGCCCTTGATCGTTGAGCAGCCATCGGAGCTTGCTTTGCTACCACCGTTGTTCGGATTCGTTCCCCACGAGATCCGGTCAGAAGTCGAAAGCGTTCCGTTCGCGCCTGATTCCTGGGCGACGGCATCGCTGCCGGAAGTCGCTCCCCAGTATCCGTAGCCCGGAGGCAAGCAGTAAGACGCCGAAGCCGGCTCAGGCTGTGGACTCATATCGTTGCCACCTGGCTCCACCACAACCGGCGTTTCGTAACTCGGTCCAGAAATGCACTCCAGATCCTGTGCACAGTCGCTGTCGGTCTGACATTCAACCAAGATTACCTGACAGGATTGCTCGCCACTGGGCTCACAAACACAATCTGGCTCGGGTGAAGGCTCCGAACCACTGTCGCCCCCCACAGATCCGCCTGACGAGCAGGCACACAATTCAGTGGCCTCGCAAGTGAACCCAGGGCCACAATCCGCAGCGGCTTGGCAAGGCGCCACATAACGCGGCACGCAGTAGGCTTCGGTTTGAGACTCACACGTGGACTCATCCATAGGAGGGAGTTCACAGGGCTCATCCGGTGCACATGCGATGTCTACGCCGCCGCCAGAACACGTTTCGTAAGTGTACGACACACAGATATCTGTGCCGTCACAGTCCGAGTCCCCCGAACACTGCGTGGGGGGAGGAGGCATGCAGTACGAATAGGATTGGCTCTCGCACGGGCTACACTCGCTGCCGTCATTTGGGCACGGAGGGCAGGAAGCAAAGTTGTCCGTTTCACACGTAAAATCGGCGGGGCAATCGGCATTCACGGAGCACTCGCCTTCGGGGGCCGAAGGCGGAGCCGTTGGCTCAGACTGAGCCGAAGCCGAAACACTCCAACAGCAAACAGCGACAACAAAACAACGGGTCAATGTGGATTTCATGGGAACCTCATAAATTTAGTGACGCGAAAGAGTCTTGCAGAACGCGCGCCAAGCTTTCAGAAAATAAAAATCCCCATAGTTTATAACAACTTGAGCAACTCGGAAAATCTCCACCCTCAGATTTTCGATACCCTTGCCGTCAAAACCTGGGCCCTAAAGTCAAATATCTGAGGCGCGAAGTTCGTCTAGCAGGAGGGGAAGAATCGCTTCGGCATGACCCCGCAACACGTGTTTACACACATCGGTCAGCGCGGTCTGATTGGTGTTGATCTCTATCAACGTCACGCCTCTAGATTCGGCGAGTTCGGGAAGCTCGGACGCAGGGTACACGAGGCCGGAAGTGCCGATCACAAGACAAGCCTGAATCTCGGTAAAACTGTCCATTGCGCCCTGCCACACGTCTCTTGCCAGAAGCTCTCCGAACCACACAACATCGGGGCGCAGAGAGCCTCCGCAATTACGGCAAAGTGGCTCCTCACTCAGGTCAACTTGTCGGTTCTCAAGTCGTTTGCACACGTGGCATCGGCTCCTCGACAGCCTTCCATGCAGCGGAAAAACCTCGGCATCGGCGTCGACCTCAGCCAGCGCGCGCTCAAGCAGCCCGTCTACATTCTGAGTCACAAACGCCGTCGGGATCATCTTGGCAATCTCGGCCAGCGCATGGTGCCCCGCATTTGGGTGAATTTTCGCCAACTTGCGGCGCTGCTCTTCGTACCAAAACAACATCAGCTGCCGGTCGGTTTCGAACGTTGAAACCTGAGCGAACCGTGCAACTTCTGGGTCGACATACAGCCCCATTTTGTCGCGATAAGTCGGAATGCCAGAGGCAAGGGAAAGGCCGCTCCCGATGAAAACCCCAAGATTCCTCGCAGCTGCAATGGATTTGCCTGCGGCACGTACCGCCTCCTCCGAAAACTGCACGTCTTTCAAGCGTCTGCCCTCTCTTCGTCGATTCCAAGGGCGCGAAAAGCGAATGCCAAATCACCTGCCATCAGCTCCCAAAACAACTGACCGCCATAACCCGACCACCAATACCAGGGGGTATCGCGATCCACCTCAAGTGCGACCACGCCAAGCACCTTGCCCGCAAACGAAATTGGGTGGGCTAATGTGCCATAGGCTTGGTCACGAGCTGGTTTATAATAGGCACTCAAGCGACGCCAATCCGAACCATCCGTGAGCGCCAGCGCCCCTTCAGGCATGCGAGAATCAGCTAGTCGCTGCGTCGCTTCGTCAACCCAGAGGTAGTTCTTAAAACCAGTGTCCGCCGATCGGCCGGCAAGCACCATCGTCTGATTCAATCGAACCGCAAGCGTTGATACACCTGAGTCATCGGTCGCAGACGCATCAATATCGACGGGCAGTTCGATCGCGCTGAAGTCGGACCAGCCATAGGCCGCCTCAAATTTCAGGATTCGTTTCTGCGCGCCGCGTTGGACGATATGGCCCAACCCAAAACTTGGAACTCCGGTATGCGCTTCGACCAACCCCGTGACTTCATGAACCAAATTCGATCGACGCTGCTCAGCGGAACCCTCGGCAGAAACTGCCCGTTCGCAGGCATCTCGGACAGACCTTAGAATCCACATCTTCCGAGCGCTCAAGGTGTAAAGCGGCGAATGGCGTAGCCCAGCAGCCAATCGATCGGCGAGCACCGAAAAACACTCAATCGTGGAGGGAGCCAAACGAATCGGCTTCTTCCAGCACAAGGACAACCACCCAAGGTGCTCACGCTCATCCCCCTCGGACGATACCAACGGCACAAGGACCATCATGCTTTCGTCCCGGCCCGCCGCGTGGAACTCTTCGTGTTTGGATCCTCCGCCCTCCCACTGCCCCTCGGGATTTCGCACATATCGATGAAAAACACGTTTTGTGCCGCCTCGTTGCCCTTGAAGCGCCTCGCCTAACAACGTGCCAGGCTCAGCGGTCAGGCTCATTCCCACAAGGCGGTCCTCGCTTTCCGAGTAGAGCCGCTCCGCCATCACAACAAAATTGGATTCGTTGGGCAGCAAACGCATCGCGTCCAAGGAATTCGACAGGATCACCGCTGCCGACCCGTCACATCCTGACCATTCCGGCAGATGTTCCATCATCGAGTACAAAAACCGCTTAATATCGTGGGTAGGAGTCTCATCAAAAAAGATGCGAATCGCGTTTCGATGACTGGCCTGAATCGCACTTTTTGCGTGAGTCCGAAGCTCATCGAGCAGCGAATTATCGAGTTCGCCGGCCACCAGCGCAAAACCAATAAAGACCTCGCCGGTTTGTCCTTTTTCGGTGAGGGGCACAATCGCCAGCGACTTTTCTAGGGCATCGTTGTTCAGCCAACGACAATCGCTTGCAACCGCCGCCTCAACGTCTTCAAAGCCCCAGGCGAGGTCTACAAATGTAGCTGCGCCCGCAGTCACTTCGATCAGCCCATCCGGCATCGCCGACCCCGGAAAGCCGAGCGCGATGTAGACTTGGTCCACATGCGCGTGCGACATCCAGGTCACCAAAAATCGATGCAAATGAAACGACAGTATTTCACGGCCGCTTGCCGTGTATGCCGGTGGGCGAGTGGTGGTTAGAGGCGAATGGGACATGTACTGCTCCTCAAGGACGTCGCGACTCTAAACTTGCGTAAGGCCCCGGCGCAAGCGACGTCTAAACACGAGCGCCAGCAAGAACAATAATGGGCTCAAATCCGGTTCGGCAGTACTTGAACAGCCACAACCATCATCGGACGATGGCGGTTGGGGACCGACGTCCCCAGCATCCATGCCCATATCAGGCGCATCACGAAAGTCTAGGTCTTCTCGATCGACCGTTTCGCCTGCGCTCGCGCCATCGATAACCTCGAAGTCCACTCGCGGCGAAAATTCTAATAGCTCGCCGCCAAGCGAGGAAACTGTCGCTCGCAAACACCAAAAGCCGGGCGTTAATCGCGAGTCCACAACCCGTGTGGCCAACACTTCATGTGTGGCCGCCGGATAAACTATGACACCGTCTGACGCGCCGACTGGCTCGGGGAAAGTCTGGGCGACATTGCATTTTCCCGCACCGACCTCGACCTCGAATCTGAGCGTGGGCACCGGAAACTGTCCTGTATTGGACACGATCACACGTGCCGACAACAGATCGCCACGGGACAGTTTAATGCTACCCAAACTCACCGCCAACGCCTCAAGGTCTTCGACCCTGCCGTCGGCCAGTTGGTCCAATCCCGCAACAAACCCGTCGGTGCCGGTCCCGCCGTGCCCAAGCCATGGATCGATGGCCGCAGGCGCTGCATTCAACGATCCCGACGAGATGACCTCGTTGGATATCAAGTCCCACCAATGCACCCGATGCCCTTCACTGGGACGCGTCCACGCGCCACGTTCAAACGTGGCAAAGACGACTCGACCGTCGGGTGTCCAACGGACCGAGGCCACTTCGCCGACGATGCCGAACATGGTCAGTGGAAGCTCAGACGTAATCTGGGCATCTGCGTCGAGCACCAGAACCCGGCTGGCTGTCCCGACCAACAAGGTGCCATCCTGACGTGCAAAAACATCTCGCAAGTCCTCGATTTCCGGGACGATCGTCACCTCGTTAGGGCTGCCCACGTAATCTGAAGAGGCGATCTCTTGCGGCTCGGCTCCGAGCGCCGTGTCGTAGATATCGATCACGGATAACTGCAATTCATCCCATCTTAGGCCCAGCAGAACACGGTTATCCGGCAGAGCCGCAACAGCAGCCACCTCGCCAAACGCTGTCCCATTCAGAACACTGCGATACCAAACTGTTTGCTGTGTTTGCAGGTCGCGGATGGTCACGACCGAAGAAAACGAATCGCCAATAATCATCCGAGAAGGCACACCGAAAGCCGAATAGCTGGCGACGGCAACCCGCGTGACATCCCGGTATCTCGCTTGAGGATCGAGAACCGAAATCAAGCGCTGGTCGGAGTCATAGACCGCAAACCCTAAACCTGATGCCTGAGCCAATAATACCGAGTCACCGGGCAGCCACTTCATATCGAGCGAAGCGATGGCGTCGGCGGCAAAAGGCGCCGACCCGATCTCAACCACGGTCGTGCCCGCAAGGTCCAATCCGTAAAGGCTCGACTGCCCGCCGTGGAAAAGCACACGGACCGCGGCCGATGTTTGGGCGTGGGCGAGCCCCGACCAAAATAAAATAGACCCCAAGCTGATGACTAGAAAACCATGACGCATGCAAGGCATCGTAACCATCTATTGCGCCCGCGCAAAACGTGATTGAACCGCTGAACCAAATTCAGCCTCGTCGCTGCGAGCTTTGGTCAAAGTGCTGGGGTCTGCGACCTCGACCCAATCCGCCGGATCCACGGTTCGATCGAGGCGCTGATATTCCGACTTCACGTTCAACGCCACGCCGTTGGGGAACGTAAGCACCTGAGAAACCAAGCGGTGGCGCATTTGTGCATCCAGATTCTGAAACTCGCCCACAACCAACAACATCTTGTCCGAGGAGGTGGCGACCGGCCTTTGGCGCGCGGCCATCTCTTCGATAATCGACCGATAGAGAATTTCTGCGGGTCCCGCCTCGTCCAACGACTTCAACTGCCGGGCCCTGATTTCTGCACCCGACGCACCGCAGCCTGAGGAAACCCAAATCCCACAGGTTGCGAACAAAAGTATGCAGAAGTAATGTCGCTGTCTGACCAAACCAAAGGGGTCTGTCTTGAATCGTCTGTTGCTCATTGTCTCGTTTATCTCGCTTGCTGCCTGTTCGTCGTCACCCGACAAACCCGATAAAGTGATTCGCACCAACGGTGTCGCGTCTCAAGAGTATTTTGTCCAAGGGGTGCAGAAACTGGATTCCAAAGACTACGCAGGAGCGGTGGCTGACTTCAAGTTGGCCGAAAAAAGAGACCCGAGCCGTTGGGATATCCATATGAATACGGCGATCGCTTATTCCAGCGACGCCAAGTTCAGTGAAGCCTTAAATGCGATTGAACAGGCATTTCGAGCTGGCGGCGATAAAGAGGCCATCGTCTATTTCAACCTGGGAAATATCTATCAAGAACGTGGAATGTACTCGGAAGCCGTGAGGGCTTATCGGGCTGGATTGGCAATTGGAGACCCCAAAGATACCGACACTCTGATCAACTTAGGGGCCGCCTACATTTTTTCGTTCGAGTACGATTCGGCCATCTCTACCTTTGAGTTTGTCCGATCCTTCGCCCCAGATGACCCTCGACCTGTACACGGAATTGGCCTCGCTCTTCAGGCTCAGAACCGATACGCCGACGCGCTTGAAATGTACGAACAGGCCAACATGATGTCGCCCGCATTTGCGCAGGCTTACTTCAATAAAGGCTGGGTGCTTGCGGCTCTGGGCCGATGGCAAGATGCGATTGACTCCATGGAAACCTATATCGCCAAAGATCCAAACGGCCCCTATCTCAGACGTGCTGCCGGACATATTCGTTTCTACCAAAGCAAGCTCGATAAGCCGTCTTGAGCCAGTTCCAACGTCGCTGGAACTTTAACCCCAGAAAATAAAAGCAAAATTCCCTTGACCCAACGCTTGGCGATTTTTCTATAATAGAGTCAGAACACAAAAACTGATTGATCGCACAGGGGTGTGCGATTCACCATGTGAGGTGGGGAATGTTGACCACGGAAATTGTCGGGAGGAGCAGTATGGCCAGCGGATTTGTAAAATGGTTCAACAACGCAAAGGGCTTTGGATTCATCACGCAACACGAAGTCGAGGACGATATTTTTGTCCATTATAGTCAGATTCAAGGCGACGGATTCAAGACTCTTCGCCAGGGCGAGACCGTGCAGTTTGAACTCAAGGCTGGCGACAAGGGATTCCATGCCGAGAACGTCGTCCGAGACGACGAGACCGAGGCTTAGTTCGCGGAAGTATTTCGTGGGCAAAAAAGAAGCCGGTGAACATCACCGGCTTTTTTGATTCATCGCAGAGTGGTTATGCGTTGATTTCGACACGCATCAATTCGCTGCCGAATGTGACGTAGTCGCCATGCCGAAGCCGTTCTTCGCCTTGGATGCGAATGAAGGTGCCGTTATGCGATTGATGGTCTTGAACCATGACCTTGTCGTCGACCCAAGTGAACCGCGCATGTTTGCGAGAGATATGGCGGTCGTCGGCAAAGTTCATGTCACAGCCTTCACGACCGACCAGAATATCGTTGTTCACTGAGCAGAACGAAATTCCGGGGCGTCCGCCACGAACCACCTGAATCAACCGAAATCGGTACTCTTTTGGAGGACTGATGTACATGAGGGTCTCCTCACGCATCGGGTACTCAGGGCGCAAGTTCAGGTAATCGACCCGCAACAATTGCTCACCCACGAGGACTTCGTCGCCGTGCTTAAGTTCGCGGGGCTCTCCGACGCGCAAGAACGTGCCGTTATGGCTTTTCTCGTCGCGCAAGAACAACATGTTGTCCCGGTACAAGAAGGTCGCGTGACGCGGGCTCAGGTATGTATCCTCTGGAAAGAGAATCGCTCCCTGCTTGCGACCTGCAACATGCTCAGTGGCATTCAGGTGATAGCTGAGGCCTTCGAGGCCCTCTCCTTTGATCAGGATCAGCTTGGCTCGTCCAGGCGCCTGCATGGCGCCAAAAAACATGGTTTCGTTGCCGCCGCTGTTGCCTTCACCGGCAAATCGCGTTCCGCAACGTCCACAATAATGATGACCATCTGGTACGACGGCCCCACACTCTCCGCACACATGTGCATTTGACATCGATGACTCCCCGATGGGCAGAAACTCGCCGCAGGTTACGCGTGAAAATGCTGGGGATCAAGCCGCGATCCCAACGGACTACTTTCGATTTGCTGCCTCACGCACCCGAGGGTCCGGATGTTTTCGATATCGCGCCACAACCTCTTGTGCCTCGACACCACCGATCGCTGTGATCGCCCGGATACACGCGGTCATCGTGGGAATAGTCGCACTGAGTAACCGTTTCTTCAGAGGTTCGATCGACCCTGGCGAACCGATCCGCCCAAGCGCATCGGCAGCTGCCACCTGGATCGAGCCAAACTCTTCTGACAGCAACGCCTCAATACGAGTGGCGATCGTCGCATCCTTGCTTCCAGCATACAGAAGCCCCAACGACGAAGCGGCATTCGCCCGAACGCCATACCAAGGATCGCTCAGGGATTTGGACAATACATCACGTGCAGACGTGTCTCCGACATAACCTGCGGCCAACGCAGCAGCTTCACGGACGCTCTGGTCGGAATCGGTGAGCAGCCCGACCACAGCAGCCGCGTCAGCTCGCTCACCGGCTGCAGCCAGAAACATCAAGGCTTGAGTTCGTGCAGGCCCCTTTTTCGACGCAATTTCCCGAGCCTCAGGCAGTAACTTTTTGGCCACCAATCGCAGGCTCTCCGATTCCGATGCGCTAGGATCCGCCCCGGTCAGATGCCCCATCCGCAACCTTGCATCGGCGCTGACCAAGTCCCGCAATACACGTTCTGGCCTAAGCACAATCGCCTTGCGAGCCGCCGTGGCAATCAGCTCGGTGTTGCCGGCGATAAAAATATTGGCTTCGCGAGGAATCGGCACGACGGCGGCCGCTTGCGACAGGCCTTTGATGACGCCCTCAACATCGAACACGCGGTCTCTTTCGTTGACCAGTCGCAGCTCGCGTCGAATCTCGTCGATACGACGGCGGTCAGCTGGCACCACCACCGATGGCGTGGCTGCCTGCACCAAGCCACGCGCGGAGCGTTGCCGCACATTGGAGTCAGCGCCCCAGTACCCATCAAGCAAGGCCGAGACCGCCTGAGGTGATTTCGTATGAGCCAGACCCCAAGCGGCCACGGCGGCCACATCGTTCGAAGTGTGATTCAACGCAACAGCAAGTGGAGCCGCCGCCAGCGGGTTGCCGGTACGACCTAGCGCCCAAATCACTGCGACTTCGAGGTAGTCCGAATGCTGTGTCGTCTGCAAACGGCCATGGAATTCAAGCAATCGAGCCACGGCCTTATCGCTTCCAATTCTGCCAAGGCTGATCGACGCCAACGCCTGTTCTCGCCAACTCTGGCCCGTTGTCAGGGTTTCGGCGAGCGACTTCACTGCGACGTCACCGCCGACTCCGCCAAGGGCCCAAATGGCCACTTCACGAATCATGGGATCCGAATCTCCGAGTACTCTTGAAAGTGGCAGTGCGGCACGATCGTCGCCGACCTGCGCCACCGCAAGCGCTGCCACGATCCGAAGAGGGTCGGCTGGGTCCTCGACCATGCGGCCCAACGCGACGGAGCCATTTCCCTGTCGAACATCCCCCAAGAGTCGCACGGCTGTGGCGCGTTGACCCACATCCGTTCCCTGAAGCGCATCCACTAAAACCGGCAATGCCCGCTGGCCAATTGCAGCGAGTTCCCGAGCAGCCTGTTCACGTTCCAGATCAACGCCGTAACGATCCTGAGTCACCCAACGAGACGTCATCCGTTCATAAAGATCGAGGACCAATTTCCGATAAGCGACCTTTGGTGGCGCCCTGTAAACAAGCGGAAAAAACTCGGTTTCGAGTTCTTCAAGGCGATCATCGAGTTCAGCCATATTCATGGCTTTATGACCTGCATCCATGATCAGGTTCTCGTCGTCTGATTTCGAGACGATCTTGCGATACATTGCCTCGGCTTCGGCGAACTGCCCGAGCTCAGTCAAAATGCCCGCCAACTTCATCGAGATACCAAACGCCAGCGGATCGACATCCACCGCGGTTTCGTATTGCGCAGCGGCACTCTCAAGGTTGCCCATCTTAAAGTAGATGTCGCCAAGCCGGGCTTGGGCGATGGCATCGTCAGGGTTCGCCTCAGCCGCCATGGTGGCGTACTGCACGGCCTGGTCGTCCTCGTAGGTCTTGAGTGAAAGCTCCGCGATCCGGTGATAATACTCGCGCGCTCGGGCCGGAAGCAGTTGAGCCAGCCGCTGCAGCGCCTTAATTCCAGACTTATAATCACTGGTCTGCGTGTAGAGCTTTTCAAGCGACAGAAGTGCATCGACCTCTGAGTCCTTGTTGGACTCGTTTTTGGCCACCTCAGCCAAACTTGAGTAGATGCGTTCAGCTTCATCGAACTCACCAAGCTTTACGTAGGCTTCAGCCAGGAAAAAACCGGATTGAATATTCGGGGGCCGGGCCTCAAACGCTTGCTGAAAATCACGCATTTTGGAGCGCAATCGATTCTGCTTACGATAGATATTGATGACCCGCGAACGGGCTTCATTAGCCGTCAAAGGTTGATCTGAGTTATCCAGGACATAGGTCCAAGTGTCGATCGCCTTCTGCCATTGCCGGGCATTCTCGTACGCTAGCGCCAGCCCACGCCTAACATTAAGGTCCTCAGGAGCGATCTCGACTGCAGTTTCATAATGTTTGAGTCCGCGCTCGACCAAGCCATGTTCGGCCAATACTTGACCCAATTTGGCATAGGCCTCGGCTGGTTCAAGATTGCTTTCAAGCAATTTCACCCAAGTTTCAGTCGCCTTATCGAGCTCCCCAGTCTGGAAGTAGAACTCGCCAAGGCCCAGAATATATGCGTCATTCTTGGGCTCCATGCGTACGAGTTTTTGATAGGCCCTAAGTGCGTCGGGCCGCATTTCAAAGCTCATATAAGTGTCGGCCAAAGACACCCAGACATCGACATCCCGCGAAAACCGACTCTCGATTTTACGCAGCATGGACTCGGCTTCTTTGCGATTACCCAAACGAAAGTACATCCGCACCAGATCGAACTGATAGCGGTGTTGTTGCGGGGCGATTCGAATCACCTCTTTGTACGCCGCAATTACCTCGCGCTCTTTGCCGCCACGTTCCAAGATACGGATGATTTTCATCCGTGGATCCACGTTGCGCGATGATTTCTTGGAAGCCAGCCGATAGTATTTCAGCGCCTTTTCTTCCTGACCCAGCTCGTCCTGCAGGTCACCAAGCTCCATGGCTTGATCGTAGTTCGGATTTCGCCATTTCTTTTCGTACTCGGCGACCAGTTCTCCCAATCGATCCGTTCGACGGTAGACCGCTACGATTCGCTGGCGCAGCTCTTTTTCGAGCCAGTTCTTGGAGCCAATAAGCTTGATCGCCTGTAGGTAAATCTGAAGCGCCTCTTCCTCTTTGCCCATTTGTTCATAGAGATCGCCCAAATCACGAAGAGTATTGGCCTTTGCTTTGGCGTCCCGGCCAGCAAGCTTGATCAGCGCATCGTATTGCTCGACGGCCTTGTCGTAGCGTTTGTACCGAACCAAAACCTGGGCATATTCGAGTCGCAAAGATTCGTTACGAGGATCGAGCGCCACCAATTGGTCGTAGTACTTTTGAGCAGCTTCCCAATCGCGCTGATTGAAGGCCAAATCCGCCAATTTGCGTAGAATCTCTTGTTTTCTGGAACCGTCTTTCTCGAGGTCCAGCGCTTTTTCAAAGTCGGCGAGCGCCTCTTTTTCGTGCTGCAAAAGCAGGTGAACCGCGCCACGGCTAAGCCACACCAACGGCAGGCTCGGCTCTAAACGGACAGCTTCTTCGTAGTTGAGCAACGCGGGTTCGTATTCGGCTTTTGCCTTGTAAAGGTGGCCGACGATCAGCCGCAGCTTGTAGTCATCAGGCTTTTTTTCCAGCCGTGCAGCGTATTCGCCGATCAGCGCATCGAGGCCTTTGCCCTTCCCAACATAATCGAGCAGCTTTGATAGGGCCAACCCCTCGGTGGCGCTTCGCTCGAGCAGCTCTTTATAGCGCCGCACGATCTCTTGCTGTCTGTCCGAGGACACACCCCAATCGTCTGCGTGCACGACCGATGGCGCAGAAACGCCCAAACATGCTGCAAGTATCAACGCCCGAATTCTCATGCCCTTCCTCACTCTAACTCCAAGGTCCAACACATCCGGTCATCAAGTCCATTCCACTAAGTTGCCAAGGTGTTCACGGACGGTCTCGTAAATCTTGCCTCGGAGGCTCGTGTCATGAAGTTCACACAGCGTCTCGCGGTCGCCCGAGGCAAAAACCATGATGATCTTGCCCGGATCAGCAACGTTCTCGATCGAAACAAGGTCCGAAAGCGGCACCTGAACGCTTCGCAACTGCCCCCACGGCATGCGTGACTCCCAAGCTATGACTTGATCTCCGAGGTCAAATGCCCAGAGGTCATCGCGCAAGAAGCGTGATAAGCCAAACATGAAGGCCACCGAAACTCCAAGGAACACGCCCAGAAAAAGGTAAACCCAGGAAGGCTGAGCGGTTCCGACGATCGTGTTGCCGGCCCACTCAATCGCGAAAAAAAACGCTGCAATTCCAGCACTCCAAGGCAGAATAGACATCACCCGCGCGAGCGCGAGGCCAAGCCGTCCACTTCGGGTCGCCCGAATAATCAGCACTTTTCCATCAATGTTTGTCTCAAATTTCATCGTGCCGAAGTATTCTCGTTCGCCGCATGAATGTCACGTCACTTGGCGGGAATC
>JBBKVQ010000024.1:0-4257 GCA_037968515.1 Bradymonadaceae bacterium
ACGAAACACACGGCGAAGCCGCTCACTGAGCGACTTTTAGACTGATGTCACGTAGTTAGAGACGATCATGAGTGCATCGATAGAAAATAGCGAACTGGTCGGACTCCCCGAAATGCATAGGGGAGCCGGTCCCCTTGGTGGTACGGAGGCTCGACGCGAGACTCTCGTCACCGGGAACAAATCGTATGCCGACGTCTCACACGACGTCTCAAGGCATACCGAGATCTTCCCCACCAAGCTGTGGGCGATGGCGTTCGTCATTTCGGCGGCCATTGCCGGATTGTTTGTCACGAGTCTGGGCGTCATGGTCGCGACCGGCATCGGTACGACCGGCATCAGCCATCCAGTGGGTTGGGGTGTTTTCATCATCAACTTCGTGTTCTGGATCGGTATCGGACACGCTGGAACTTTGATTTCGGCCATTCTGTTCCTGTTCAGGCAGAACTGGAGAACCGCGATTAACCGTTCTGCCGAAGCGATGACGATCTTTGCGGTGTTGACCGCCTTGATCTTCCCGTTGATGCACACGGGACGGCCCTACTTCGCTGCCTACTGGCTTCTTCCGCTACCAAACGGCCGCGGCCCACTCTGGGTGAACTTCAACTCACCATTGCTTTGGGACGTCTTCGCTGTTTCAACTTACGGAACGATTTCGGCCATTTTCTGGTACGTCGGATTGGTGCCTGACCTCGCGACGCTTCGGGACCGCGCCCTGCATCCGATTCGACGAAAAATCTACGGTATCTTGAGCTTGGGTTGGACCGGTGGAAACCGCGCCTGGCGCCATTATGAGTCGGCCTACATGATGTTGGCTGGTCTGGCGACACCCCTCGTTTTGTCCGTGCATACCATCGTGTCTTTCGACTTCGCCGTTTCGGTGATCCCAGGCTGGCACACGACCATCTTCCCGCCCTACTTCGTTGCAGGCGCCATCTTCTCCGGTTTCGGAATGGTACTCACTCTGACGATTGTGATGCGAAAGGTGTTCAACCTTAAAGACTACATCACCATCAATCACCTTGAGTCGATGGCCAAGGTCGTATTGACAACCTCGATGGTTGTCGGTGTCGCCTACGTGACCGAGTTTGTTCTCGCTTACTACTCAGGTGTCGAAGGCGAGCGTTTCCACTTCGCGAATCGCCTCTTTGGACCGCTCGGCTGGTCGGGTTGGATTCTGTACGTCTGCAACATGTTTATCCCGCAGGTCCTGTGGTTCAAACGAGTCCGTCGTAATGTCTGGGCGTTGTTTATCATCTCAATCTTTGTGAACTTGGGCATGTGGTTCGAACGTTACGTGATTGTTGTGACCTCGCTTCACCGCGACTTCCTTCCAAGCTCTTGGGGCACCTACAGCTTCAAGGTCATGGATTGGTGTCTCACGATCGGTTCGTTTGGATGGTTCATGACCATGTTCCTCCTCTTTGCCCGCGTCCTTCCAACAATTTGTATGTTCGAAGTGAAGGCGGTCATGGACCCAGACAGTGCAACTGGCATTGATACGAAAGGAGGTCATTGATGAGTAACGACGTCAAAGACCAGGACGCTACCGATGAAGAATCGGCCGCTGTAGAAAGCCCCGAGGCTACTGAAGAATCGCATGAAACCTCAGAGGTTTCTGCGAGCACGGAGGAAGTTTCGGAACCCAAGGAAGTCCATTCCGAGTCGGAGGCTGACGAAGTTCCCGCTGCCGCGGAAGTGGTTCCGGACAAATCCGTTGCTTCGAACGACGAGGGCGTGAAACCTGCCGGCCCCGTGGCTGGTGTGGCGGCGTTTTTTGACCACCCTGAACACCTGCTTTTTGCGGCGATTCAGGCTCGGGACGCTAAGTTTGAACGCTTCGACGCGATGTCACCCTTCCCTATTCACGGAATGGACGAGGCCATGGGGCTTGGTCGTTCGTGGATTCCATGGGTGACTTTCACGGCGGGCTTAACAGGTCTCGCGACCGCGGCGAGCATGCAGTTTGGCATCATGGCTTTCGATTGGCCGATGGTATTTGGTGGTCGACCTTACATTGCTTGGCCATCGTTTGTTCCAATCATGTTCGAACTGACGGTGCTGTTTGCAGGAATCACGACTCCTCTGGTGATGCTTATCGCCGCAGGCTGCTTCCGCAAACCGCTGATCATCGACAAGCAGATAACAAACAACCGCTTTGCGTTGTGGATCGCTGCTGACGACAAAAAATTTGACCGTGATCAGGTTGTCGATTTCATGAAATCTCTCAACCCGACCGAAATTCGCACCGTCAACAAGGACGGGAAATAACCATGATGAAGTTCAATCGCTCATTGTTGGTGTGTGTGCTGCTACTGGCGATCCCAACCACGGGATGCCTGGATTGGTGGCCTGAGTTCGGGATTCCCGCGGGTAAAAAGCCGTGGGGAGAGCTCAATCCAATTCAAGACATGCACAAAACGCCGGCTATCAAGGACCAAGCACCCGGAATGCGTTACGCCCCACCAGGCACCATCCCGCAGAGCTTCCGTCCCTATCCGCTCCAAGCAGATCAAGCCAGTCTTGCGAACACCGTAAAGAACCCGGTCGCTGTCACTGACAGCAGCCTTCGTTACGGCAAACTCATGTACGAAACCGCTTGTATCGTTTGTCATGGTATTGACGGAAAAGGCATGGGTTACATCGTACCGAAGTACCCTCAGCCGCCTGACCTTACTTCGGCTCGCGTACGCAATTGGACAGATGGAGACATCTTCCATGTCATCACGCATGGCCAAGGCCGAATGTGGTCGTACAAGAGCCAGCTCAAGCCTGAAGAGCGCTGGGCGACAATTAACTATGTGCGCGCGCTTCAACGTGCGGAATACCCTGAACCGCAGGACCTTGAGCGTATCACTGAGTGATGCTTAGCTTTTGTGAAGAGTGACTGATAATGGCACATAACCACCACATCAAAGCGCCTCAAAAGTTTGAGGTTCCAAGCCAGCTACGAAACATCGCGATCGCGATGACGGTAGTCGGTTTTGTTACCTTCGCAGGCGCATTATTGTCCGGCTCCCATGCGGCTTGGAACGCGTACCTTATCGGGTACTGGTTCACCCTGTCGTTGGCGTTGTCTGGACCTTTTATTAACGCCACTCAGTTCCTTGCTTTGGCAGGATGGAGTGTTTCGGTGCGTCGCGTCGGTGAGGCCTTTGGGGCCTTCATTCCGGTGTCTGTGGCGCTCTTTCTTCCCATCGCTTTTGGCGGGGCTGCAAAGCTCTACCACTGGTGGGACCCCGCTTACGTCATGGCCGATCCCATACTTTCAAAGAAAGCCGCTTGGTTGAATCCAACGTTCTTCATCGCTTCGTGCGGCGTCGCGTTGGTGGGGTTGATGGTCACATCGATGTGGATGCGTAAACTCTCGACCGATATGGACGAGACCGGAGACGCACGCACTTACCCGCAGCAGAAAGCAGCCGCGTTCCTGTATATTTTCGCATTTGCGACCGGCTTTTCGTTGCTCTCGTGGAACCTCTTGATGGCCCTTGAACCCCACTGGTTCTCGACGATGTGGGGCATCTACACGTTTGCTGGGATGTTCCAGTCCGGCTTTGCGATCATGGTGCTTGTCGTGCTTTGGTTGCGCGGTGGCGGCTATTTTGGGGACTTCGTAGGCATCAAGCAGATTCACGACCTTGGTAAGTTCCTCTTCGCGTTCACGACTTTCTACGCATATATCGGCTTCAGCCAATTCATGCTGATTTGGTATGCAAATATCCCCGAGGAAGCGATTTGGTTCGTGACTCGCGGTACTCCAACCGACATCGCCACGGGTTGGGACATTTTTGGCATCATCCTGCCGATCTTCAAGTTTGTTATCCCTTTCCTTCTTTTGCTTCCTCAAGATCACAAGAAGAACAAGAACAACATCCTTGGCTACGTCGCAGCCTGGTTGCTTTTCATGCAGGCTTTCGAAGTCTGGTTTTGGGTCGCACCGACTCCACACGTGCCCGGCGAGCTCGCTGCTCCCGTGACACTTCCGTGGATCGAAGCACTCACCACCATGGGCTTCTTCGGCTTCTTTGCTCTGGTCACTCTTTGGGCACTCTCCAAGGCGAATCTCGTTCCGACGAAAGATCCGTTCCTTGCCGAGACCCTCGAGCATCATAGCCATGGGGTTCGCCCAGCGAAGCCCGACCACATTACGATCTCCTGAGGACTCGACAAGATGAAGTACTCAACGGCCAAACGAACATTGCAAGGCGCCCTACTTTTGGGTGGTGTCTGCGCCGCGCTTCCGTTGGTGCAGGCGCA
>JBBKVQ010000025.1:0-3707 GCA_037968515.1 Bradymonadaceae bacterium
GCTGCCAGGGGCATCGTCGCTGACCGCCCGTTCGAATACATCGAACAAGTCGATACCGTATCTTACGTCGGAAAAACCGCGTTCGCTGCGCTCGCCGAATACGCGACGGCCAACGGATATGTTCCGTTCTGTGGTGACGGCTCGATTCAGTCCATCCTCGAAGCATGTGACGACGGCAATTTGGTCGATAACGACGGATGCTCGGCGACTTGCACCATCGAGGCCGGCGGAAACCTGCCTAATTACCTCGACGATAAAGCCGATATCATTCGTGGATCGTCAATTGGCGTAAGTATTGTTGACCCCAACGGATATTACCTTCGCCAGCGCCCCAAAAATCTTGCGGCCACCGATGATGTCAAAGCGATCTTGGATCGCGCCGACGGCATACAGGCGAACTCGACTGCAGACGGGAAAGTATCTTGGGATGAACTCGCTATCTTGTCGAAAGACCCCTTCTATAGCTCACTGTTCAGCCATGAAAAGGCGGCCCTGAAGGCAGCGTGGGAAATTTTCGAAGTAAACAGCGCTCCGGTTGTCGAGATCAAATACCAAGGCGGTGTGGTTGACCGGACGCAACCATTCACGCCGCACATCGAGCGTGTCGGGCCGCTCGCAATTGCGGGAACTCGTAAAATTTCGGCACTTCCTTCGTCATCACAGCGATTGGTGGCTCAGCGACTTCAGCAGATGGCGGGTTGCAACGCCGATAACGACACAACGACATTCGAGTTCGCAGACATCGAAAAGGGGATCGCGGACTATGGCCCCGTCTTCACGCCCGCAGAAAATCGATTGCTGCGTGAGATTCGTAGTTTCATGTTCAAAGGCGCCGTGGCCTCGACGGGTGGCGACTTTATGATCGACTTCCATCAACAGCCCGATTCCGGAAACACTTCGGTTGACCTGGTGGAGTTTGACGGTTGGACTTTCGGTTTCATCTCGAGTTTGACGGTCAAGCAAGACGCGTACGATACGCGGGATAGCCGCTACGGCAATAATACGCCAACGTTCGACGCGAACCTGCGCACGGAGTTTTCGTTTAGAACATTCCTTAAGCGCAACGGTAATGACGGCTACTATTGCAATGCGCCGTGGGAGCATTGCATCAGCCCATTTCGCTATATAGGCGTGAGCTACACACGGCTTGATGGAAACCCAACCAGCGGTGGTCGCGATACGAACGTCATTTTGATGGAGTATTGGGAGAATGGAAAACGGGTCTACAACCGATTGGTAGAATTCAAAGAGACATACTCGAATTACGATAAAACCGGACACTACGACGAATTCGCTGGGGCGCGGCCAGAAGTAGCGGGTCAGTACATGTCCTTGAACAAGGCCAAAACCGTCAGCTACGGTTCCAAAGAATATACCCGATATAAAATGGTACCGGTCACGACTGCATTTAATCGCAACCTGAAAAAGTTCTTTCCAACTAGTTATGGCGAGCTAGAGACTCAATTTAAGCCTGGCCGTTACAACGAGTTTCAAGGCGTTACTCTGGAAGTCCACGACTCACGGAATATCATCGCGTATTACGACGGATGTGAACAACCACTTACGTTTAATCAGGGCCAAATCGAAGGGACCGTTTGTGGTCGCGCCGTTTTGATTCGATTCAGCAATATTTCTGCAATTCTACGGGTCAACGGACAAGAGATCGACATCTACGACTCCAACGACGCGATTTATGATGACGAGTCAGATATTCTTGGTCTGGATAAGAGTTATTACGTCGTGCAGTAGGCCGTCGAGCCCGGAACAAAAAGAGCGCGCCATTTGGCGCGCTCTTTTTTTTTGCCGGATTTAAGGCAGGAAGCTTAGAAGTGCTTGGGTTTACGACGGATTAGTTTGCCGCGTGTCGTGTCGCCCACGAACTTCCCGTCCTTGATGGCGACTTGTCCGCGAACCGTCACAACGCTTGGCTTACCGTCGATTTCGACGCCGTCAAAACCGCTGTAATCGTTGTTGACGTGGTGGTCTTTCATCGAGATTTTACCCCGGTAGTTCGGGTCAAAAACCACAAGGTCTGCATCCGCACCAACTGAAATCCGGCCTTTCTTTTCAAGACCAAAAATCTTGGCTGTTTGTGTCGAAGCTGCCTCAACAAAACGATTCAAGCTCAGGTTTCCGCGGCTTACACCGTAGGTGTAAAGCAAGTTTACGCGGTCTCCGATGCTGGGGATGCCGTTTGGAATCAGGGTGAAGGCATCGCGGCCCATATCCTTTTGCTTAAGGTCAAATGGGCAATGGTCTGTCGCGACGGTGTCGACCAGTCCATGAGCCAATCCGTCCCAAAGTGCCTTCTGGTTGCTCTTTTCACGAAGGGGTGGCGACATCACGTATTTCGCGCCTTCAAATCCGTCACGCTCGGCGTAGGTTTTGTCCAAAACCAAATGAGGAATCACGGCTTCGACGTAGATATCGACACCACGTTGTTTGGCAGCCACGGCGGCCTCAAGCGCGGCTTTGCACGAAAGGTGAACCACGTAGCCGCTGGCGCCCGTCATTTCTAGGAACGACGCAAAATGATGGGTTCCCTCGGCCTCGACCTGAACGGGCCGACTTGGTTCATGCCATTCTGGACCGGTTTTACCTTCGGCCAACAGTTTGGTGCACAGCTGCGAGACGAGCTCGGCGTTTTCGCAATGGGCAGGGGTGATGACGCCGAGTTCCTTTGCGAGTGTGAGAGTCGAGAACAACTCGTTGTCGTAGATGCCCAAGAAGTCTTTGTAGGCCAAAAACACTTTGAATGATGAGATGCCGTCGTTGACGATTTCGCGAAGTTCTTTTTCGGTGTTTTCATCAAATTTCGAGACCGCCATGTGGAACGTGTAGTCACAGGCGCTCTTGCCTTCGGCCATCCCTTTCCAAAGATTATAGCCTTCTAGAAGGTCGTCGGTACGGCTGGGGCAAGCCATTTCAATGAAGCTTGTCGTTCCGCCGTGAAGCGCCGCGACGCTACCAGTCGTGTGGGAGTCTTTGGCGTGGGTGCCCATGAATGGAAGGTGGATATGGACATGAGGGTCGATGAAACCCGGGAACACGTATTGGCCGGTCGCATCAATGATTTCGGTTCCGGCGGGGACGTCGAGGTCCTTGCCGATCTGCGTGATCGATTCACCTTCGCAATAAATATCGGCGTAATAATCGGCGTCGGCCGTAATGATTCGGCCACCCTTGATTAACATCGGCATGGAGTCTCCTTCTAGCGTTTCTGAAACGTCGCCAGAGTAGCGCGAATACCGCTGGGATCAAGCGAGACTTGAAGGCTCGTTTTTCTGGCCTTCGCATCCCTCTGAGTGAGACCCGGGGGGAGCAGAGAAAGGCGAGCGTCTTAGCGTGCCGATGTTTGCCGAACGCAAGCATCGTCGCTATGCTGCGCCCGTTCTTAGCCAACTACCCTGAGGTTTTGATGGGCGCCATCACCAAATTTGCAGCTAATTCGTATGATTTCACCAAGTTCGTCGATGCCAAAAACTGGATCGGCGGTGAGTGGGTCAATCCAAGTGGTTCGGACGTACACGATGTTATCAACCCTCGCTTCGGCAAGGCGATGGCTACCGTGCGCATGGGAACAGCTGCCGACGTCGCGGCCGCAGTACGTGCAGCGAAAGCCGCGTACCCCGCCTGGAAAGAAATGCCGATGCGCGAGCGCGCTCAGATTTTCTACCGGTTTAGGGAGCTGATGGAGCGCGACATCG
>JBBKVQ010000026.1:0-11740 GCA_037968515.1 Bradymonadaceae bacterium
TTGGTAGACCAAGCCGAAGCCGATGCTGAGCGGATTCGGGAGCAGGGAAGGGACGAGGGGCGAGCCGAAGGATGTGCCCTGTTCCTTGAGGCCTTGCGACAAACTCGTACCGATCATGCTGCTTGGCTTGAGCGTGCCGAACCGGAAGCTGTGGAACTGGCGCTGAAGATTGCAGAACGAATTGTGGGCGATGTTGTGAAGACAGATCCCGCGGCCATCAAGGCGATCGCTGTCAACGCGGCCTTGGCTGCTCGGGGGCGAGGGGATTTTGAGATATCCGTTCATCCCGACGCGATGGCGTCGGTGCAAGCCGTTGTGCAGACGGTCTCTGCCGAACTTGGCGTGAATATCCGTTTGAGAGCCGACGCTCGACTGGAGCCTGTCGACTGCGTCGTTCATACATCGGCCGGGGATATCGATGCGCGACTGGCGACACAGCTGCAGGCGATTAGATCCGTGCTTTTGGGGGCGCGATGACCGACCGCTTATTATCGTCGTACTTCGATCGTTTGGACGAGGTTCAACCGCTCAAACTGCGTGGTCGTGTTCAAGAGGTCACTGGGCTCGTGGTGAGAGCGACCGTGCCGGAAGCGTCTGTCGGTCACGTGGTTCGGATCTTGCCAAAACACGGGCCCGAACGCTTGGCGGAGGTCGTAGGGTTCAAGGGCGAAAGCGCAGTTCTGATGCCGCTGGGCACCGTCGATGGCATCGGAAATGATGCCGAAGTTGAATCCACAGGCGCACCATTCAGCATCCGAGTCGGCTTGGGCCTGAAAGGCCGCGTCTTGGATGGATTAGGCAATCCCATTGACGGCGGGCCGCCCTTAACCGATGGATTTGAGGACTGGTCGATCGACCGCGCAGCCCCGCATCCATTGGCGCGACAACGAATCGAAGAGCCGCTGCCAACAGGCGTGCGCGCCATCGATGGTCTTTTGACCTTTGCCAAAGGCCAGCGCATCGGTCTGTTTGCAGGCTCGGGCGTGGGAAAATCAACGTTGTTGGGCCAAATCGCTCGTGGCGCACTGGCCGACGTAAACGTGATTTGCCTGATCGGCGAACGCGGCCGCGAGGTTCGTGATTTCATCGAGGATGTGTTGGGCGAAGAAGGTCTGAAACGCTCTGTGGTGGTGTGCGCGACGAGCGACGCACCCAGCTTGGTTCGCCTGAAGTCGGCTTTTGTGGCCACCGCAATCGCTGAATGGTTTCGCGACCGCGGGGATAACGTGCTGCTGATGATGGACTCGGTGACCCGTTTTGCGCGGGCGCAACGAGAAGTCGGCCTGGCTGCTGGCGAGGCGCCTGCGCGACAAGGATATCCGCCTAGCGTTTTTGCAATGCTGCCGCGGCTGCTTGAGCGTGCCGGTGCAGGAGAAGTCGGCACGATCACTGCGCTGTACACTGTTTTGGTGGCCGGCGGTGATATGGACGAGCCAATCGCCGATGAAGTGCGCGGCATCCTGGACGGCCACATCATCTTGAATCGAAAGATTGCCTCACGAAATCACTGGCCGGCGATCGACGTGCTGGCGTCGTTGTCTCGCGTGATGCGGGCTGTGGTGTCGAAATCTCACACCGAATACGCGGGGAAATTGCGTGAAATTTACGCCACGTACGAAGCCCATCGCGACCTGATTACCCTCGGCGCCTACGAGTACGGCACCGACGAAAAGGTGGACCTCGCCATCGACCTGATTCCAGAAATCGATTCGGTGCTGCGCCAAGATTTGGACGAATGGACCTCGCTGGAAGAAACAGTGTCCCGGCTGGGGGATATCGCAGGATGACCGATTACCCACTTTCAGTGCTGCTCAAGATCCGCGAGACCGAGAAAGACGCGGCCATTGCTGCGTATGCAAACGCCTCCACAGTGCGCGGTCAGGCGAGCGGTGCGTTGGAACTCTTGAAGTCTGAAAAAGCGAAACTGGAAGCCCGTCGGCACGATGCCCGCGAGCAGCGTACGAATGAGACGGAAATCCTTCAGATACGCGCATTATCCGATTACGTCTCGGGGTTGGAGCGCGAGGACGCTGCGAATGACATTGAAATCCTTCAGGCGGTGAAAAACCTCGAACTCGCTGACGCAGAATTGAGCGAGGCACGCAGACTGATGGCGAAGGCCGAGACTGAATTGAACGCCGTCGTTTCGCACCAAGAGAAATGGCAGCAGGAACGACGTGCAGAACTCGCTAAGAAGGCCGCTGAGGCGCTGGACGACCTAGCGATACAGCGATGGGGCCAATCATGAGCAGAATTCAAGGAGCAGGCGTTTACGCGCCCGACACACAGCGAGCAACCGAGAATCAAAACCTTGCCGCACTCGCCGAAGTCCGAGAGGTTAGCGCCGATGTGGCGCCGTTTGCCTCCGAGTGGCTGAATCGGCTTCATTCGATGACCGAACCCAACGAGTTTTCGAGACTTGCGGCGCCGCAATGGCATGACCCGAGCGCCCCACCAACCGATGCCGAGCTTCGCCAAAGTCTGACCTCGGCGTTTCAGAAAGTGTCGTCACGTGAAGCCGGTCCGGTCGAGCACCGCATGTCCGAAACCATTGAACGCTACCTTCGGCTCAACCTAGAGATGACGCACCGTATCGGGTGAGGCTATAGTAGGCCGCATGGAACCTCACTGGCATATTCGTGGCTCGGGCCTTCTTGAACGATGGAACTCAGATTTGCGGGGGCGCGGTCGTTTGCGGCGATGGGGCCATCGTGCAGAAATCGACGACCCCGGCGTTGGCAACGTTCAACTTATCACCGCGGGCTCCATTCAGATTCAAAGCGAGAACGGGTTGATACGCCTGAATCGTGGGGACCTCTGGGGAGTTAACCAAGAAGGGCTTTCGCTTCGTGCTTTCGACGACACGACCGTCCTCGGCCTCAACGACGAACACCTCAAAGATCTGGGAGATATGGTCGCACGCGTGGGCGTCGTTAGGCCCCGGACGGTTTCGATCCCGCTCCAAGACCTGATTCGACATGCCGATGAGACGCGGGTCATCACGGTCTTGCTGCATATTGCGCCTGACCTCTTGGACGACGGCGCCAAAATGATTGAGCTCGAAATCCGGGCTCGTCACGTCTCGCGTTTGACCGGCCTTCCATTAGGACGAACTCGGGCGATTCTGCAGAGGCTCCAACGTTCAAATCTTGTTGAAGTCGGCCGAAAAGGTTTGGTGATTCCGGACTTGGCCGCCATCCGCGCGCTGCTTGGGGGAGATGCATGATCACAAAAGGCGCACACCACCTGATTCGCACTCAATTGGTACTCGGCGTTCAGTTGGACGATTTCGACTATCGGCTTTTCTTGCGTGAGTACCACAAGGATTTGCGAACTCGTTTTCCGTCCGAAGACTTCCCTGCCTATGCGCCGAATGATGTCTTGGATTCGTTGATTCCTAGGCTTGAACCCCAAGGTCTAGGAAAAACAGCCGGCGGTCGGTTTGAGGCCTTGCGTCGATTCGCCTTGCGCACCAATCGACTGGATCTTGCGATGACGGCATCGGATTTTGGAAGTTTCGAGCAACGAAACTCTCCGTACAGTTTTGATCGCGCCTCTTATCATCTTGGGCGAGTAGTCTGCTCAGCTCGCCTGAAGATGGAATACCCGGGCTATAATCCGTTCAAGGCCACTCGGCAGTGGAAAGTCGACTTCGTACGAGATCACTTGGACGATGTTTTTGAGGTGATGCCGGATTACATGTGGTGGGCCATGCATGACCAACGCGATAGCATCGCGAACGCCCTGTTGCCCGAACAACTCGACGAAGCGCGTCGTCGAATACAAAGCGCCGGCTACAAAGTCCAAAGTCTTGGACTGTACCTCACAACGCTCGAAACCATGCATGCTTCGGACGAAGAGATCCCGGCTTGAACAAACCGCATCTGCCGATCGATGACGTCGTCCCTGAAGTCATCGAGGCCCTTCGTCATCATCCTGCCGTCATCATCCGAGCCGAACCCGGAGCTGGTAAGACCACCCGCATTCCTCCGGCTTTACTGGACGCTAGAATCGTCCCAGGCGACGTGGTGGTGCTTGAGCCTCGTCGCGTGGCTGCGCGGGCTGTGGCCCGCCGCATCGCATTCGAGCGTGGTCAAAAGCTCGGCGACGAAGTCGGTTTTAGGGTTAGAAACGAACGGGCAGGCGGCCAAAACACGCGTTTGTGGGTATTGACCGAGGGTATCCTGACACGACGGCTCCAAAGCGATCCGCTGCTCGAGGGCGTGGGAATTGTGGTTTTGGATGAATTCCACGAACGGTCTGTCCATGCTGACCTAGCGATTGCATTTCTTCGGGAGGTCCTTGAGGCACGAGACGACCTGCGGGTTGTTGTGATGTCTGCAACGCTTGAGGCCGGTCCAGTATCGAAGTTTTTAAACGGAGCTCCGTCGATCGATTGTCCGGGCCGGACCTTTCCACTCGATGTTCAGCATCTGCCCATCGAAAACCCGATCTTTGGCGTTCGAGACGCCCTCCATCGGCTGATCAATGGCGCGGATGACGGCGGGGATGTGCTGGTTTTTTTGCCCGGTCGCCGTGAGATCGAAGATGTCGCAAGCGCCCTCGCTCCAACGTTTCCACAATTTGAGTTTGTTCAGCTTTTTGGCTCCCAGTCGGCCGACGTTCAAGACAGTGCGTTGAATCCTGGCGCCACGCGCCGCGTGATTTTATCTACGAATATCGCCGAGACTTCGCTGACGATTCCAAGAGTCACCGCGGTGATCGATTCAGGGCTGGTTCGTCAGCTGATCGCCTCGTCCTCGACTGGTATCGACGAACTTGTGACCGCAAGCGTCTCACTTGCCTCGGCAAAACAACGAGCGGGCAGGGCGGGACGAACCCAGCCCGGCCGCGTGATCAAATTATGGTCATCGGCCCACGAACATAAAATGCGTGATTACGACGTCGCAGAGATTCATCGGATCGATCTCTCGCGGCCACTTATGGAGGTTGCAGCTTGGGGAGGCATCGCCGACTTCAGGTGGTACGAGGCACCTCCTACGGCCCGGATCGACCGTGCCGCCGAGCTTTTGACGATGCTTGGAGCCCTTGGTCCTACTGGGCTCACCGACAAGGGCAAGCGTCTGCACACGATGCCGCTTCATCCGCGGCTTGCCGCGATGATCGAGGCAGGCAAAGAGCGGGGATGTGGTCGTGCCGTTGCAGAAATGGCGGCTTTGATCTCCGAGCCTGATTTCGTGGTTCGGGTTCAGCCCGATGCGCCCCCTGCCGAAAGTGATTTGTTGGAACGATGGCGACTGCTGCCCGAGGTCGCGCGTGGGCATGTGGGCCGCGCGCGCTCACTGGGATTCGAGGTGCATGTGGCACGTGCGCGGGCAGCCAAGGTCGTCGCCGATCAGTTAAGCCGCGGGCTTCCGGCCGACAAGACAGATTCAGATGATCAGCGGCTTAAAGCCTGCGCAGCGGGTTTTCCAGACCGAATCGCCCTTCAACGCGCACGCAATTATGCGCTGGCCGGCGGTGGCTCCGCAACACCAGGCCGTGAGTCCCTAGTTCGAGACCACGCGTGTTTGATCGCGCATGTTCTATTTGGAACCAACCGTGATGGTGACGCGGTCGTAAGAATGGCCAGCGCATTCGAGACAAGCTGGCTCGAAGAAGTTTTTCCGGGGGTCGTTCGACGAGAACGTCGAGTCAGCTTTGATGCATCGTTGGATCGCGTGGTGGTTCGTGAGGTCGTGGCCTTTGGCCATCTGGCGCTCTCTGAAGCCCCAGCGTCACTGCAACCCATCGATAACGAGGCCATGTCAGTGGCACTCGCCGGGGCCCTACGGACACGGTTAGCGCGCGGCGACCTTGCCGAAGGTCTTTTGCAGCGAATCGATTTTTTGCGCCTTCATTGCCCGGAGCTTGAGATTCCTGATGTGGCCCACGGAATGGACGAGTTATGGGAGGGGCTTTGCTGGGGCAAACGTTCGCTGAAAGAAGTGAAGGATGTCTCGGCGTCGCTGCTTGGCTTCCTTAGCGTTCAGCAGCGTCGGGCGCTCGATGATAATGCTCCAACTCGAATCGCTGTTCCATCAGGTTCATCGATTGTGGTCGACTACACCGACCTAAACTCGCCCGTACTCGCGGTGAAGATGCAAGAGGTGTTCGGATGGAGCGAGACGCCAGTTATCGCGATGGGGAGGGTCTCGATGTTGATGCATTTGCTTGCACCTAACCGTCGCCCCGCCCAAATTACCAATGATTTGAAGAGTTTTTGGGCGACCACGTATCCGGAAATCCGAAAGGAACTGCGTGCACGTTACCCAAAACACTCATGGCCCGAAGATCCGTATACGGCTCAGGCCAAAAAACGCTGATTAGCGAAGTTTTGCAGCCGCGCGTTGAGCGAAGCTGCTGGTTACGGCGGGGATGACCGTCGAGATGAGCGCAACAGCCATCACAGTGACCATGACGGTTCCAAAGCCTGCCAGCGAACGCCAATTCCCGTCGGCCGGATGCGTGATGTAGTGGTACCAGACTCCGCCAATCACGCCCGCGATCATCGTTGTTACAAAGGGGAAAGCGACGAGGCCTGCGACCACATTCTTGGCCGCAAAAGTCGTCGGACGAACGCCCAATCGCTTGCTGAGCAATACGGCAGCGACGCTGGTTCCAATACCGGCTGCGATCATCACAGCCCACGCAAACACAGCACCGAAGCCGGTCCAAAGTCCGAGCACGCCAATCGCTGAAGTCACTACTCCCGGCAAAACGGTGGATGCGCGAAGCCCGATTCGGACGGCGCGAGAGCGACTCCAAATCAGAGCTGCCCACGAGCCCCACGTCATTGTCGCAAGAACCATCGCTGAAAGGTAGAAAGCTGATTGAGCAGGCGACCAGCCAAGAACCTGAGTTCCGAACTGAAATGCGATTGCCGTCGGGATGATCGAGCAAAGAATATTTGCCAGAATCCAGAGCGGAATTTCGATAAGTGTTCTCATAAAGTTTGAACCCATGGTGTCTCCTCAGCGTACCTTTCATACTAAACAACGCATCAGAGAAAAAAAAGATTTCAATTCGTTGCGATTGTTTTGTGAAACCTCCAAGGTCGGGGGACAATCCCACCTATACAGTTGATCTGGAGTTAGAATGAGAAATTTGCTCGCCTCGGTATTGGGGCTATCGGTGATCGCTATCAGCGGAAGCGCTTTTGCTTCGCCGTGGACCCTGCCAAAAGACGATCTGTCGCTCTCGTTGGGCTTTGATTTCCAGTTGGCGACAGAAGAATTTCAAGGCGATGGCAGCCGTCGAGAGTTTCCGCTCGACGGGGAGTTCACCTCGCAGACACTTGGGATCGGCCTTCGTTACGGCTTCACAGATCGGCTTGAACTCGAGATCGACTTCGCGCTCAAATCCGTGGCTTACAAAGCCGATCCGGTTGTGCTCCGACTGCCCACCGACACGGTGGACCTGCAGGGCGCTCGAGACGCCGTGTACGACTTTTCTGATAGTGCTGTGGGCATGGGCGACATCATTTTGTCGGCAAGATACAACCTGTATCGTCGGCCCATGGGAGTGATTTCGACCGAAACTCGCGCTAAACTTCCGGGGGGTTACCGTGCTCCCGGGCAGACTTTTAGCACCCCGGACAATCCAAATCCCAACGCACAGGAAGACGACGTGACGCTCGGGGATGGTCAAACCGACCTTGAACAGTCGCTCCTTTTTGGCGGTTATATCCCAGCAACTCGAACGTTTGCTCGTGCAGGGGTGGGTGTGCGCCTGCGCTTCGGTGCGCCGGGCCACCAACTCATCGGCGATGCGAAGGTGGGGCAGTTTTTGGGCAAGAGTTTTGTGCTCTTTGGCGGGGTTAGAGGCGCGTTCACTGTGATCGAAGGCGAAACGCTCGGAAAAACCTTCGTTGTGACCCGCAACAACGTGACCTCCCAGAATATCCGAGACTCAGATATCCGTCAGGATTTGCTCTCGCTCGACAAAGATTTTGTGCAAACCGAAGGCGGGCTACTGTTCATTCTGTCGGGAGACGCCGAAATGCAGGTCGTGTACAGTTATATTCCCTTCGGAAAGAATATTTCAGCCATCCACTCTGTTTCGGTTGGTACCACGATCAGAATCCCTGAACTCACTGGCAATTAACTTAAAAACTTATGACCACTGACACAGACCGACGAACAGCTCCCTTGGACTTGGGGACTAGGTACGTTTTTGAACGCGTCCTGGGCCGTGGGGGTATGGGCGTTGTGCTGCGTGCTCAAGATACCCTGCTTAATCGCCTTGTTGCCGTGAAGCTGCTAAGCGACGAACTCGCGGACAACCCCGAGGCTCAGCAGATTTTCCTGACCGAAAGTCGGGCTCTCGCAACCCTCTCTCACCCGAACCTTGTTGGCATCTTTGATGTCACCGAGATCGACGGTCGGGCGATGATGGTGTTTGAGTACGTGGAAGGCGAAACGCTAGAACAGCTTTTAAAGAAGGGCGGGCAATTTGACGAAGCTGAGGCTTTGCGCGTCGCGATAGAACTGACCTTTGCGATCGAATATCTTCACGGCAAGAACGTGATTCATCGTGACCTCAAGCCCGCCAATGTGATGGTGCAGCCTGACGGAAAAGTCCGGCTGATCGATTTTGGTTTGGCTCGGTCGCTCGAGGACATTGCCGAGCGTGGCACGCGGCTGCGCGGTTCACCCGCTTACATGGCCCCCGAACAAGTTATGGGTGAGGCGCTTGGTCATCATACCGACTTGTATGCCCTGGGAATGACGCTTTTTGAGATTTTGGCGGCTCGGCTACCCTTTGAAACAGGCGATATGTCGTTTGCGCAGGTCCACCGCCATCCTCCATCGTTGGGAACACTTCGTGATGGCTTGCATCCGGATCTGGTGATCATCGTCGATCGATGCATCTGCAAATCACGGAGCGACCGCCCGCCGTCGGCCCTTGAGGTTCGGAAGATTCTCACAACAATCGCAACGGATGTAGCAGCCGGCGTGCGCCCGACTCAGTCGAGGTTGACTGCGGTATTAACGAATGTTGATTTCAGTACCGCGGCCGAGGACTTGTCTCGAAACAAGGGGCTCGTGGGGCTTCTCGCTGGCATTACTGCCGTTTTCATTCTGGTGCTTGTGGTCGTCTTGATGTTCCTCAAAATGATTCCAATGCCTGGTGCCGACGCGCCAAAAGAAAGCGTCGCCGTGATTGAGGAGGTGCCAAAGACTGTGCTCAAGGCAACTGAAGTCCCGGTAAACAACACAGTTGTTCTCGACACAGTGCTTTCCGATGGGATTCCGCCAACGAAGTTGGAGGTCCAAAACGGGATTCAAGCCGCCGAGACCGCTTCGGATGTGGTGGCGGCCGTGGTCGACGAACTTCCCGTTCGCACGAACATACGCAAGATCTCTCCTCGTCCCACCGAACCTAAGGTGGCCGAGGCACCCGTGGCTGCTGTCGAAGCTCCCAAGCCTGTCATAGAAAACCCTGTTGGGGAGCCAGAAACCTTCCAGCCGACAAAGTTTGGCTCTACGAGCGCCCTAGTTTCTGCCGAAGAGAAAAAGGCAGCGGAACAGAAAGAAGCAGCCGAACAGAAAAAAGCAGCGGAAGCAAAAGCTGCGCTGGCGGCCAGAGCGCAAGCCGAGGCTAGGGCGAAAGCCGATGCGCTGCTTAAAGAAAAGCAGCGGCTGGAAGCGGCTAAAAAGAAAGCCGCCGAAAAACCCGAAAAAGTTGCTCCCCCGGTCAGCTTTTAGCCAACCGGGGAGCTTTCAAATCAAGCGTCGTCGTCATCTGACTCGGGAGAATCGGTCTCGAAGGTGAAGACCAACTTGTCGTCTTCGACGTCGGTCATTGCGATTCCACCGTTTTCCAGCGCACCAAAGAGTATTTCATTGGCCAACGGCTGTTTGATGGTCTCCTGGATAATGCGCGACAGAGGACGTGCGCCAAGTTTTTCATCGTAACCACGGACAGCCAACCATTCCCGTGCTTTGGGGCTGATCTCGACGCGAACTCCGCGCTCCGAAAGTTGTTTGTCCAATTCGATGATGAACTTGTCGACGATCTTGCCCATCACTTCGGGGCGAAGTGGGTTGAACATGACGATTCCATCGAGTCGATTGCGAAACTCGGGTGGGAACATCTTTTCAATCGCGTTCTTGCCTCGGCTCACATCGACAGTCTTGCCAAATCCAACCACGTTGGCGGCCATCTCTTGGGCCCCGGCGTTGCTGGTCATGATGATGATGGTGTTGCGGAAATCGGTCTCTCGCCCGTTGTTATCTGTGAGCCGCGCGGCATCCATCACTTGCAGCAATATGTTCAGGATATCCGGGTGAGCCTTTTCGATCTCATCCAACAAGATCACCGCATGAGGTGAGCGCCGAACGGTCTCGGTGAGTTGTCCGCCTTGATCGTAGCCAACATAGCCGGGTGGGGCGCCAATCAAGCGGCTGACTGCGTGGCGTTCCATGTATTCTGACATGTCAAAACGCACAAATTGAATGCCCAAGGCCAGTGCCAACTGTTTTGCGACCTCGGTTTTTCCGACTCCGGTCGGGCCCGCAAATATAAATGAACCGACGGGTTTATCGGGACGAGTCAGCCCGGCACGAGACATCTTAACCGCTGTCACGACTGCATCGATCGCGGCCTCTTGGTCATAGACGGCTTTTTTCATTGCGGCATCGAGTTCCGACAGACGTTCCTTGTCGCTTCCCTCGACCGCAATTTCAGGAATCCGTGCGATTTTGGCCACGACGCGCTCGATTTCAGCCACGTCAATGATGCGGTCGTTCGCATCAGTGCGATTGATTTTATGCCGCGAACCCGCTTCGTCGATCACATCGATCGCCTTATCCGGGTTGGCTTTATCGCGAATATGTTTGTCCGCAAGCTGCGCTGCAGATTCCAAAGCTTCGTCGGTGTAAGTGACACCGTGGAAGTCTTCATAATATTTGCGCAGACCTTTCAGGATGTCTTTCGTTTCATCGAGAGTCGGCTCAGGCACGTCGATTTTCTGGAACCGCCGAGCAAGCGCGCGGTCCTTATCGAAGGACCGTCGGAACTCATCGTGAGTGGTTGCGCCAATGCAACGGAGTTTACCCGATGCCAGCGACGGTTTGAGTAGATTCGACGCATCCATCGTTCCACCCGAGGTCGCGCCAGCGCCGACGATCGTGTGGATCTCATCGATGAAAAGAATCGAGTTTTCTTCAGATTCGAGTGCCTTCAAAACGGCTTTTAACCGTTCTTCGAATTGTCCGCGGAACTTGGTGCCAGCGAGCATGCCGCCAAGGTCCAGTGACCAAACCGTCGCGGCTCGCAGGATCTCGGGGACTTCTCCGCGCGAGATACGCCAAGCTAGACCTTCGGCGATTGCCGTTTTACCAACGCCAGCTTCTCCGACTAGGATTGGGTTGTTTTTTCGGCGTCGTCCAAGCACCTGGATCGTTCTTTCCAGCTCAAGTTCCCGGCCGATGAGCGGGTCGATATCCCCAGCCGTGGCGCGCTCAACCAGATTCGAACAAAATTGTTCTAGCGGATTTCCGCGGACGTCGTCCTCGTCATCCTCAGTGAAGCTCGGTCCATCCCAGGCATCGTCGTCCCCGGCGTCTTTCTCTACTCCGTGCGAAATGTATTGAACAACATCGAGCCGCGAAGCTCCATGTTTTTCAAGGAAATACACTGCAAACGAGTCCTGCTCTGAAAACAAAGCCACGAGGACGTTTCCACCGTCGACTTCGTCTTTTCCGCTCGACTGAACGTGCAAAATCGCGCGCTG
>JBBKVQ010000027.1:0-15483 GCA_037968515.1 Bradymonadaceae bacterium
CCATCGAGCTTGCTTTTAAGCGCCCGTGATTCCTCGTGAAGCAGTTCTTTTTCTTCGCGTCGAAGCTCTTGATAACGGTCGTCGGCGCGCTTCTTGGAGCGTTCGGCCTCACCGCGCAGATGTTCGTAGCGTTTTTGTTCTTTGCGCAGGTCAGTGGCTTGGTCCTCAAGCCTTGTCAGCACTTGATCGACGCTGAGCTTGCCCTCGCCTTCCAACAGCTCAGTCGCACGTTCCACGAGTTCCGCTGGGAATCCCAGTCGTTCCGCGATTCTGAGGGCAAACGAACTGCCGGGCACGCCCAGGGTTAGTTCGTAAGTCGGCTGCATGCTCGCAACATCAAAACCCATCGAGGCGTTCATGAAATTCGCAGATTCCAGCGCGAGCGTCTTCATGCCTTCAAGGTGAGTCGATATCAGGGTTCGAGTGCCGCGGCGTGCAAACTCTTCCAGCAGCGCGACGGCCAAAACCGTGCCTTGTTGGGGGTCGGTGCCAGCGAAGAGCTCGTCTAAAATCACCAGAGTTTCGTCGTCACACGTGGGCAAAAATCCGTTGATGTTTGTCAGGTGGCCCGAAAAAGTACTCAGATCGCGTTCGATCGATTGTTCATCGCCGATATCGGTGAAGACCCGTTTCAAAAACGGGAAGCTTGAGCCCTCGGCACACGCAATAGGCAGGCCGGCCTGCACCATGAGCGCTGCCATCCCGAGCGTCTTCAGCAGGACGGTTTTCCCGCCCGTATTTGGGCCGGAAACGATCAGAACCGTCCGTCCGTCTTCAAGCCGAAGGTCGTTTGGAATGGTCTCTTCGCCAGCCTTCTTGAGCTTGACGTAGAGCATCGGGTGGCGCGCGGCGCGCAGGTCGATATCGGGACTGATTTCGGGAATCGTGGCCTTGATTTCCACCGAAAAACGGCCCAGCGCGTGGGTCATATCCAAGTAGGCGAGCGTCTCGCTGTTGGCATGAAGGGCTTCGGAGTTTTCGGCGACGATGCCGGAAAGTCGAATCAGAATTCGCCGCTCTTCTTGGGCGACCTCAACCTGGGTCCAGCGCAGATTATTATTGAGCTCGATGAGTTCTTGAGGCTCGATAAAAGCGGTCTGGCCACTTGCCGAATACCCATGAATTACGCCGTCGACTTGGCGTTTTGCGCTGACTCGCACCGGCAAGACATAACGTTCCTCACGCACCGTGAAGTAGTCGTCCTGAAGCTGGGTTTCCATCTCTTCGGAGCGCAGGAGTTTTTCGACTCGGGCCTTGATGCGCTCCGTCTGGTTTTGGACTTCACGGCGCAGGCGACGCAAATCGGGGCTCGCGTGGTCACTCAGACGGCCGCCGGGCTCCAGCGCGACTTGCAGGGTGTCTCGGATTTCTTGGCACGGGTCCAAGCGACGGCCCAGCGCCCAAAGCATCGGCGCGACCTCGCCTCGATGTTTGAAAAACCTGCGTACTCGGGACGCGACGTCACACGTTCGGCCAATCGCGTCGAGGTCTTCGCCGGACAGGACGCCTTCTCGGCTCGCGTAATCGACGGCGCGACGAATATCACGCGCTCCCCGCACGGGGACTTCCTCTCCGGCATCCAGCACCGCCATATATTCGGCGATCTGCTGCATGCGCAGGGCGGCTAGATTGGCTTTGGGCAATGGACCCAATGCTTCGATAAGCTCGAAGCCTTCATCTGTCAGGGCTTGCCCGAGGACATGGGTCCGAAGCGTATCCCACTCGAGGTCGCCTGCGGTCTTTTCAACGAAGGACACAGGTTCTTTGCGAGTGCGCATGGTGTGCAGAAAGAGCGATTCCGTCTGCGGATCGAGCTCAAAGTCGAGCTCGTTTAGGTCAGTATTTTCTTTCATTTCTTCCACCAAAATCCCGGCTCATCTACACGTTCTGGAACAAATCTGCAACGTGACGACATTCAGAACTGTAGCCTTGCACGGGCAAGACGTGTGGCCAACTCGGAGGAGTTCATGACCTCGATTATCTGCTCAAAACATCTCTCGAAACTCAATTTTCTCGTCACCACGGCGTTGCTCGCCGTCACGTTTGTGCTGCCAAGTTCGGCATCGGCTCAGCAGCTTCCGGATGTCGCAAGCCTGTTTGATGCTCAGAAGGCTTCCGTGGTGTCGATTCAAACCGAAACAGCGAATAACCAACGTGGTTTTTTCCGCACTCCCGATACAGGCACCCGCGTAGGGCAAGGTTCGGGGTTCGTGGTCGATTCAGAAGGCTTCATCCTGACCAATAATCACGTGATCGACGGTGCCAAAAAGATCATGGTGGGGTTTGAAAACGGCGAGAAATATATCGCGACGCTGGTAGGAACCGATGCGAGCAGCGATATCGCGTTGATTAAAATCAAGCCGCCTCACGCGCTCAAAGCGGTGACTCTCGGCTCCAACTCCTCACTGAAGGTTGGGCATTGGGTGGTCGCGATCGGAAATCCTTACGGGCTGAACTACTCAGTGACGGCTGGGATTATCTCGGCCAAGGGGCGGAATATCGGCGCTGGGCCTTACGATGACTTTCTTCAAACGGACGCAAGCATCAACCCCGGCAACTCGGGAGGCCCCCTATTCGACATGCAAGGGCGAGTGGTCGGCGTGAACACCGCAATCATCAGAGACGGCCAGGGCATTGGCTTTGCCGTACCAATCGACACCGTAAAATCGGTGATCCCACAACTCAAGGATAAGGGGTACGTGGTGCGTGGATTCATCGGGGCGAGTATCCAGCCGCTTGACGAAAATCTGGCAAAATCATTCGGGCTTCCAAGCGACCACGGTGTTTTGATCGGCAGTATTTCGCCCGGCGGCCCAGCGGCGATTGCCGGAGTTCGCCCGGGCGACATTGCCACCAGTTTTGAGGGCAAGCGGGTGCATGACGTGCAGGCGTTTCTGGTGGCCGTGGCCGATGCCCGGCCTGGACTTCCAGTAGAGATGAAGGTGATTCGAGATTCCAAAGAGATCGGAATCATCATCAAGATCGACGAAAGACCTGATCCCAGAAGAAATAATATAAGAGTCAGCGAAGAACGAGAGCCGGCACCCACTGGAAGCCTTGGGATTCAAGTCCGTTCATTGACCAAAGAAACTGCGTTTCAGCTAGGCGCGACCACACAAAAAGGGGTTGTCGTTGAACGCGTGGCAAGCAACGGCCTAGTCGCCCAAATCCTGAAACCTGGCGACGTGATTCTGGAGGTCGACGGCAACCAAGTCGGAACGCCCGACGAACTTGGAAGGGCTATTTCTGGTGCAAAACGGCAGATTATCCGTCTTCTCGTCCTAAGAGATCAACGGACCACGTTTGTGGCATTTAAGGCGACCTAACCTTGCCTAATTCAACACGAACTACGTAGTATGTTTCGGGGAGAAAAAAATGCGAAACATATTACTGGTCGATTCTGATGCATTCACACGACGCGTTTTTTCCAGAACGCTGATCCGGCGTGGTTATCGGGTCACGGCTTGTGCGACTCACCTAGAGGCACTCGAGTTGACTGAGGGCGAAACCGTCGAGGTCATCGTCACCGACACTAGGTTGCCCACCGGGGCCGGAACGTTGATCCGAGATTTTCGCGCCAATGGTTTCGACGGTCCTACTATTGTTCTGACTTCGATTTTTGAGCCCGAAGCTGTCGGCACGGATGTGACGCTCTTGCTCCATCGACCCATCTCCCCTGCAGATCTCGCTTTTGAAGTAGAGCAATTGATCTCGCCAGAAACGCTTGAGGTCTCAAGCGGCATGAGCGAAGGCGAGTGGCTTCCCGAAGACGGCAAGGAGCGGCTGGCGGAACGACTCGCCCAGCTCGACGACGCCGCTGCAACTCGCGACGTTCAGGGACTCAAAGAATGCTTGGTCGTTGCTTTGGAAGAAGCCAAATCACACGGGCTGGTTCGGGCTGGGCAAGCGCTTGCTCGTGCACAATTTGCCATGGGACGGTTGGTTGAGCTGGACTCTCCAGACCACTGGGATCAGGTCATTCAAGCGCTCGACGACGCCCATTTGGCCACCAAGACTAAAGGCCTCCCTGGTGACGGACCACGCTTTGCGTTGTGCACACGCGATAAACTGCTTCAAGAGTCGGTCGTACCGATCGCGAAGGAAAATCTGTTTGAAGTCGAGTTCGTTGCTCCCGAGAAGCTATTAACGCGGGTCTCGGCTGAGAGATTCGACGGCATCTTCTTGGATCTCGATTTGCGGCCAGAGGTCGACGTCACCGCATTGGTAGGTTTGCTGCGGGCGAGGCAAGCTTCACACGCGATTCCCGTGGCGTTTCTGTGTGCTGGCACGCGCTTGGAGCATCGAGTCGAAGCAGCCGTCGCCGGCGCGACTCGATTCATTCAGAAACCGGTTTCCACCACCGATATGGTTGATGCTGCGCAACATATGGCAAGCATCGTAAGAGCTGGAAAACCCAAGGTCCTGATCATTGATCCGGACTTAAAATTCGGGGAGGAGACCTGCCGAGTAGTGAGTGCCGAGGGGTTTAATGCATGGCACGCCGAAAACGTTCGAAACATCTTTGACCTGCTCGAACAATTCGACCCAGACGTCGTACTTTTGGCGGTTTCATTCCCTGACCTCAGCGGGCTCGACGTCTGTCGGATGCTTCGCACTTCGCCGCGCTGGAGCGACCTGCCGGTGCTGATGGTTTCGGAACATTACGGACCCCGGTCTCGAATCGCCGCCTACAAAGCGGGTGCTGACGACGTGTTGAGCAAGCCTCTACTGCGCGAAGAACTGATGGCCCGCCTGCGCGTGCGCATCGATCGTATTCGCCTGACCCGTGAGCGCGCTGATCGCGATTTCCTGACCGGGCTTTTGACCCGACGTGCCTTCATGGAGCGGATTTCTCAGCGCCTCGCGGAAGCGCGAAGAAATGGGCGACCGATGACACTCTGTATCGTCGACCTCGATCATTTTAAGCTGGTCAACGACACGCACGGTCACGCGGCTGGGGACCAGGTTCTGGCTCAGTTGGGCCGCCTGATGACCGAACGTTTTCGGGTCGAGGATTTGCGATGCCGGTGGGGTGGCGAGGAGTTCGCCATCGCGTTTGTCGACGAGGACCTGCGGACCGCACGCAGCGTACTGCAACGCGTATTGGACGAGTTCGCGGAAGTCGAATTCGGCCTTGATGACTCCCGGGCGTTCCACGTTACGTTTTCGGGCGGTCTTGCTGAATTTGGACGCGATGGACAGAAATTCGACGAGTTGGTTCGCGTCGCAGACGAGCGGCTCTACCAGTCGAAGGACGCAGGCCGAAATCGAATCACGCCATGACCAACGCCGGCAGGTTTGATAGTGTCGACAGCCGTCCTGCGGAGTCTTCTTGGCGACACGTCTTTCCACACTTCTGACCACGATTCCTGAACTCGGGTTCATCCCGTCGGGGACCGTTCGAATTCCAGAGCTTCAAAATGTCCGGATGACGCGACGGATCCAACTCATCGTTGACCATCCTGCGTTTCAGCGGCTGCGGCGCGTCCGACAGCTAGGCCCCACCCATCTGGTTTACCCGGGCGCCACACATACCCGCTTCGAACATAGCTTAGGTGTTTACGCGTGCACGCAGCGCTATGTTTTGAATTTGCTTCAAACTCCGGCGTTCGCGGATTCTGTCTTCGAAGAAGATATTCTGGCCGTGCTTTTGGCTGGGCTTTTGCACGATCTTGGTCACTACCCGTTTGCTCATAATTTAGAAGCGCTGCACCTCAAGGGGCGCGATACGCCTAGGCACGAAGACGTTGGTGGTCGAATCATCCGTGGAGAAATCGCGACGCTTCAAGGCGACCAACCGATTGGAGAGCTGATCAAAACCGTTTTTGGCGTCGACCCCGAGCGCGTGAACGCTTTGTGCACGGGCATCGGCGTGAAATCCTCGATGGATAAGATTTTGCGGTCGGTGATCTCGAGCGCCATCGACGCCGACAAGATGGATTACCTCGAACGCGACAGTATTCATTTGGGTGTTCCCTATGGTCGCAATTACGATCGAGAGCGGCTGCTCAGCTCACTGACACTGAACGAAACCGAGGACCGCATCGCGATTTTGTCGAAAGGCAAAGTGTCGGCCGAGATCTTTATTTTCGGGCGATACACCATGTTTAGCGAAGCCTATTGGCACCACACCGTGCGGTCTGCTTCGGCGATGATGGAAGCCGCGTTGGCCGCTTTTTACAGCCGAAATGAGATTCAGGGTGATGAGCTCCTAAATGTGTTGATTTCCCACAGCGACGACGAGCTTTTGAGTTGGCTGTCGCAACAGTCGCCCGAGTCTAGCGCGACGCGCTACCTGATTGACCCCCTGCACAAGAACCAGCGCCGCCTTCATAAACGGGTCGCGACCTATAGCCGGGTCTACACTGAGCCCGACAAACGCAGCGCCTACGAAAAAATCTACCAAATGGACGCCGACCAGATTTACAACCTGACCGACCGTTTGCGAGTGAAATTATCGAGCCTTCTCGGACGCCCGCTGCATCCGGCAGACCTCATCATCGACACTCCGCCGCGTGATAAAGACAGGTTGGAAACTGTCGATGTCATGTACCCGAACGCCTCGGGCCGCCGTCAATATCCTCTGCATGAACTGTCGCGCATCGTCGCCGGGGTGCAGGATGACTTCATGATGGTGGTCAAAAAGATCCGTCTCTTCGCCGAACCGCGAGTCGCCGCAGATTTAGCGAAGCTCGATGGCGTCGAAGAATTTATTCTTAGTGAGATTCTGCGCAAATGAAACGACTGCTCCCGCTCATATTACTCTCTGGTTGCGCATCGATTGGCTCACCGAACGAAGCGCCAATTACTCAACAAACCACTCAATGCCCCGGGGGAACCTGCGAAGATGTGGAAGTCTTGGAAGAACCCGTGTCCACGGTCTCCGAGGAAGTTCAGTTCATGTCCCACGGCGACAAATTGGTCGGCGAGATTATTCGGCCCGTGGGCGTGTCCGGTGCGCTTCCTGGAATCTTGATTTTGCATGATTTCGGCACGCATAACCGAGACGGACTGGTTCGCGAAGGTTTTGGGATTCGCTTGCCTGTGGAGGTGCCGATCTATCGTACGATGGCAGAACAACTCGCAGCGCTTGGTTTCGCGGTCATGATCTACGATAAACGCACCTGCGTAGAAGGCGGGCGCGTTTGGTGCGCTTATCCGCGCACGTTTTTGGACGCCGGAAAAGACGATCTAGGTGCGGTGCTTGCCGACGACGCCCAAGCGGCATTCAAGTCCTTGGCTGAACAAAAAAACGTCAGCGGGGTTTCGGTGATTGGCCATGGTCAAGGGGCCGAACTGGCGCTGGAACTGTCGCGACGAGGTCTCAAAATCCGCAATATCGCTGCGTTGAGCCTGTCTGATGCGTCCGTCACCCAGCAGGTTGTGTATCAGCTGCGGTCCAGCAAACAAGCGCTGGAGATGCGACTCAAGGAAAAGAATGACGCTGAAACTGACGAGATGCGCAAGCAACTGCAAAAGGTCGACGAGTCACTGGCTGCGGCCACGATAGCATTTGCTGCAAACACAAAAGACGCGGCATTTGGTGGGGTGAGCGCGAACATCTGGCGCAGCTTCGATCGGCTGCACGAAAACGCGCTGACGCACGCCCAAGTTCACACGACTCCGTTGCTGGTTGTGATTGGCTCGATGGACCTCAACTCGCCGGACTCGGACGAAGATAAGCTGAGGGCTCGACTTGGGAAGGGAGTCGTCTGGGTGTCACTCGACGGCGTGTCTCACGACCTGGTTGACCTCACAGGCGATGCCACAACTGTGTCGCAGGATCTGGCGCAGGTATTGGTCGACTTCCTCAAAACGCCGCCCAAATAGGCTCAGGAGCGGTACTCTTCACGAAGCTCGGATACGTAATCGTCGTCTGCCTTGGGCGCCGATTCGGTGCTCTCCGGGGTGTCGCCCTTGCGACGGCGTGAGTACATCCAAACCAATCCAGCTGCGCCCAGCATGCCGCCAAACAAGAGCCCCATCAGGCCGATATTGTCCAACATAGGTGGGTCGACGACGCGGAATTCTTCGCCGTATTGGAGGACGACCTTCTCCTTGATTTGTTCGACCGTCATCCCCGTTTTCGCCATGTTCTGAATGTCCATGCGGACCTCGGCCGCATTGGGTGACGGGCACATGGCCAAGGTTTTACCTGGACAAAACGGTGAATAAATCTCCATCGAGGCCTCTTGGGTCACCCGAGAAATATGTCCTTCGTCCTGAGCAAAAGCCGGAGACGCGAACAGTGGCGCGGACACAATCAGCAATACAAAAACAAAAACCTTCACTGTTTGATCTCCTCGATCGTTTCCGTGCCGAGCCATGATCTACGAACCGCAAGTGCGGCAGGAGTAGCCAGTGGATCAGCCAGAATCTCGTACTTGGTGGCTGGTTCCGCAACAATTGCGACCGACACTTCGACCAACTCAGCATATCGGAAAACGTGAACATTCGTGAAGTTCCCGATTCCGGCAACCCGCAGACGTTCGTCCAGATTTTTCGCACTGACCTTGAAACCGTCAACAGCGACCAATTCGTCCCCCGGTGACAAGAATCCTGAAGCGGGTCCGTCGGAACGCACCTCGGCGACGATCAAACGATCCCCATTAGCCCGAGTCTTCACCCCGATCCAAGGCCCCGCAGGGTCTTTTCCGTGAGACTTTTTAAGTTTCAGCCCGGCAAGACCCAGAATTTCCTCGTAGTTGAGTTCCTCGGCTCGTCGAACCCAGCTGTCAAACTGCGACGCGACTTCAATCCCAGTCGCCTCGAACACGAGCTCGTCGAATTTGCCTTCAGGATAGCCCCGCTCCTTGGAGTGATGCTGCCAAAGGAATCTCATCACATCGTCGAGGCACTTCGTGCCAGCGCTAGCTTCTTCAAGGAAAACATCCAGCAACGCGGCCACGACATGGCCTTTCAGGTAATAGGACACCGTCGAATTCAGGTTGTTTTCGTGTGACCGGTACAAGCGAATCCACGCATCGAAACTCGATTCTTCGAGCGATTGCGCAAGACGCCCAGGAATCCCATCAAGCTTATGGAGTTGCGCGGCCAGAAACTCAAGGAATTTAGCCGGCTTGATCCGATTGGCCCGAAGCAACGCCAAATCGTTATAATAATTGGTGATGCCTTCGATCGACCAGATATCACGCGTGAAATTCTCGCGCTGGTAATCAAAGGGCCCCAGCGCAACCGGCCGGATACGTTTCACATGCCACGTATGAAAATGTTCATGAGCAAACAGGGCTAGGAACCCCAGGTAGGAATCGTCGGTGATCGGAAGGTCGACACTGCCTTTGGGCCCACAAAACTCGTGCCGCGGGAACATCAACGCCGTGCTTCGACGGTGCTCAAGACCACCAAACACGCCGTCCGTAAGCAACAGGATCGTAAGGTATTTTTCGTACGGAACCTTGCCGCCAAAAACCGCTGCATTGGCTTCAACCAGTGCAGGCATATCTCTTTTCAGGCGCTCGATATCGTGGTTCCCCCTGCCCCAGATCGCGACCGTGTGTGTCGCCCCTGCAGCTTGGAATTCAAAGCTTGGGTGCGGACCGATCTCGATCGGCGAGTCGTAGAGTTCGTCAAAATCCGCGGCCGAGAAAAAGTCATGAGTTTCTACCGGGCGCTCAAGCTGCGTGAAAACCTTCCATCCTTCGGGAGCCACCACTTCAACTTCGACCGAATCCGACAAGCGCGACTCGGGATAGATGAAAAGTGCGGTCGGGGTCAAAAACGCGTGTGTACCGTCGATATGATTATTCCGCACGCCCAGATCGTGTCCGTAGACTTCGTACGAGACGTGAATCGAATTCGTGTCGCGGCAGTCCACTTTCCACGATGACTTGTCCACCTTGCGCGCCGTCCGTGGCCGACCGTCATCGCCCGTGACCTGAAGCCGCGACAAAAACTGAGCATATTCACGCACCATGTAGGAGCCGGGGCTCCACACTGGCAGCAACAAGCGAACATCGGAGTTTTCGCCAACTCCATGGAAAGTCGCCTCAATACGAAGGCGGTGTTTCTGGGGTTCGGCAAGAATCACGCGAAATCTAATGGGGGTCATTGGGGCTCCAAGGCTTGTTCGGCAGGAAGGTATCAGCCCCAACGTGTGGCGCCAAGCGTTGACAGGGACGACGCAGCGCGGGCATAACCGGACAGCATTCGAGGGTACCGATGGCGACACGCTCCAAAAACCAAAACACCAGTCCTGAAAAACCAAAACCTGCAGCCGGCAAGAAGGCCGCTTCCAAGGCGGTTAAAGACCCCAAACGGGAAGCTCCCAAGCCGGTCAAAACGACTAAGGTGGCAAAAAGTGTGACGGGACATGTGTCGCTTGTGACCGGGTTCCCAGGCTTTCTGGCGACACACCTCATGCTTGAACTCACAAAACGTGAGCCTGAGGGCGAATTCCATTTTTTGATCGAAAAGCGATTTCAGGCCGAAGCTGAAAGGCGGCTTGAGCGGATTCGACGCGATTCGCCCGATTTCAAAGGCAATCTAAAGCTGATTCATGGTGATATCACCAAACCAAGCTTGGGCCTCGATTCGGAAACCTATGATGGGCTGCGCCGCTGCGTGACCCATATGTGGCATCTGGCCGCCATCTACGACTTGGCCGTCCCCGAAGAAATCGCGTTTTTGGTCAATGTTCGCGGAACCGTGAATGTTCTTGATTTCTGTGAGGCGTGCACGTCTTTCAAACACCTGAACTACGTTTCGACCTGCTATGTGAGCGGAAAACGCACAGGGGCGATCCTTGAGACCGAACTCGATGAAGGTCAGCCCCACCATAACAACTACGAATCCACCAAATTCTGGGCCGAGATGGAAGTTCAGCGTCGGATGCCCTCCATTCCGACCACCGTGTTTCGTCCAGCGATCGTCGTTGGGCATTCGCGTACAGGCGAGACCGACAAATACGACGGCCCTTATTACCTGCTGAAGATCATCGATCGCATGCCAAAATGGATGCCGTTCATGAATGTGGGGCGCGGTGACACTGTCGTAAACATCATCCCGGTCGACTTCGCTTCAAGCGCTCTAGCCGAGCTGGGCCTTCGGGACTCGACAGTCGGTGAAGTCTTCCAACTTGCCGACCCGAACCCTATGCGGGCTCGGGACATCACAGCCCTTGGACTCAAATGCCTGGGCAGGAGGCTGGCGATCGGCATGATTCCGCCGGCTTTGGCCAATCGCGCGCTCTCGAACGATGCGATCGAAAAGATGGTCGGCGTGCCCCGAGAAATCCTAGGGTATTTCACCCACGATGCACGTTATGACGGCGCTAACACTGCGCGAGCGCTGCAAGGGTCCAAGATCAAGTGCCCCCACCTGTCGACCTACCTGCAAACACTTGTCGACTATTATCAGAGCCACCCCGACGGCTCGGCTTCCCAAAGTCAACGCGCCTAGTTTTAGGCGTTCAAAAACCTAGTTAACTCAGCGCGTTTGAATACGACGCGCCGCGCCCGTATACTGCTGCGATTACGCAGCCGCGACAGCTGCGCCAGTTAAGGGAATTGAATGCTTCGATATGTGCAAAACGTTGTTTTATTATGTCTTTTACTCACCACATTTGCTTGTGGTTCCGATGTAATCGACTCAAATAACACCGCCATCGATCCTGACGTGAGTCAGGCCGACACCTCGACTCCGGATATGCGGGGCGAGCCGGATACCTCAGTGTCGCAGCCGGACATGGGCGTTGAAGAAGATTTTGGGCTCTTTGACTTCGGCAATTTCGATTTTGGTGACGCCGAACTCGGGCCACTGACCTTCGACGCGCTCTTGCCGCCGCGAGGTCCTGTTACCGGCGGAACCCCGTTTGTGATCCGCGGAACCGGCTTCACCCCCCAGACCACGATTTATTTCGGGTCACGACTCGCCCACGTCGATTTAGTCGACGGCGAACTCGTAGGCCAGACACCTGCAGGGCAAGGCATCGGGCCGGTAAATGTGAAAGGGCTCGATCCGATCAGCGGTGAGTTCGTATTGGAAGGTGGCTATGAGTACGTATCGACGTTGTCGATCACTGATGTGTCTCCGGACAGGGTGCCAAGCCTCGGCGGCGTTGAAGTCACGATCACCGGCAGCGGCTTTGATGCGGATACCCGCGTGAGCTTCGGTGGGGCAACGGGCCTTCGCCACGTGGCAGTTTCAGCGACAACTTTACGTGTGATCACCCCGCCGCACGCGCGCGGGGCTGTAGACGTGCGAGCTTCCAACCGAGACGTGACAGCGTTGCTCCCGCAAGGACTCACCTATTTCGACAAATTATCTCTTGATTCCGTGCGCCCAGCGACTGCTCCCACAACGGGCGGAGTTCCTGTCACGCTTATCGGGACCGGACTTTCCGCCGACATGATCGTTGAATTTGGAGGCCCGGCCGCCACGGTTGATTCTGTCAACGCTGACGGAACCGAAGCCATCGTCACCGTTCCAGCGCATGCCGCTGGATTGGTGAACGTCCGGTTGGAAAACTCGTCGGATGCCGTGATCGCCGAAGATGCATTTTATTACGCGGCGCCGGGTACTTTTTCGATTGCTGCGGCGTCTCCGAACGAAGCTCCTGCTATCGGCGGCTCGAAAATCACCTTGATCGGATCAGGATTGGACGCAGCCGGTTTATCCATTGAAGTAGACGGCATCCCAGCGACGATCATCGAAGCGGGCCCTGGTCACGTGGTGATCGAAGTACCCGCTCACGCGCCTGGCGTCGTTGATATCTACGCGTCTGCAGGAGCAAAAAACAGTACACTTACCGGCTTCGAGTACGTCGCAAACCTATGGATCGACAGCGTCACTCCAAACACCGACACCACCGCGGGCGGCAGCACAGTCGTTATCGTGGGCGAAGGATTCACTGGGGCTAACGTCGTTCGTTTTGGACTGGTTCCGGCGACCTTCACGGTGATCGACGCCCAAACCATTGAGGCAGTCGCTCCCGCTCATTCTGCGGGCGTGGTTGACATCACTGTCGCGCGAGGCTCGATCGATGCCACGTTCAAACAGGCTTTTACGTTCACCGAGCCGCTCGGCGTCTACAGTTTCACCCCAATTCGCGGTTCGATCGCCGGCAACACCTACGTCGTCTTTTTAGGCCGAGGGTTTGTGGGCAACGTCGAGGTAACGTTCGACGGAACTCCCGCGGCGAGCGTCGAAATCTTGGATGCGCAGACCCTTGCGGTTCGAACCCCTCCTCACACGACCGGTCCGGCGATCGTCAAGGTCAAGCGCGGTCAGGAAGAAATCACGGCTGGTTCGGTCTACACCTTCTTCAACCCAGGCTCTCGCCTGGGCGGCGCTTGGGGCGGACCGGTTCAGGGAGCAGTGAACGTCTCGGTTTACGAGTTGGGCGGCGGGCCGATCGAAAACTCGTTCGTGATGCTTTCCACCAATGCAGCCACGCCATATCAGGGATTCACAGACATCAACGGCATGGTGACGTTGTCTGGACCCGACGTGTACGGCGAACAGACAATCACGGCGATTGCCGCGGGATATTCGGCGGCCAGTATTCAGAAGGTTGACGCAGAAAACATCACTCTCTTCTTATCGCCACCACCGACTCCGGGCCCTGGCGGCGGGGCCGACCCACCCTTGGCGTTTTTCAACGGTCGGATCACGGGCCTCGATAAGCTTGCAGAACCAGGCCCTACGCAGTTTCAGATGGCCGTGGTGCAAACCACCCAGATCGACCCGAACACGGATAACCCCGATCCTGGCCTTGGAAACGTGGTCTACACCGATGGACCTTACACACTGAACTCACGCATTGGTGACCTTGCCCTCGTTGCCGTCGGAGGCATCTTCGATAATGCGACGGGCGTGTTCACGCCGCTACGTATGGGTGTTGCTCGTTTCCAGGTCGCTGCAGATCAGCAGGTTCAAACGGTCGACATCGACCTGAATATCCCGCTGGACACCGTCCTGACCTTCAAGCTGAACGGTTCGCTGCTCAAGCCAGCTGGTCCCGACATCAATCAGGTCACGCCTTATCTGGACCTTGGATTTGAGGGCGTCTTTGGCGGCTACGATATTGCTCAGGGCACAACCGATATCATCCAGGCCGTCCACCAGGCGCCCTTGACCGGCGTATTGGCTGGTGCCGCGTATTTGGTTATTGGCGGATCGACGACGGCAGCCGGTGGCGTGCCGTTTTCGACGGCGTTCAAACGTAATGTGCGCAATACCAGCCAAGTCATTCAGCTGCCTGCGTTGCTGGGCGTTCCGACGTTTACCAGCCCCACAAATGGGCAAGTTCCGACCGATCGACTGTTCCAATTCACCACGGGGTCGACCAACCTCCCAAGTTTTTATTACGTGCGAATCGTAGACTTTCAGCAGACGCCGATTTGGGATGTATTCTTGCCAGGAACTCAGACGAGTTTTCGCCTGCCTGATTTTCCATCGTTCGCAAATGTACCTGCGGAAGACCGCCCATCGCCTTACCCACTGGGAACTTACGTCCTGCAAATCTTTGCCATTCGTGAGCCCGGATTCTTGTACTCGACTGTCTCCTACGGAAATCTGGACCTCGCCCGCTGGGATGCCTATGCAGCGAACGTCCAACTGATTTCATTCTGAGGTTTCTGTGAGACTTTCTCCAATCGGCTGGTCGACTCAAATATGGAATCGGCTCAGACACCGGGCTGTATTGCTGGTGTTCATGAGCATGACGCTCGGCTGCGGCGATTGCATCAGCGTCAACGATTTTGTCGACATCACCGATATGACGGTCGACGTCCCTAAAAACGACGCGGGAACAGACAGCTCGGATCCAGACGACTCGGGGAACACCACCGTCACAGATGGCGGGGAAAAAGACTTCGGACCGCTGTTTGATTTTGGATTCCAAGACACGGACTTCAATCAACCGTTTGCGATCACGGCAGTGGTGCCTGGTACCGGCCCGGTCGGCGGCGGAACCATTGTCCGGATTGACGGAACGGGGCTTGAGGACGGCTCGACGGTGTTTTTTGGTAGCCAACCGGTAGAGTCCATCCTGTCGCAAGGAAAACTGGTCGCACGCACTCCCGCGGGTTCGGCACCAGGGCCAGTTTCGGTCAAAGTCCTGGCACCAGACGGCGAAAGCCGCGTTTTGACCGACGCATTTCGTTACGTCACGGGCTTGGTCATCCAAGAGGTCTCACCGACCCGAATCCCCACCACAGGTGGGGTCGAAGTCGAAATCACAGGACAGGGATTTGAACCCGGATCCGCGGTCAGCTTTTCAGGCGATCCTGCGCTCCGAGTCAGCTTCGTTTCGTCCGAAATCCTTCGTGCACTGGCACCACCGCGCGCCCGCGGTTTTGTGGATGTTCGAGTCACAACGCCTTACGCCTCGGCGGTTCGGCCGCGTGCAGTCGAATATTTTACCCCGCTAGAGATCACCGATATCAGCCCGGCTTCGGGACTCACGGCGGGCGGGGAAACAATCGTCATCAAGGGAGCCGGCTTTGAGTCGGCGATGCAGGT
>JBBKVQ010000028.1:0-3047 GCA_037968515.1 Bradymonadaceae bacterium
ATATACATACTCCCGCTGGCCAACAGGGTCAGCAGCGCGGGAGTAACTCAGTGGTAGAGTGCAACCTTGCCAAGGTTGAAGTCGAGGGTTCGAATCCCTTCTCCCGCTCTAAAAGGCCAGTCGAAAGACTGGCCTTGTGCGTTTCTTGGCTCCGACCTCCTCGAACGTTGGATATGCTTTTGGTACAATGAAGCCACTCAGCAACAGCTCGAGTCGCTCATTTTGCCGCATATTGGAGACCTCATGAAAAACATCCTAGCCCTACTTGCGCTGGTCCTGGTTCCCGCAACCGCAATTGCGCAGAACGGAATGCCAGCCGCGGGAGAAGCCACGGGAAGCGCTAACGTCGGCCAGGTGGCCGTCAAAGCACCGACGGAGTATGACTTCGATCCAGATAATGTGGAGGGCAACTTGGTGAATCCCGACGAGATTTATCGGGGTGAGCAACACGGAAAGACCAGCAGTCTGATTCAGATTCGGGCAGACTTTGTGCCAGAAGTCCTGAAGTCGGTTGAAAACTTCTAAATCTGACAGAACCTCAAGCACTGAGAAGCCGGTCGAATGACTGGCTTTTTTTGTTTGTGGGTGGGTTTGCGTCGGCAGTCGAAAGTGCCCTATTCTTCCCAAAACACTTTAAGAGAGACGGATATGACGTTACGAGCATTAATTTCGCTCGTCGTTTGCTTGTGGTCAGTCCATGCGACGGCGCAATGGCCGGCGTTGACTCAGGCTCCCGAAATGGACGCGGCGGGAGCCAATGATGCGGCCCTCATTATCGCCATCGACGACTATCTTGTGCTTCCTGACGTGGAGGGGGCGGTCGCTAACGCCAACGATTGGGATGTGTTTTTTACCAACGGGCTGAAAGTTCCGGAGGTATTCGTCCTGACCAACCAAGACGCTACCCGCGAGTCGATCTTGAAGTTCGCGAAGATGTCGGCTCGTAACGTCAAGGACGGCGGTACGCTGTGGGTTGTCTTCATTGGCCATGGGGCACCGAACACCAAGGGTGAGGGGCTCCTCGTTGGAGCGGATGCTCAACAATCCGTCGAAAGCTTAGAAGCTCGCGGGGTCAAGCAGACCGAACTTTTGACGGCGTTGAAGTCCAATTCAGCGCGGACGGTACTCATCCTTGATGCCTGTTTCAGTGGTCGCGCCGCCGACGGGCAAGCTTTGGCGAAAGGCGTTCAACCCGTCGTCCCCTTGGAGGGCCTCAAGTTACCGCGTAATACCATTCTGCTTAGCGCATCGAAGTCGACCGAGGTCGCAGGGCAACTTGAGGGACAGTCTCGACCAGCGTTTTCCTATCTGGCGCTTGGAGCGCTACGTGGATGGGCGGATGACGGCGATGGCTCGGTGACGGCAAACGAAGTGGTGGCTTGGTCACAGCGGAAACTGCGCGGCGTTAAGGGGCGTCAGCAGACGCCTCAGGGTGTGGGACCGTTAGATGAGGTGCTCACTTCGAAAGTTTCCGAGCCTGAGCCTGACGTAGGCGTGATCGCAGCCAACTGTCCGCAGGGTGAATCCCTGGTGGACGGTGTTTGCACAGCCAACTCGGTTAGTTCATCGAACGGGGAGGCCGAACGCACCCTCGAGTACATGAGGCGCCGCATTAAGTTTAGCGACGACCAGATCGCGTTCCTAGGCCCAACCGAGCTGGATTCGATCGCATTCTACCACGAAATTGGCAGGTCTGACCTCGCCGATGAATACCAAACGAATAACCCATACATGTGGGTTCCTGGCATCGTGACGACGTTAGTTGGCGCGGGTCTTCTGGGTTATGGCATCAGCCAAGCACGTGAAAGTACCGCATGGTTTATAGGCGGTTTTTTTGGAGGGACGGTGTTGTTGGGAGGCGGGATCGCGCTGACGACGCTCGGCTTTATTTTCGATTACGAGCCTATGAGCGACTCCGAGAAATTTTCTGCGGCCGACGTCTATAACCGCAAAATTCGTGAAGAGCTCAAACTCGGGCCCGAAGTCGACTGGGATAACCGAAATCGCACGAAGTCAGGCTTTTCGCCGTTTAGTGGTCTTGCGCCAAAATCCCCCACGATCGGCGTTCGATTAGCGTTTTAGATCAGTTGGTTTGCGTATTCCTGCGAGTCATCGACTCCAGGGCCGACGGGATCGTCACAGTGACGCCGTCCTTGGTGCTCTGGATCTGAACGTTTCCACCAGTTTCTTTGGCAACGGAGTCTTTCATGATCGAAAGGCCTCGCCCCAGTTGTTCTGAAATTCCCTCAAGACGCGAAAGTACCGCAATCATCGGGTTGCGGGCCAGCGACACGCCTTGGCCAGCAAGATAGCTCTCGATCGGTTCTGGTAAGGCGTTCGCAGGCCCGGGTGACCAGATTTCGAGTCGACCTGGGAAGATCCGTACCTGGATCGAGCCGGGCGCCCTTAGGTCTCGATGAACGATTGCGTTAGCGACGGCCTCGGATACGGCAGCAGTCGGAAACTCAGATACGTGCGCGCCTGGATCGACCTGGTTGATGACACCGCGAGAGTGGTCGTGAATCAGCTGTATTGCCGCTGCATGGAGGTCGCCAAGCGTTCCGCTCAGATGAGCCTTAAAACGCACGTCCGAGGCCAGTAACGGGCCGTCATAGCTGGCAAACGCAATCCCGGTGTGGGGAAGCAGCCATTGAGGTTCCCGACCAAACGCCAGAATTGCCGCGACATGCGGCACCACCCGCTGGCCCATCAAGGATGCTAAACGCAGGCGTATCAACGCGTCTTCGCGCGGAGTTTCGCTGTCGGCCAAATGCGGAAAATGCGAAGCCAACCAACGGTCGACTTTCTCGAGATCGAGGTCGTCCATTGTGGAGGAGGGGAGAGTTGAGAGTTCGGAACCCGGTGAACCGAATGACATTTTTTCAACCGATAGGTGACACTGAAGCCGCGTAATTGTAGTGTGCGCGCCTTCAAGAATTGATGTGTGAGCATGACATGAAAGCATGGATGATGGCAGTGGCAGGGGTTTGCTTTGTAGGTTGCGTGGGTCAAGAACACGACCTCGAAGCCGACGGCGAGTTCGATTC
>JBBKVQ010000029.1:0-8294 GCA_037968515.1 Bradymonadaceae bacterium
TTGGTTCCGAAATCTTTCTTGGTGCGCTGCAGGGGGCTTAACTTTGCCATGGTACTCTCCATCTCATCGTACGGGCCGCTCTGTACTGATCCGGTATCTATGGAGAAGTTACCGGGGTCGCTGAAGCAGCGCGCCGAATATGTTTAGGGATCGACGAAACTCGCTAGGGCGCCTAAGATGGCGCCATTAAACGAGGGCGATTTACTATCAGACGCTCAGAGGGTTCGCAAAACAAAAATGCGCCTGATTATCTACATTTTACTCCTCACGCTTGCCGCTTGCGATCGCAACACCCCCGCCATCCCGCCAACGCAAGACGTTAGTACCGCAGCCACGCCTGTAGCCGACAGCCCAGATGTCGGCGTCGATGCCGGTCCAACGCTGCCGATCCGTTACCTTGAAGGCCCTATGCCCACCCAGGAAACCGAGGTTGGTAAAGTCGGGGATTTCCGCGTAACCCTTGGGGATTTCGAACGCGCTGTGCGGTTAGGAAGCCTGTTCGCCCCCCAAGCTGCGACCGGAGATTTCCCCGAAGTTCCTCTTGAGCGACTGGCTACCCCAACCGTTCAATTCACGACGACTCATGCCGTGCTTTCACGTCAAGTCGTCCAAGAGGAGGTCACGCGACGCAAGATCCCAATCTCGCAAAAAGAGGTCATAGCCCTCTACCGTTCTGAGCCCCAATACAAAGGATTTGTGTGGCTCCTTGATCACCCTGAACGGTTCGATGTGATTTTGAAGTCAATCCACCTCACGGAAGAAGACTTTTTTGGGGTCGGACGCGACGAAATTGCCCGCGCCAAACTGACCGACCTTCTGGTTGAAGAGATCGACGACGACGAGCTGTGGGAAGCCTGGTCGTTCGAGCATAATACCGTGTCACTGGCTGCCGTGGCGCTGGACAATGTCCCAACCTCCGAAGAAATCGATCAATTTGTCGAAAAAAATCCCGAAGAAATCCAGAAATTCTTTAATGATAATCCGAATCGTTTTCGCCAGCCGATGCGCGTGATCGTGGATTTGCTCGCCGCAGCCGATAGCACCAAGGACCAGCTCGAAGAGGCCCGAAAACTGTTGGAGGAAGGCAAGGACGTTCTGGAGGTGGCCTTAGCAACCAAACTTCAGGCGCAGCACAACGTGCACATGATTCGACAGGAAAGTGGCAAAGTATTTATGGGCAAGCCTGGCGATGTTGGATTGCAACTCGGCGGACCACGGGGGGCTTATGCTTGGAGGATTACGGGCTTTGAGCAATCTGAGGCCGCAACCCTCAATCGCGGCCTCTCGCGCGAAATCGCGGCAGAGATCATGCGAGATGCCAGCCCTCTGCCTTCCGTCGCGGCAAAACTTAAGAAAGCCCGACGCCATCTGACAAAGCTTGGAAAGCAGCCCGACGACGCCAAGATTCAGAAAGTGAGTGCGGCCATCTCCAAGCTTGGGCTGGACATGAAGATTTTGCGAAATTTCAATTATAATCCCAACGGGGCGATCCCCGAGTACGGACTAGCGCCCGAAGTCTTGGACATAGCGTTCAAACTCACGTCAACCAAGCCAACCACAAAACTAATTCTGTCCAGGCAGCGGGTTTTTGTGGCGCATTTGCTGGCGCGCGAGGAACCCGACCGCGAACGGTTTCTTGCCGACAAAGAGGCTTGGGCCGTGCAGTATCGTGACCAAATCAGAACCACATTAGTCGACCGCTTTGTCCAACGACAAATCGGCAATCCTGCCATCAATCTCAGACCGCTTGGCATCAAGTTCGGAATTCTCAAAAAGGAATGACGGTGCGTATTCGCCTTAAGAACGCCACGATCGTAACCATGAATACGACGATGGAAATCGTCCGTGGAGACGTCGTAATCGAAAATGACCGCATCATTGCGGTCGGAACGCTCGACACCCCAGTAGATCGCGAGGTCGATTGCGGTGGCGCTGTCATCATCCCGGGATTTGTCCAAACACATATACACCTTTGCCAGACTCTCATGCGAAACAGCGCCGATGACATGGTGCTTATCGACTGGTTGCGCCATCGAATCTGGCCCTATGAAGGCGCCCTTGAACCCAGCGAACTTCACGCATCGGCCCGCCTAGGCCTTTCTGAGTTGATCCTTGGTGGCACGACCACGTTGTTGGATATGGCGACTGTCAGGCACACCGAAAGCGTGATCGAAGCCGTTGCTGACTCGGGAATCCGGGGGTTTGTGGGCAAGTGCCATATGGATCATCCCGTCGAGGTTCCACCCAGCCTGATGGAGAATACCCAAGATTCACTGCGCGAAGGCATCCGCCTTTGCGAGGCATGGGATGGCAAGTTCGACGGCCGCATCCGCTACGCGTTTGCACCCCGTTTTGCAGTATCCTGTACGGAAGACCTCCTAAGGGGAGTCTCCGAAGCCGCCGCAGAACTCGGCGCATATGTGCACACGCATGCCTCCGAAACCGAATTCGAAAACATCTGGGCACATGAAAATTACGGCTGTTCGAACATGGAGTTCTTGGAACGCGTCGGAATCGTAGGGGACCGCAGCGTTCTGGCGCACGGCGTGCACGTCGACGACGCCGATATTGCCATACTTAAACGCACTCAGACCGCGATCGCCCACTGCCCATCATCGAACCTCAAGCTCGCAAGCGGCATCGCCAATATCCCGCGATTTGACGCCGCGGGAGTCAAGGTGTCGCTCGGGGCTGACGGCGCACCATGCAACAACAATTTGGATGCCTTCGTTGAGATGCGGCTGGCGGCTTTGATCCAAAAGCCGATTCACGGGCCTCAGGCGATGCCTGCTGAGCGGGTCATGCGCCTAGCGACCATCGACGGAGCGAATGCGCTTGGCATCGCACACGAAGTCGGCAGCATCGAAGTCGGCAAGAAGGCGGACCTGGTGGTGGTCGACATCGATGACGACCCGGGCACTAATCCCGCAGGCAGCATGTATTCGCGACTTGTTTACGCCACCCACCGAGCCAACGTTCGCCACGTGTTCGCATCAGGCCACCAAGTGGTAAATAATCGCGAACTGACCTGCTGGGATGTCAAAGAAGTCATCTCGGAATCCAAACAGGCCTTTGGTCGCGTCATGGAACGAATGCAGGGATGACCGATGCGGCTGACCGAATTCGCTGAACAAGTGCTGATGGGCACTACGATGGAAGACAAGCTATTTGTCCCCGAAGCCGGATTACGCTCACTTTCCGACGCTGATTTAGGCCCGGCGCGAGCATGGCGAGAACCCGGACGGCCCGCACATTTGGCCATCGGAGACCGCCGCACGCGCAAACGACTGCCAGCCCCGGCAGCGCTGCATGATCCCGAAATGCGAGTTCGGTGTCTTCACACCTTCGCCAACCACGAACTGATGGCGTTGGAGCTCATGGCTTGGGCCCTGTTGGCGTTTCCCGATGCCCCAAAGGCCTACCGAATGGGCCTGGCCCATATTATCGTCGACGAACAACGACACCTGCAGCTTTACATGGGTCGGATCGCTGAGCTTGGGGCCACGTTTGGTGATCTCTCGCTTAACGACCATTTCTGGCGGGTCGCCCCAAGCCTGACCGACCTGGTTAAGTTTTCGAGCGCGATTAACCTCACATTTGAACAAGCCAACCTTGACCACGCCCCCATGTTTGCTGGCTATTTCGAGGATGTCGGCGACACCACCAGCGCTGCCCTGATGCGCCAAATCGCTGAAGACGAAATTCAACACGTTGGTTTTGGTGCCCGGGTCATCAACGACTCGGCAAATGGGCAAGACACCTTCGAGTTTTGGAAGAACAACCTTACCTTCCACAACACCCCAGACCGAGCCCGCGGCTCGGACTTTAACGAAGAATCACGCCGCCGCGCTGGATTGGACGAGTCGTTCATCCGGCAAATGCGGGCGCTCTGACTCATGCTGATCTTCCACATGGACATGGACGCATTTTTTGCTTCAATCGAGCAACGTGATCACCCGGAATATCGGGGGAAACCCGTGATTGTAGGGGGCCGTTCAAAACGTGGTGTTGTTGCCACCTGCAGCTACGAAGCCCGGGTGTTCGGAGTCCATTCCGCCCAACCCATGGCGGTGGCATTACGTAAATGCCCTGACGCAATCATCGCCTCACCTCGCATGTCTGTTTACAGCGAGGTAAGCCGACAGATCATGGCCATCATGACCGATTTTTCTCCGAGCATCGAGCCGCTGAGCGTCGACGAAGCGTTCATGGATATGACGGGGCTCCTAGAGCCCACCGTCGAGACCGCACTCGAGATTCAAAGAAGAGTTTTTGAGGAAACTCAACTCACGTGTTCGATCGGCATTGGTCCCAACAAGTTTTTAGCAAAGTTCGCTACCGATCTTCAAAAACCCAACGGCATCACACTCGTGCCATTAGGAGGCGAGGCGGAGTTCATTGCCGGTTTTCCCGTACGAAAATTATGGGGGGTCGGACCCAAGACCGAAAGCCGTTTGACCGCGATTGGCCTCGAGCTCATCGGAGATATTGCGGCAGCAGACCTTGCCTGGCTTAGAATCGAGCTAGGACGTGGGCTCGCAGACCACCTGCATGACCTATCCAAAGGTATCGACGCAAGGGTTATCAAACCCGACCGGACCCGACGATCCATCGGAAGCGAAAACACATTTGAGGTCGACCTACGATCACGAGCTGAGGTCGAGAAACACCTGATCCCACACGCTGACGACGTGGCGCAGACCCTACGAAAAAAGAAACTTCGAGCCGGCGGAGTGCGGGTAAAGATTCGGTACACAGAAGGGTTTATTCTTCAAAGCCGCCAAACCACACTGGAACATCCCTCCGACGATGCTCGGGTGCTTTTGGCGAGCGCGTACGCTCTGCTTGACGGGCTGGAACTAACCCGTGCGATCCGGCTGGTTGGCATGTCCACTTATGACTTGGTCGAAGATGACCAACCGGAACAGCTTGGCCTTTTTCAGCCACAGGCCAGACCATCAATCGGCAAAGCCGTCGACGAGATCGCCAATCGTTTTGGGCCCAACGCGATCAAACGGGGCTCGAAAATAATACCCAAGGAACCCGATAACTCCGAGACGTGAGAAAAACTGTCGAACTGGGTTCCAATCCTGATATCGTCAAACATTCTACCTTGAATAATGGAGTCCCTGTGAAGAATTTAAGTCTCTTTGTCCTGATCGCAGGACTAGTCGCTTGTGGTGACGACGCGAAAAAAAGCGCCGCTACGAATAACGTATCGAACAACGTGTCAAATAATGTGACCAGCAATAACACCGCCAACAACACGCCAAATAATTTAACAGGAGCCGAAGTCGCCACCGAACTTTGGGCGATGTTGTGCGACTCGACGTTTGAATGCCCCTCGCCGGATCTCTTGGCCTTCGTTGGGCGTTATCCGAGCGCTGCGGCGTGCAAAGCCGCGGAGCCTCCGGCATTCGTAAACTTCCCGAATTTCGACGAAGTCCAAGCAAGGGGCAACGCGACGTTCAACTCAGCCAAGGCGCAGACATGTTTAGCCAAATGGCGCAGTACAATCTGTGAACTGAGTTTTGCCACCCCGCCTCCCGAATGTGACGATGTCTTTGTTGGCTCGTTGCCCGAAGGTGGCGCATGTATTGACGGCTCGGAGTGCGCCGATGGAAGGGATTGCCAACGTGATTCCGGTGTGTGTGAAGGCACTTGTGAAAATAACTGTGGTGAATTCAACTGTCTGAACTCCGAATTCTGCTCCCAAACCGGATGTGTCGAACTGGGCGCGATTGGGGCTGACTGCCAGGACTTTGACGAGTGCACCACCGGGTTATTTTGCATCGCATCCGTATGTTCGACTGGCAACTCAACCGCTGCAGGCGGCGAGTGCCAACTCAATGGAGAATGCAGCGGCGACCAAACTTGCTTGAACAGTGAATGCACTGCTTTCAATCCGCCAACTGCCGGCCAACCTTGTACGCTGGGAGAGACCAGCACGTTCTGCGCGCCGGGCTCGGTGTGCACAGACCTCGTGTTGGGTGACAACCAGCTGGATGGGACGTGTGGCCCACCCAAAAAGGCCGGCGGTGAGTGCCGTGTATTTTACGAATGTGAGGTCGGCTTGACTTGCGACGCGCCTGACTTCCTCACGCCAGGTGTGTGTACCGCGCTCCGAGCCAATGGAGCAGCCTGCACAAGTCAGTTCGACTGCGAGAGCGGTGCCTGCGAAAACGATCTCTGTGAGCCCCCCGCGACATGCCAGTGAGTCTTCTTCCATGAACCCAGAAGAACTTGAAACATTCAGACTCATGCTGGTCGAAAGGCGAGATCTATTGATTGCGGAGGGTGATTTTACAATCGACCCCGTGGTCAAGGAACCATCTACCAAAGTGGATGAGGACGAGGCGCCTTTGACGGAAATGAGTCAGGTTATCGCCTCGCGACGAAACAAAGAACGCGCCCAAGAGATCAATGGAATTCTTACGGCTCTTCGATGCATCGAGACCGACCCTGACGACTTTGGCGTTTGCGACAAATGTGGCGAGGACATTGACCGACGACGGCTAAAGATCATGCCGTGGACACGCTACTGTGTAAAATGCCAAGCCCTCGTTGGTGATGAAAAACGCGGCATTCGCCGCCGTCACTTAACCGACTATTCCTGAGGCCAAAACGGGCCCCAAAACAAAAAAGGCGATGCATCTGCATCGCCTTCCGTCTCAAAGCTCATCGAAGTGATTACTTCGTCTTCTTGAGTTCCATCAGGATCATTTTAACGACAGCCTTGAGCGTATCAAAAACGCCTGGACCGTCAGGAGCCACAGCACAAGCTTCAAACTCTGGATATTTTGCATCCGGGTTGAGGTCTTCTTGCAGCTCTTCAAGCGACATTGCCGTAGGCAGGTCTCGCTTGTTGTACTGAATCACGTACGGGATCTTATCGATATCGATGTCATAGGACTGAAGGTTTTCCTTCATGTCTTCCATCGAGATGATATTGGCTTCTTTTCGAGCGCGCTGCGAATCCGCCACGAAGATCACGCCATCGGCGCCCTTCATGATGAGCTTACGGCTTGCGCTGTAAAAGAGCTGACCCGGCACCGAGTAAAGGTGAAGGCGTGTCTTGAATCCGCGAATAGCGGGAAGACTGAGAGGCAGGAAATCGAAGAACAGAGTTCTTTCCTGTTTCGTCTCAAGACTGATGAGTTTGCCGCGGGCATCGGGATTGGTTCCCGAGTAGATGAACTTAATGTTCGTCGTTTTCCCACACAGACCCGGTCCGTAATAGACGATCTTGAGGATGATTTCCCGCTGTGCGTAGTTGATGAACGACATCTACTTTCCCGTGATCCGAAAGAGCAACCCGGCAAACTAATGCCTTCGAGTCACCGATTTCACGTCTTATAACACGCTAAATCGCCCTGTCACGCATTTTTGAGAGACCTTTTCACTAGGAGAGGCCACTCATGATAATGAGCAGGAAAGGGCGACGTCGACTGTGTTATTTCCTCGTATTTAAAATCCACCAACAACGTTGCTGGTGGCGATATCTTCACTCTCTCCGACCACAGAGTGGTTGGAAAGTGTGTCGAACTACTTCTTTTTTAAAAAGCGTCATTGAACAGAGAATCGATGTCGTCATCGGTGATCTCACCGAAGATGTCCATCGCCTGATTTGACGCCTCCTGCGAACGTGATTTTAATGTGATAAGCACTTTTTCCATTTCCGTGTACGCCCGCTTAACTCGCAGACGTACCAGACCAAGGCTTGAGCGCTCATCAAAAATCACGAGCAAAATCATTGCGTCTCCAATCAGAGACACATGCAAATGGTTCCGCGTCCCCTCGTGGAAATGCACCGGGAATTCTTCTTCGCCCAACATCTGAGCGAGACCACCCGTTGCCGCCGTCGATCCGGCTGCAAGAGAAGCCAACCCCGTCGTATCAATTCCCGACGTTTCACCTGTTGCGGTGATGAGCTGACCATCCTTGTCCACGATGAAGATGGCTTTGGCGAGGGCGTCGCGGACGAGTTGTTCACAGATCTCTGTGAACTTCCGCTGCTCCTCCTCGTAAATCGCCATCTGTCCTGACATTCCAAAGCTCCTAAATCGCCGCGGTCAACCGCGTCGCTGGGATGTGTGTTTCAAGGGAATTTTCACTGCTGCGGAAAGCCTAGCACACAAAATTTCAATCGCGCAATCTTCTGTAACGCCCGTATGCATTGCGTCGTGTCCGCAATTCGGCGTATAACCCGGCGCGCTTTGTCGTCAAGACTATGGAGTCCGTGAAATGAAAGGCATGACAGATATCGTTCGCCAAGCCCAGCGTATGCAGGGCCA
>JBBKVQ010000030.1:0-16633 GCA_037968515.1 Bradymonadaceae bacterium
TGCCGCACTTTATTGCGAGCAAGAAGTTGGCTGACGACGTCTGTCACCACTGAAGCGTTCATAAGGGCGCCGTCCACGATCGTCTCAGGAGGCAATTGCTCCTGATCAAATACTTGGATCTGCATGCCCTTCTTGGCTTCCTTGAGGACACACAGCTTGACGGCGCTCGAACCGATATCAAGGCCAATGCAATTTCGTCCCTTGGCCATGCCAAAAACCTCTCATTAACGCCGTAAATTAGTATTACGGCATGCTGCCATGCAGCTTTCCAGAGTGTCAAGAAAACCCGTGCTTAAGCGGGTTTCTCAATTCGTATATGACACGTTCGCACGAAGGCGACGCTTGTCAAAAAATTATATCTAGGGACCTTTGTTGCCTCGTGATATACCGCGCTTCAGTGAATGTCACTGGTGGATTTGGAGAAATTGCGAATGAGCAAAACCGATCAGACACTTTTTTTGTACGAGACCTCGACCTCACAAGAGTACGCGCAGGCGGAAAGTCAGGGGTTGGATGTGACGTTCCCCCCACGAATCACGTGGTCAGAGGTGCTTGATTGCCGAATTGAGCCGTACACCTCACGCAGCATGGATGAAAATTGCAGGTTTGCCCTTGGGGTTCACAAAGCCTACGTCCTCGTGAAATCGTCGCAGGTCGAGCCTACCAAAGGGTAGTGCGCCGCTATAAACTCGCGACCTCAACGACTAACGCGAAACCTACAACCAGTCATTTGAGAGGCGCAGATGGATCGCCACTCACTTTTCATGAAACATTTTTTGTACATTGCGGGTCTCTTGGCGACGCTTCTTATTTTGAGCTGTCAAAAGACGACGTCAATCGACTCGCCTCCAAAACCGACCCACGAAACGCGTGTTTATGTCGAAGGCCTCGTCAATTCATTGACCGAAGACCTGATGGATCAAGCCGAAGCCGAGGCCACGGGCCAAGAGATCAAAGTTTTACTAGACGCGTCGGCCCAACGAACTTGGCGTGCACGTCTTAGTGGCGGCATTAAGTACGCGGACCTGTTTCAGAAGATCTACGCCGAGCGCGCTTTCCGTAAAGCTTTCGGGCATTCGCATGGGATGAAGCCTCGTGGGGAAGCCGTTCTTCAGGTGCTGCTGAAGGCGCAAGATCATGCGTTGGATCCTGCCCCATATCATATCAAACGTATTCAAGAGTTATCGACTCGATTGGCGTCACAAGTGGCCAAGAGCCCACCAGACTTAGCCCTCACCGGGGCCGAAGCGGAGGCGATCATCAATTGGATGGACACCCACTCTTTGAAACCGGGCGACGAAAAGACTTATGGCATCTTGATTCGATCGATCGTCGGATCCAAGGACCGACCTTCACCGGCTCCTCGACTTACCGCGCTGCTGGCGGAATATCGCGACGATTTCGCAAAGTCCGCAAAAGACGCCGCGGAGCTTGAGATTCGGGTCGCCGATGGGGCGCTCAGGTATGCCCGAGACATGAAACACTTCAATATCGCTCGATTGACTTGGAAAGATCTCAGTGATGCTGGCGGGTCTAAAGTCTTCATTTACGAACGTCTTGAACGGACTTTCGTGGCGCTTTCCCAATCCAAGGACGCTGAGCAAGTGTTGAGGGATCTTGAGCCCAAACATGCGCAGTATGAACTGCTGATCGGCGCTTTGGCCCGCTACCGAAAAGTCGCAACGGAGGGTGGATGGGCCAAGGTCAGCTCGGTGAATCTGGAGCTTGGCGCCAAGGGCTCGCGAGTCGGAGCGCTCAGGCAGCGACTTCAACTTGAGGGGTACCTTGAGCCCGAAGCAGAAAATGAGAACACGGTCGACAAGGCACTGCTCGAGGCGTTCGAGGCCTTTCAGGTTGCCCACCAGTTTCGGACCACAGACAAGCCCGGGGCGGCGGTTTGGAGATCGCTGAATGTTCCGGTGGAACGACGGATCGAACAGATCGAAACGACCATCCAACGATGGAGGGAGTCACGTTACGAAGGCGAACCTGATTTCGTTTTTGTAAACATCCCGGATTTTCACGCTGAGGTCTATTCGAAGGGCGTGCGCGATCTGCGGTTTCGGGTGGTCGTGGGCAACACCTCTAAAACTTGCGATCCCAAGACGCAGAAATGGGTGATGCCGAATGCAACACCCATCCAAATGGCTCAGATGGACCACTTGATCATCAATCCTTTTTGGAGTGTTCCAGAGCGCATTGTAGAGGAAGAGTTCAATCCGAAGATCAAAAAGGACCCGGATTGGTTGGTCAAGAACGATTACGAAATCGTGACGGCCAAAGGTGGAAACACTTGGATCCGCCAGAAGCCAGGTGACACGAACGCGTTGGGTCGGGTGAAGTTCATTTTTCCTAATCGGCACAACACATACATGCATGACACGCCGAACAAGAAGTACTTCGAATATCCGGTCCGAGCCTTCAGCCACGGGTGTGTGCGTGTCAAAGATCCGATGAATTTTGCCCATTATCTTTTGAACAAAGAAGGTCTGGCGACCCCGGCAGAGGTTGACGAATTGCTGGAAACCATGACTCAACGCAAGTTCACGATAAAATCGCCGCTGCCGGTCTTCTTCGAGTATTACGTAGTTCGGGTCAATGACGAGGGCCACACTGAGTTTCTCGCTGATATTTACAAACTCGATCAGCTGCGCGCCAACGAAGGGAATCCCGACGCAAATAGCTGCGTGAAACGCTCGGTAACCCCTTTAAAGGGCGTTGACGCGGAGGAGGATGGGGACACCTCAACACCATCTGACGTAAGTGGCGACCTCGGACCTTAATAAGTGTTGTGTTTCCCGCTGGGCCGTTTTAATCTCCTTGGCACTATTAGAGCTGCTTTTCACTTTGTTTTCGGTCCGTATGTACCGCATCAAGACCGATATTCGGCAATACAAGTGCGACACGAAAGAAAAGGTCGAAAAGCTCATACGTAATTGGGTTATTCGTCCGAATGATCTGATTTATTTGGCTGACCAACAACGTTGGTCCCCGATAGGTGAGCATTCGACCTTCCTTGACCTCTTCGCCATGTTGGAAGCCCAGGAACGTGCAGAACCTGACACCGTTGTCACGACCAATCCGTTGGCGTCTTCACCGGAGCCTCAGGTCGACGAACCTGCCGAGGAAGTCACGCGCATCAAAGAGCGCCCTGCCGCACCTGCTGATTCTGAGCCAGAAGAACAAGTCGACGAACCTGCTGTGGTCGAAGCCGAAGACAAAGTGTCTTCAGCCGACGATAGCGAAGCAGGCGAGCCCGATTCCGACTTACGAGAAACAATCGAAGGCGATTCCATCGTGCCCTCCGTTCCTGCGGGCGTAGAACCGCCAGTTCGCTCGGATGAAGTCACGATGATGACCGAGAGGACTTTCGATCTGCTCAAGGTCACCGACGAGGTGGAACCAACAACCGCGCCTAGCTCAACGGAGCCTGCTGAATCTACGGTCGAAGTAAATTTCAGAGATGAAACTGTGGAGCTCGGAAATTCCAATTCCGCCGCCGAAGAGATCGCTGCAGCAAGTGACACTTTCAACCCGCTTGAAATCAGTAAACCGCGAATGGGCCGCCACGATCTGCCCGAGGACTTTTTCGCGACGAACGAACTCGATGGTCCCATTGATCGTGAGACGTTGAGAAACGATCTGGCCGCTTTCGATGATTCAGAAGTCATAGAAGAGGCCGCTGACAAGGCAGCCGGAGACTCGGAACCCGTCGACACGGATGGAGTCTGGGAGATCGAAGAAGATCCCGATGCCACAGCGCCCGGACTCGAAGACACCTCGGAACCCGAGGACGACGAAAACGAACAACTTGATGAGGACGAGTGGGACGAATACGACGACCTCGATCCCGTCGAAATCTCGGCACGGCTGCTCGAAAAACCATCTGACCGTATCGCCGACGTTTATAATATCCCGCTACCTTTCGAAGTAGTCCCTACACCGGAAGAACTCGAGGCAGGCATCAGGCGTTCAAAACGTACTCAAGCGGCCAAAGAACTGGCGTTCCCTTACCCAGTCGAGAAAGTTTTCAAAACCGCACAGCTGGTCACGTTTGACTTCACCAAAGAGCCACCCGCGGATCGCTCACGTTGGTTGATAGCCGGGGTGATTGGTTTTTTGGTGGTGTTGGTGGTTGCGATAGCGCTTAGTTGACCGCACTCCCCTGACAATTGAGCTATCCGCTGCTAAACTCTACGGAATGGAGGCTCCCATGGAAGTCGAGTGGAACGAACATAAGGTCAAAATCACGGGAAACTGGACGGGGCGGTGGCTCTATCTCGCGCCCGACTATGAGCTCTGGGTGGATGAGCAAAAGGTTGATCGGGCGGGCGGCCCGCGTCTTTCACCAAAGCTCGAAGCCATCGTAGAAGACGATGATGGGGTGCTCCACCATATCGAAGCGGATGTTCTATCGATCATCGGGTGGAAGCCACGCGTGGACATCACGATCGGTGGCGAACAAATCGCATCGGGGCGGATCGTTGTCGAAAACCTACTCAATCCCTTCTTGGTTCTGTTTATTCTCGTGGCAACCGCGGTGATGCTCTACGTCGGTCCCGACGTTTTGCGAACTGTCTTCAAGTAAACCTAAAGCAACACAAGACTGTCGCGATGAACCACAACGTCGAGATTCTTGAAGCCAAGGATTTCTTCGATGTCGTCGCTATGGCGACCTTTGATCTGTTGCATCTCGGTGGCCGAGTAGACACTCAGGCCTCGTGCAAACACGACGCCAGTCGGGGAAACGAGGTCTATGACACTTCCTTCTGGCCAATCACCTTCCACATCCAGCACACCCCGGGCTAGCAAGCTGGCCTTGTTCAGGGTCACAGCTGTCACAGCTCCATCGTCGCAGCGCATACTGCCGACCGCTAGCGCGCCGCCACCCAACCAGACTCTCCGCCCCTGAACACCGTCGTGTGATGGTGTGATCACGGTTCCGATGGAGCCTCCCGCCCGAATCTGTTCCAAGACTCCATGGGACTTGCCAGGTGCGATCACACAAGGCATCCCAAAGCGACAGGCCGCCCTGGCCGCAGCGATTTTGGAGATCATGCCTCCGCGCCCCACTCCGCTTACAGATGGGCCTGCAATGACGTCAAGATATGGATCATCAGCCGCGATGGCGTCGAACTTCTTGGTGAAATGACGCTCGCCGTCTTGCGTCTCGACGTCATAAACACCGTCGACGTCGGACAAGATCACGAGCACGTCGGCCTGCACCAAGCCACTGGTCATGCCCGCCAACTCGTCGTTATCGTCAAAACGGAGACCTTCCGTGGCGATCGTGTCGTTCTCGTTGATGACAGGAACGATCTTCAAACGATGAATAGCTTCAATGGCCAGCCGGGCGTTCAAGAACCCCTCACGTCGATCGAGGTCGGCACGTCCAAAAAGTACCTGCGCAGCGCGACGGTCGTAATGTCTCAACTCGTCGTCCCACATACGAATCAATCGAGCCTGCCCCAGTGCGGCGAGTGCTTGCAGTTCCGGGAGATCTTGGCTCAACTCGACATGAGGCAGCGCCCGACGACCAAGCGCCACGGCCCCGGACGACACCACCGTGACCTGATGGCCGGCTTCGAGCAGGTGGTGGATGCCCTGCACGAGACTGGTGAAGGTGGGTCGATCGATAAATCGTGCGTCACGTACGAGCACTCCGGAGCCGATCTTAATGACCCAATGGTTGGCAGAAGCCAGTTTTGAACGGTAACTCATCGGTTTTTCTCTCTCATAACCAAACCCAGCTTCTCCCATAAATCCGCCGCCACGTCGACCGGGCCCACAGAAGTCGCACGAACTCTAGGATTATCAAGGGTCTCGGCGTTGGGCCGCCAGTCCACTGTTTCTTCGGTGATCTCGACCTGCAGCAAACTGCCATCGGCCAGACGCCACGAGGCCGAGGTGGTCCTGGCCGAGTCCTTCGTTACGCTGGCTTCGATCAATGTAGCTCGGCCGGAAAAGCGATCGAGCCAAGCTGTGCGCGGCAGAATATCTCGTTCGCAAGTCATGCGTTGGATGCCGACTTCCCACTTTTGCGCTGTGTCTGCAACGGTCCAACCTGGTGTCGCATCCATCACAGTTTGCCCAAGACCAAGTCCTTGGTCTTTAAGCCAAGTCTCATCCTGTCGCGCAAGCGGTCGGGCAAACCACGTGTCAGACAGCGGATCTTTAGCAAGAAACTCTCCACGGTCGATGGTCCACGCGAGCTGTTGGGTATTGGTTTGACCCAATTCGGTCCGGTATTTGGCGGCAACTGACAGGTATGGGGGCGCGACACTAAACAAACGAGTCTCGTTCCATCCCTGCAGCGGCGTTCCACCCCGACTGACTTCGACCACAGTGGTGGTACGCCGGGAACCGCTTGGCAGTTCACAATCTAAGTTTAAAGGTCGGCTAAGGCTTCGGGCAACGGCCACAGCTTGAGCACGCGTGCCGAGGGCCACGACTAATCCCACTTTTCCAGAACGACTCGAGTCTACCTTCAGGCGGGCCTCAAGCTCACGCAGCTCGGCCTCATTGGGTTGGCAGGCCATGAGGGCTGCGACGGCTAAAACGAAAAACCACTTCATACCGCCAACCATCGACTGTTCTAGGCCACGGTGCAAGAAACACAAAAGCGCGCCAGTGGCGCGCTTTTGAATCAACTCAGCGGTCGAAACTATGAGCAGCCGCTCGTGGCACCGCAATTCGAACACTTATAACAAGCGCCCGAGCGAACCATGATCGTTCCACAGACGTGGCATGGCGGAGCATCAGCCTGCAAGGTGAAGACCGATGGTCCGCTTGCTTGATAGACCACGTCCCCATCCTTGGCTTTGGCAAACACGGACTTGTCGACAACGACCTCAGATGACTCTTCGGCGAGTGTTGTTTCTTTTGGCTCCTGCAACTCAGGGCGCCATGGCTCCTGCATGTTCAACCAGATGCCTTTAGCCTCCGGCCCGAGGAATTTGTCGGCGAGCCAACGGAAAATATAGTCCGTGACCGACTTCGCAATTCGAATCTTCGGGTTCGTTGTGAAGCCGCTTGGCTCAAACCGAGTGTGGGCGAACTTATCGACCAACACTTCGAGTGGCACACCGTACTGAAAACACATCGAAATCGACGTGGCAAACGCATCCATCAGGCCACTGACAACCGAGCCTTCTTTTGCCATCGTAATGAAAATCTCACCCGGCAAACCATCTTCGTAACAACCGACGGTGATATAACCCTCGTGTCCCGAGATCGAGAACTTATGAGTAATCGAGGGACGCTCATCGGGCAGGCGACGGCGACGAACGAATTGCTCTCCGGCCACGGCCTGAGCGACGATGTTCTCAGCCGCTACGGTGTCCGCGCTCTTGGCTGTCTGATCGAGTGATGTCGACAGCGGCTGGGTTCGCTTGCAGCCATCACGATAAATCGCGATCGCTTTCAGGCCCAAACGCCACGCATCCATGTATACCTCGCCGATTTCCTCGGCGGTCGCGTCGTGAGGCATATTCACAGTCTTCGAGATCGCGCCCGAAAGGAACGGCTGGCACGCAGACATCATCCTAACATGCCCCATCGGCGCGATACTGCGCACGCCATTGGCTGGCTTAAACGCGCAGTCAAAAACCGCGAGGTGCTCTTCGGAGATATGCGGTGCACCCTCGATCGTGTCGTTGACCGACAGGAATTCTGCAAGTTCCGCGCACTGCTCAGCCGTGTAGCCAAGACGCACGAGAGCCTCTGGAACGGTCTGGTTGATGATCTTGAAGAAACCACCACCGACAAGCTTCTTGTATTTGATGAGCGCGATGTCGGGCTCAACGCCCGTTGTGTCGCAATCCATCATGAAACCAATGGTGCCCGTCGGCGCAAGCACGGTGACCTGAGCGTTTCGAAATCCAACGCGCTTGCCGAGTTCGTATGCACGCCCCCAAGAAGCATTGGCTGCCGAATACAAATCAGTGGAGGCAAGCTCTGGCCACTCGTCCGCAGTACCAGTCGAGGCTGCTTGGTGCTTTTGAATCACGCGAAGCATCGGCTTTTCATTAATGGGGTAGCCCGTGAACGGTCCTACTTGCTCCGAGAGCTTCGCCGACTGGTAATAGGCTTCCCCGCACATCAACGACGTGATCGCACCCGCCATGGCACGGCCTTCAGCCGAGTCGTAAGGAAGTCCGCGCGACATCAAGAGTGCGCCAAGATTAGCAAACCCTAGACCCAATGGGCGGAATGCGTGGCTGTTCTTCTCGATCGCTGGTGTCGGATAACCGGCATTTTCGACCAGAATTTCTTGGGCTGTGATCGCAAGCTGAACCGCCTTGCGGAACGGTTCGGTCATGAAATCGCCGGCTTCGTCCTGAAACGTACGAAGGTTAAGGCTGGCGAGGTTACAGGCCGAGTTGTCCAAGAACATGTATTCAGAACATGGATTGGAAGCGTTGATCGGCGCGGTATTTGGGCACGTATGCCAATCATTGATGATCGTGTCGTACTGCATTCCAGGGTCGCCACAAATCCATGCGCAATCCGAAATCTCCTTCATCACTTCGCAAGCGTCGTACGTGTCCATGACGCGACCATCGAGCACGGCTTTGGTCTCCCATTTGCCGTTGGTCTCGACGGCCTTCATGAAGTCGTCGGTGACTCGGATCGAGTGATTGGCGTTTTGGAAAAACACGGAGTCATACGCACCACCTGGCACGTTGAAACCACCGTCGTACCCAGCGTCAATCAAGGCCCAAGCCTTCTTTTCTTCGTGGGACTTGCTGCGCACAAAATCCATGATGTCGGGATGAGCGACATTCAGGATGACCATCTTGGCTGCGCGACGTGTCTTTCCACCGGACTTAATCACACCGGCAAACGCGTCATAGCCTTTCATGAACGACACCGGCCCGCTGGCCGTGCCGCCACCGGCCAGGAGTTCACGGCTTGACCGGATAACCGAGAGATTCGAGCCGGTGCCACTGCCCCATTTGAAGAGCATGCCTTCGGTTTTTGCCAAAGAAAGGATCGAATCCATCGTGTCTTCAACAGCGTTGATGAAACAGGCTGAAGCTTGTGGTTTTTTCTCGAGTCCTACGTTGAACCAGACGGGGCTGTTGAACGCAAGCTGCTGGTAAACTACCAGGTGTTTGAGCTCATCGCTGAAGACTTCAGCGTCGAGTGCAGTCGCAAAATAGTTTCCCTTCAATCCCCACGCAGTGATGGAATCGACCACGCGGTCGATGAGCTGACGAAGGCTAAACTCGCGATCAGGCGATGCCATTTGGCCTCGGAAATACTTCGAGGTGACGACGTTTGTAGCGGTTTGTGACCATGTCACAGGGAACTCCACTCCGAGTTGTTCGAAGACGTTCTCTCCCTTGCCGTTGCCGATGATTGCGTCGCGTGTCTCCCACTTGAGCGAATCATAAGGATGCACGCCCTCTTTGGTGAAATACCGGTCCACTTTCAGGCCACGTCCTAGGCCTTCAAATTTCCGGACTCGGGACGTGCTGCTGAGATCTTCTCTTACATTCGAATCAACTGTCGTGGTCATCGTCACTCCTTTTTGCTGGCTCCTTCATTGGAGCCTTCCGGACCTGCATCCAAGCGAGTCCGCGGTGGTCTACTGAGTACTTTCCATCAAACATGACACCAACAGACGTGACCTACGCTGTGAGACGACTTAGTTCACAGCATCTAGCCGGCCCTGACATCCTGATAGGGACGGAGGTGCGCGCTCGCCAATGTTTGTGTTTGATTTTGCTTCTCCACGTAGAGAAACCGGTGCCTTTCATCTCGTAAGATGTTCGAAAGGTAGGCGTCTCCAAGCGGACCGTTAGAATATCTGGAGCCAGATCCATGTCAAGCCACTTCCACAAGATATGGGGGTCGTTTTTTTTCAACCCCACTACATGTTGAACCACGACCTCGCGGAAGTCCAAATTATTTCGGAGGTTTTCTAGGTCGACTGGTAGTCCATTGGCGCGACCCGTGTTAAATCCAAGCGTGATTTTTCCCCCTCGGTGTTGACATGCGAAATGTAGTGGTTCTTGGCGGCGGCTTTGGTGGCGTGGCCGCCGTAAATGCACTGGTCGAGGGGTTAACTCCCCGCCGGCGGGTTCAGGTGACCCTCATTTCGGAAAACGACCATTTTCTGTTCACACCTCTGCTTCCGAACGCTTCTGCCGGTGACATTGCTGCGTCATCCATCTGTGTGCCCCTGCGTGAAGCCATCGGAGATCACGTCACACTGGAGATCGACCGGATCGAAGGCATTGATCTTCGGCAACGGATCCTCCACGGGCACCTCGACCATGGTTACGATGCACTCATCTTGAGCCCGGGGTCGCTCGTGTCCTGGGGCGACCACCCGGAATGGTCCTTACACGCGATGACCTGTAAATCGGCGAGTGATGCAGAGATAATCAGGGCACGTATCGATGCCAGCGTCGCGCTAGCCGGCTCGTCTGACGAAGCAACGGCTCGCGACGCGTTAACATTTGTGGTGGTCGGAGCAGGCCCTACCGGCGTCACGGTGATGGCTGAGATCGTCGATTACCTAAGAGAAGTCCACCTGCCGCGGAATCCTACGCTGGAGCCACTGGTGCGTTTCGTGCTCCTCGACCGGCGAAGGCGTTTGCTTGCCGACATGCCCTCAGATCTGGCCGAGATCTGTCGCAAGCAATTGGAGCGGATGGGAGTCGAAATCGTGACTCAAACCAAGGTAACGGACATCGATGACGAGGGTGTCATGACCCATCGGGGCCTTTATCGGTCCAGAAATGTCATCTGGTGTGGTGGAGTTCGGGGGGCAACCTGGTCGACATCGACCGACCTTCCGCTGGATCACCTTGGTCGAATCAAGGTTGATGAAAGGCTGTTGGTCCACGGCGAACAGAACGTGTATGCCATCGGTGACTCCGCGTCAGGACCCTGGCCGTGGTCGGCGCAGGTCGCGACACAGCAAGCGGCCATTGCAGCTCAGAATGTCCTGGCAGACCTAACGGGCCAATCATGGTCACGTTTTGAGTATGTGTATGAGGGGGACATCTTGTCGCTCGGACACAACAACGCCGCGATATATTATCGCGGCGTGGCATTCGAGGGTCGAACCGCCCACACGCTGCACCGCATCCTATACACGGCGCTGGTGCCTTCTGGGGTTCGAAAGATGTTGGTATCTCGAGACTGGCTGGCGGCCGGATTTAGAAAACCACAGGCCGGAAGACTTACGACGGAAACCTAATTACTCTTCGCCCTGCTTGAGCTTCTGAAGTTCTTTCTTCAAAAGATCCTCTGGCGAGAGTTCTTTTTCCTCGACCTTGGGTTTGTCAGCAGGTTTTTCAACGGCCTTCTCGACAGGCTTGTCCGCTGGCTTTTCGACAGGCTTATCCACCACCTTCTCGACAGGCTTGTCCGCTGGTTTATCGACGGGCTTGTCAGCTGGTTTGGTTTTTTCCCGTTGCTTACGGACCACGGGCTTGTCTACCGCCGGCTTCTTTACCACCGGTTCAGCGGCCTGGGCTGCAGTCTGCCCTGCGGTTTGGCCGGCATCAGCACCGGCGTCAGCATTTCCCACATCCGTGATCGCAGCTTCAACCTTCTCGAGGACTTGAGCCGCCGTCGCGGTCGCGGTTATTTTCTCTTGAGCCGCTTTATCTTGGGCAGCTTTCTGCTGCGCTGCTTCTTGTTCGACCTGAAGTCGCGAGGCTTCGTCCTGACCTGGCTTCATAACCGTGAAGTAATAACCAGCTGCAGCGATTGCCACCGCAACGAGGATGAGAGGGATCATGCTACCGCCGCCCCCGCTCTTCTTTTGGTGTTTCACCGGAGCCAGAAGGTCTGGATTCTTTTCCCCACCCATGTCCACATCACGATCGAGTGAGAGGGCTGGTTGGTCTTCGGTGAGTCCGCCCAAATCGGCGATCGTAGAAGCAATCGAGCCTTGAATCTGCATCGAAGGCGCTTCGTCTTGTTCAAATTCGTCGCTTTCGTCTGGATTAAGAGGAGTTTCGGCGGCTGCGGCGTCTTCGTCGGCGGCATCGAGATCTTCGTCTTCATCAGAAGCCGCAAGATCATGAGCCGAATCCGAATCCGTGCCTATCTCTTCATCTTCTGCCGGTATTGGAGATTCCGCTGAATCGAGTTCCGCGTTCACCCCAGCAGCGTCAACAGCGAATTCCGGGTCGTCAGTTTCAGCATCGACTTGGGCCACGGGACCCGGCTCACCGCCCATATAAAAGAGCGGTGTGCTGTCATGAGGACAAGCCTCAATATCATCGGCAAAGTTACGGCCACATGTCGTGCAAAATTTCATCCAACGCTCCTCATCGCGATAATTGGATTAACAACCGCCCGCTTCCATCGAAGCAAACTCAATTTACATGCGGTCGTAAAGCCAATCGCTGCGTACGATACACCACGATTTCGCGACCGACAACTTTGCAGGTTCGCCGCCCACAAGAAACAAAAAAGCCGCCCATTGGGCGGCTCTCTAATTCACATCGCCAGATTAGCTCTTGGCGGTGAAAGTGACGCTGAGGCCCTTGGCGTTGATTGTACCGGTGATCTTGCCGGTAGCTGTGTCGCCTTTGATGCGGCCTGAAGCGGAAAGCTTGTTCGGTCCTTTGTCTCCCGAGAGGTCAAAAGCTCCGTCCTTAGCGATCGTGCCCTTCAGCGGGATGATGACTTTCTTGCCTTCACGCTTGCCGTTGAACTTAGCGTAGATCGTCATGTCGTCTTTGACAGTGAGTTCGATCTCAGCGTCTTCAAGACCGCCACCGCTGACTGCGCCTTTGTACTTGCCAGGTGCAACTGCAGGCTTGGCAGGCTTCTTGACTGCTTTCGGGTCAGCTACTGCTGTTCCAGCTGCGTCTGCGCCAGCTTCTTTAAGCTTGGCAGCGAGCTCTGGAGTACAAGATTCCATCTTCGATTTGAGGGCTTCATCGACAGTCGTTTCACCAGCAAGAGCAGTTTCGGCGAGGCCGAACGACTCTTCAGTGAAGCCGTAACGTGCGAACACTTCAGTCAAGATTGCTTTCTGAGTCTCGGTGTCTGCGACTTTAGCGCGAACACAAGTGACTTCGAATGCAGCCTTGATGAAAAGCTCTTTGTCAGGTGCCTGAGCAGCTGTTTGTGCAGCCGTTTGAGCAGCAGTCTGAGCAGCCGTGACAGTTGGTTCAACTTGAGCAGCAGTCTGAGCAGCAGTTTGCACTGTCGTCATGCCAGTTGGAACTTCTTCTTTCTTGTCACAGCCGGTCATCACGCCAGCGGTCAAGAGGCCGAGGAGGAACAGTTTAAGCGTTTGATTCATGGATTTCTCCTTGAGGATATTTTTCCGTCCAAGGACGGGTTCATTTCCGATTTTCGTTTCGGGACCTAGTCGTACGGAGTATTTTCGCATACGTGCCCCACTAGCTTCTGAAGGTAGGCTTTGTACCCCGTTTTCAACGGGTGTCAAGTATGTACAACTTTTCTTCGCCAAGAAAATTGAAACATTTCGACTTCTAGGGGCATCATGGGAAGCAACCTATAATTGAAGAGCTTATGACCACTTACGTAATCGTCGGGAATGGTGTGGCAGGCATCGAAGCCGCCCTCACCATTCGACAACGACGTGCCCCAGAAGAGGCCCGAATCATCGTGATTTCCGATGAAACGGACTACTTTTTTTCGCGCACAGCATTGATGTACGCCTACATGGATTTGATGCAACGCAAGGACCTCGAGCCGTTCGAAAGGTCTTCTTACGACGAACAAAAAATCGAACGTGTTCGAGACCGCGTGAAGGATATCGACGCCAACGCAAAAACCATCACCTTGGGCGACGGCTCCGTCATTGCCTTCGATCGCCTACTCCTGGCCACCGGGGCGAGTCCGCGGAAGTTCCCGTGGCCGGGTATGGACGACATCAAAGACGGACTCGTGCATTTTGTTTCCATGAACGACCTCGATTCCTGTGAACGGCTGACCCCGAGCACACGGGAAGCGGTGGTGGTCGGTGGAGGCCTGATCGGAATCGAACTCGTCGAGTGTTTGTTGCACCATGGCGTGAAGGTCACGTTCCTAGTGCGTGAACCTTGGTACTGGCCGATGGCGCTGGGGGAAGAAGAAGGCAAAGCGATCGCGGAACACATGAAGTCACACGGCGTGGATTTGCGACTCGAAGAAGAGATCGAACGCATCGACGTCGACAAAGACGGTCGGGTTCGCTCGATCCATACAACAAAAGGCAACGACCTGCCGTGCCAGATGCTCGGCATCTGTGTCGGCGTTGGAGCCGAACTTGGTTGGCTCAAAGAAGCGACGACTCCAGTGGAGACCGGCCGAAGTATTCGGGTCAACACCGCCTTCGAGACGAACCTCCCCGGAGTTTACGCGGCGGGCGATTGCTGCGAGATCGTGACGGAAGACGAGACGTTTGCCGAAACCATTTGGTATTCGGCAAAGCTCCACGGGCGCATCGCAGCGCTGTCGATGTTGGGAGACGAAGTTGCGTACAAACGTCCCCTTTTCTACAACGCTTCGAAGTTCTTTGACGTCGAGTACACAACGGTCGGGAAAGTGGTCAATCTGCCCGCGGGCACACCATCTCTATATAGGCGCCACCGCACTCGCCTGATTTCGCAACGAATTGTGCACAAAGATGGATGTGTGATCGGCTTCAACATGTTGGGTTCCCGGTGGAATCACAATATTTTGGAAAATTGGATCAACGAAAGGCGATCTTTAGAGTTTGTGCTTAAACACCTGCGCGACGCGCAGTTTGACGTCGAATTTGGGCGCGCAAAAATCGAGTCGTTCGAAGAGCTGGAGATAGAACTATGAAAAGCGGTGGACCGGTCGGCTGGTTTCTTCACGACGTCAAAAACCGCGGCATTACTGCCTGGTTCTTGTCGGCCGTGTTCCTTACCTTTTACATCTTGCTCTACTTTACAGACCAATTGCAGCCACTCGTTCAGTTGCTGGGATTCGATAAAAAGCCATTTGAAGGCAAGTGGACGCTGTACGGAATGCTGTACACGATCGCCATTTTGAGCGGTGGCGGCTGGATGCTCTACAAGTACCGCCACAATCGGTACCAAGTGATCCGTACGATCGTCGTGATGTTTGTGCAGACGACGTTTGCGTTTTCCATACCGATCATGCTCAAGGCGCTGGATCAGCCTGGTTACTATTTTAGTTATCTCTGGCCGCTGAAGATCGATTATTTCTACCCAACCAGCATTCTTTACATGCCGATCCCCTTCATCATGTACTCGTTGCTTGGGTCATTGGTGATGGTGCCCATCCTGGCGTTTTTCTTCGGGAAACGCTGGTATTGCTCGTGGGTATGCGGCTGCGGCGGACTTGCAAACACGCTCGGCGAGCCGTGGAGACACCTCTCGAACAAATCGGAGAAGGCGTGGAAATTCGAAAAATACTCGATTCATATCATTTTGATCTTCTCGATCGTAACCACTGCCATGGTGGTCATCAGCTACGCAGTCGGTACCAAACATCCCGAATTCGCTGAGAGCGCCAAGACGGTGCAAAAGGCATATGGCCTACTTGTGTCGAGCATCTTGTCTGGAGTGGTCGGAGTCGGTCTCTATCCGATCGGCGGCACGCGCTTGTGGTGTCGAAACTTCTGCCCCATGGCGGCGTTCCTCGGTTTGATCCAGAAGTTCGGGAAGTTCCGAATCACCGTCAAAGAAAACATGTGCATCTCGTGCGGCATGTGCAGCAAGTATTGCGAGATGGGGATCGACGTTCGGGCCTACGCACAAAATAACCAATCGTTCGTTCGAGCATCATGTGTGGGTTGTGGTATGTGCGCTGAAGTTTGCCCTCGTGGCGTTCTCCGGCTCGAAAACTCAAATGAACCCCACCCACAAGAGCTCTCAATGTCATCATTGATGAGCGAGAACTGGAAACAGGGGCCACATCGCAAGGCGCTGTGATGGTAGAAAAACGTTTGCCTAAATGTCCTGTGTGTCGCCAGCCCATTGAGCTGAAGCCCGACAACGCGCATTTCCCGTTCTGCTCTGACCACTGTCAAATGGTCGACCTCGGGCGTTGGATCAATGAAGAGTATCGAATGCCCATCGATCAAAATGCGACGGAACGCGCACTGCCAAACGAAACGTACGACCTTGACGACTAGATGGAACTATTGCCCTCTGGTTAGTGTCACACTTTAGACCCCCGTACGGGAAACACATGGCACGGCTCCGATTCTCCACCGATATTTCCGACCTCGGGCTCTTTCGACTATTCGCCAAAACGAGGCGGTCACTAGTCATCACGGTCATGTTATCGACTGCGCTCGCCTGGGCGCTCGGTCTTGCGAGCGCTTGGTACGCTCTGAACGTGAGCACTTCGGTCGTTCTGAACCTGTTGGCGATCACTGCAAATATGATGGTGGTGCTCGTGACGGCAGCGTTACAGGCGATTTTGGTGGGCGACCTCACCTTTCCAGGACCGTGGCGAGAACAAGTGATCCTTGGGGTTCAGGGTGACCGAGTTTCGGTGCGGAACCACGGGGCAGAGTTTCTGATCATCACAACGATCGCGATCGTGGCTAACGTTGCGGCGCTTGAATTGGCTACCGGTGGTTTTTTCGAAAAATATCACCACGAGGGCTTTTTTGAGGTTCGACTGCGAGCAGAAGATCCCGCTGAAC
>JBBKVQ010000031.1:0-20749 GCA_037968515.1 Bradymonadaceae bacterium
ACCTTGTCCGGCTCATCTAAACGTGCCAAATATCGCGAACTTCCTTAAGTGGCATATATGTACGCCTTTTTATCGCAGAAGATCGTTCAGTTTCGCGTGTCTATCTTAGCACTCGTCACTCTGTTTTCGCTCGTGGGCTTGTCGCAAGTCCCAGATCTGAAATTCGATTTTACACCGCAACAGCTCTTCAGGTCTTCATCGGACTTATTGGCACAGCGGGAGCGATTCGCCCAGACCTTTGGTAGGGAAGATAATCTGCTCACTGTTATCGTCGAAGCCCCCAGCATCTGGAACCCGGAAACGCTTTCCTGGTTGCGAGATACGACGGTGCGACTGCGCACCCTGCCATTTACGAAAAACACCGAGTCTGTGGTCACCCTCGAGATTCCGCGGAGCGGCAGCGAAGGTGTCATGACCACAACACCCATCCTTGGGTTGGATGACGTGAGCGCCGAGGGGGTCGAGAAACTGCGCACTCTGGCCGCGCTGGAACCGCTGCTACGCGGCCAGGCCGTGAGCGAAGACGGAACATTGGCCGTGATCATGGTCTGGTTGAATGACGATATTCAAGACGTCACCAAAATCAAAGAGGCTGTCGACGCGATCGAGGCAGATATCAGCGCCCTGCCCGCCCCTGACGGCGTTGCTTATCGGCTCACGGGGATTCCATATCTGCGTCAGGAGATTGTCGAGAGCCTGAAGCACCAACAGCTTACGTTCGTGCCGGGCACAGCGTTGGCCTACATGTTTATCCTTGCGTTCATGTTTCGTAGAATCTCCGGTGTGTTTCTACCGCTAGCCGTCGTTGGCGTGACGTGTGTGGGCGCCGCATGGATGTTGGTCGCGACGCATTCACCGATCAACATTATCAACAACGTATTGCCCAGTTTGGTGTTCATTATTGGCGTGTCCGACGCCATTCATATGCTGGTCCGCGACGCCGAAGAGACGGACTCGGGCTTAGAGCGAATGGACTCGATCCGCGCGATGATTCAACACACCGGAGCGGCGTGCCTGCTGACCAGCGTGACCACCGCGGTGGGCTTCTTCTCGCTGGTTGCTGCCGACACAGAAATCCTTCAGGACTTTGGCTGGCAGGCCGGTGCGTCGGTGTGTTTTGCCTATGTGGTGACGCTGTTTTGTCTGCCAGCTGCCTTGAGCTTCTTTAAACCAGTGTACCGGCCGAAATCAGACCCGACGAATCCGCCGATGCTGGAGCGTTTGCTCACGGCGCTGGGCCAACGCGCGGTCACACACCCCTGGTATTTCATCGCCGCCGCCGCGGTTATCACGGTCGTGGCCGCTGGATTTGCGTGGCGAGTCGAAATCGATACGGTTTTGCTCGAGGTCTACGACACAGATCATCCAACCTATCAAAACATTTCGTTGGCTGAGGATAAGCTCGGGGGAATCCTACCCGTCGAGATCAGCCTAGAACACGATGATATTGATGCGTTCAAGGATCCTGCGCGTTTCTCAAAGATTGCATCGCTCGAGAAATTTGCATCAGAACAGCCCGTTGTATTGTCGACCCAGAGCCTTGTTGGCTTTCATCAGGCCGCCCGCGCTGCGTTGTTAGGTGATCCTTCACAACGCGAGGTCCTGCCTGATTCGCGTGACCAAATCGAGCAAATCCAGCTGCTCATTGCAGGCGCACCCGACTCGTTGTCGGGGCCGAGCCGATTCATGACCACGGATTTTCGCCATGCGCGGATATTGCTGCGGGTGGCCGACGATGGCGCCAAGGCTCAGATGGTTTTGGGCCGACATTTGACCAAACACCTCGAGGAGCTTTTCCCGCCGGAATCGGGCGTGCGCTACGCGTTGACCGGCGACGCGTACGTTGCCTCACTTTCGCTCGATTCGTTCATTCGCGATCTCTTCTACAGTCTGCTGGTCGCGATGGTGATCATTTTTGGCATGATGACCATCGTGTTCAGGTCGCTAAAGCTGGGGCTGATCAGCGTCTTACCGAACACGATTCCGTTGCTGCTCACGTTCGGCTACATGGGCATGCGCGACATCGATTTGAACACCACCACGATCATTACATTCGCTATTTCATTGGGCCTGGCCGTCGACGACACCATCCATTTCCTGGCTCGTTTCCAGGAGGAGCGATCTCATGGAAATTCAGTCGCGGATTCGATCGTCAGCACCTATCACGGCGCGGGACGGGCGATTCTTTTGACTAGCGCGATGTTATTGGTTGGACTGGCGATTCTGTTATTCAGCGACTTTGTACCGACCAGGTATTTTGGAATGCTGACTTCGATCACGATTCTCGGCGCGGTGATTGGCGATCTGGTGCTCCTGCCCCCACTGCTTTACCTGGTTTATCGCGGGGATGACGAGCCACCGAACCAGGCACGCACAGCGGTCTCGGAAGGTTTCGAAAACACGTTATAGCTCGTGTCCGTCGGTCCACCCCATCCCCAGCCATGCCAGATAAAAACTCCGGCAAAATCTCCGACGGCGACGTGGCTCCAACCATCCACCAGACTTCGGAAGGCCGCGAGTTGTTGTTCTGGGTCGGCCCCGCCCTTGGGCGTGTAGTCCCACGGGTGAACTGCTGCGGTGGTCACCGCTGGATAGCCTACTTCCGTCAGAATCAGGGGGCGTTCGTTTTTCTGGGCGAACTCCAGAAGTCGCTCTCGTTGCTCGGCCCAGCGCTCCGTGACCAAGAACGTGGCTTCCGTGGGCGACTTTGCGACCTCGAAGTAAGAACTGACGCCGATATAATCAACTGCGTCCCAGAATGCCGGGTAGGTGTAGTGGTCCCAATTTGCCGAATATACCAACTTGCCTGCGAATTGAGCTCGCACATCGGCAATGACGCTTCGCCAAAAAACCTCGTGTTCTTCTTGAGACGACAGCTCGCTTCCCACGCTCAGTATCTCGACCTGATGCAACTCGGCCAGAGTCGCATAATGTTGAATGAACCTGCGATATTCGCTTTGCCACCGCACAAGGTCGGTGGGAGCCATTTTACCGCGCCACTCTCCCTCGGAGCGTTGAACGACGTGGATGATCGGGAAGAGCATGACCTTCAGGCCCAGCTTATGAGCTGCATCGATCGTTGCTGCGACTCGCTCGTCGGAAGGTGATTGGCCCAGCGTCGGTTGGATTCGATTATCAAAGATGGTTCTTTGGTCCCACGTGACCACGAGGCTGATGTGTGTCGCCCCAAGGGTCGTCGCCCGTTTGACCATGTCTTCGTAACGAAGCCCAGGAAACTCCGAATACATCGGAATCGCGAGTCCGCGAATGGCGTCTGACGGCAATGCGTCGATAGGCGGCGCAAGCAGATGAGAGACCTCGACAGCCTGCACAGCTGCCTGAATGGCCGCTTCGGTGGACGGTTTGATCTGATCCACAGCCGGAGCCGGACCACGGCATGCGGCAGTCGCGAAGACCAGCAGTAAAATCAGGTTTTTCATCTAGAAGTTCGAGTCCAACGCGTCGGGAGACAGGCGATTACTGATGATGTCGTCCAATCTCTGGATTCGAAATTTTGCGTCCTTTTGCCCGGGATCGATCTCAAGAACCCGACGGATCGCGTCCAACGATTCGGGCCAGTTTCGCCGTTTTTCCGCGAGCTCCGACTGTTTCATGAACAGCGGGATGGCGTGTGCCAGCTTATACTCAGGCATGATTCTCTTTCGATAGGCATGGCGAGGTTCACGCGAAGAAAGCACTTGAAACGCGGACTCGACGCGATCTCGAATCTCTAAGACCCGCTGGTGGACTTCGGACTCAAGGTGTTCGGGAACGGCAGCGGGATCAAACTGGATTTTGAGTTCTTCGTAGGCTTTCACCACGACCTCGTCGTAGCTGGACCAATGCACATTCAGGACCTCAAAATAACTCGCTTTATGAACGCTGAGATATTTGACGGTTACGTTTTCACGGAACCGTTCTCGAACCACTGTTTGATGCAATGAACGGTCAAAACGAAGCAGACCCATGCGATGAAGTGTATGAACCACAGCGTACGTTTCTGCGTGTGGTAGCGTGCTCTCGGTGAACACTTCGCGTAGGCGTTTTCGGCCGCTGATGACCCGCTCAATCAGGTTGAGGTGGTTGCCCTCGGTCAGGGTGCTGTCGACTCGTTCTCGTTCTTCAGCGGGAATCTCAGGGTACGCGTCAAGGTACCCTTCCATGTGTGATTCGCGCTCTTTGAGCGGGATCTGTTTGAAATGCTCAAAAAACTTCCGATAAATCACGCGCTCGGTGGCGACGTGCACCCGAAGTGGCGGCGGCGGCAGGAAGCCCGTCGGCAACGAGTGGGCGTCAAAGACTTGCACTTGGCCGGATCTGAAGTTGATGACTTCGCGGATCAGGTACGTCAGGCGGCCAGCAATAGCATGACGGATACGGTCAGGATCGAGGATGCCAAGGTCGAGTAAGCTGCGCTCAAGTGAACATTGAAGTTCATCGGCGTGTGCGGCCGCCATGGCCAACTGTTGCTTGGTGATGCGGTCTGCACGCAAAAGCATAAGGCCGAGTTCTTCGTCCGCCATGCGTGGTTGCCGAGACAACTCCACAACAAATCCGCCGTCGATCAAAATTTGCCGCGTGATTCCAGTTTCGCCGTCGCGAACCTCAACCATGCCGGTGTGGCCGCTCTGCGAGAGTTGAAGCAGCACATCAACAATTCTGTCGTCGGCAAGTTCTTCGACTCGATCTGCTTCTGACGTGGGTTGAACGACCGGCAGTTCGGGGCCGTAGAACTCTCGGGTCGCTAAGGCTTTCAACCCAAGGTGGGTGGACGAAATGACCTTGACGTCGGGATCAGTCAGATCAATTCGACGTTTGAAACGTTGCAGCGTTTTTGGACCGATTCCCGGAATCGGGACCGACTGATTCTCGACCCTTACCGGCGGCATTGCCGACTGGGAGGTGCGTTGCCCTGCGTTTGGCACGACATCGATGGGCGGCAGAGGTTCTGCGGGTGGTAGTCGATTCTGAGCGTCAGGCCAGACGGACTCGATCGCTGCACGATCCTCACGCCCTAGCTGGCCGAGCTCTATGGCTGTGCCTTTGGGCGATGAATGAACCACACGCCCCGTGCAGGCCATGTTCAAATGATGCGGCGGAAAAGAGAACCGAACCGTGATCGATGAGTTGAGCGCTGGTGGCTTTTCGAGTTGAAGCATCACTGCGCCCACGTTCAAGAGTTGATTCATGATGTCATGAACCTCACGTGGGCCGGTGGCCTCGACTTCAACTGCATTATCGGACCCGATACCAATTCGGAGTGGTGCCAAAGCACGATTCCAGTCTTGGTTTTCGACCTCGGACATGTTGCTGAGGCCAGCCTCCGAGAGCATCACGAGTTCGGACGCCAAACTAGCGAGAACGCCCGCGACCGCGTCAGGCGGCAGCGATTCGAATTCGCGCGCAAGCATGCGTCGAATTTTATCGGAGAGCGATTGTTTAGGATCGTCTTGGGACATCGAGACAAACCCGGACGGGGGAAGAGTGAATGGTTTCAGTGGGGCAAGTGTATGTCAATCGGTTGTCGGTTTCGAACTCTGATTTTCAGGCGCTGAACTGTCGGTCGATTGCTCTGATTCTGGCAGAGGCGCACTGGCTTCTGCCGTGGGATCGTCGTCGTGTAATGTTTCGCTGTCGGCGATTACGGGCTCAGCTTCTGCGACTAATCCCATCATCGCCCCTTCGTTCGTGACGAGATCGTATCGAAGGTTCCCGGTAAAAAACGGGGAATTCGAGTACATGGACAAGAAGTCGGGTAACAACACCCTGATGACCCCAGCGATTGGAATGGCCAACAAGACGCCGGTCAGGCCGAAGAGCTCGCCACCCAACAATAATACGATGATCACTGTGACCGGTGATAGCCCCACTTTCTCGCCCACGATCTTTGGGGTGATGACATAACCTTCAAGGGTCTGGACGACCAAAAATACGATGGCGACACCGATGGGGCCCGCCCAGCCGTGCCAGTCAATCAACACCAAAAGGGTGCTCAAAATGATGCCAATCAACACGCCAAAATAAGGGACGATGTTTAGCATGCCGGTGAGGACGCCGATGGCGATGCCAGTCACAACTCCGATGCCAAGAAAACCGAATAAGCCACCAAGGCCAACCGAATACAACACGGCAAGAATGCCAGCGACTTCGACCTGGCCGCGGAACCACGCGCCGATAACCACGTCAGACTTGGAAATACGGTCCAGCAGGAAGATCTTCTTTTTGGCGGGGATGTACTCACGAACAACGGCTGTCATCCGGTCAAAATCTCGCAAGAAGTAGAACGTGAACAAGGGAATCATCACGATATTCAACAGGCTGGCCACCACGCTGCCTGCGCCTGTCAGGATCCCACCAAACCAACCTGTGACTTTCTGCACGAGGCTTGGCAGGTTCTCTTGGAGCGTCGCGCCGTACTCATCGAAGGCCTGCGATAACGTCGGAGGGATTTCGACGCCGCGTTCACGGAGCCATGGAAGAGTCTGAGTTTGTAGAACCTCAGCGAGCTGTGGGAGCCTTTCGACAATGGTGGTCGCGGTGCGGGTGACCGTGGGATACAGCACCAAAAAGAAGAGCGCAGAAATCACCAGGCCGGCGGCCATAAAGATCGAAATCGCCACGGTCCGACTAACCTTTCGCTCTTCGAACCAGTCGACGGCAGGGTCCAGCAGATAGGCGATGAGCAGGCTTGCAAGGAGCGGGAAGAGCACATTTTCCACGCTCTGCATCAAGAAGAACATGGCCCCGATCACCAGCGCAAACAGACACGCTTTGGCCAATAGGAACGGATATCGGTGGTAGTGGTGCCAGAGTTGAGCAGGAGTTAGACCGGGTCCATTCTTAAGTGGGTTTTCCGGGTTTTCCATCGGGTCCTCGTTCATGGGGATGCCAAGGCTTGAACTTCCAGCCTAAGTGAGCCGTCGGCATCCGCGGGCGCGGCCAAGCGCGCACTGAAGCCGACAAAAGGTGTAGCGAGGGCGGTGTTAACCCAGCCATGAATGGTCTCGGGTGTGTCCGTCTTGTTTGGATTCATCTCAAATGCCACCACAGAGTCAGACACCCACGCGACCACTACCTTTGCGGCGGGTCCCGCCGCCAAACGGCTGCGAATGGCATCCACGGGGGCCATCCCCAAACTACGAGGAATGATGAGTCGAGGTTCCGGGCCGACGGGAAGCCCAACTTCGTCGCTTGAAAAATTGGGTTGGACCAACCACGTGGACACTACGTCGCCCAAAAAGGTTCCAGCAGTTCTGCGGTTCTCGGACGAAGAAAACACCGATACCGACTGCATTGGCAGAGGCTTAGCTTCGATGACCCCGTTCGGCCAACGAAGGATCCTCACGTTCAGGTTGAACTGTGTTTCAGACAATTGTAGCGGCCCGAACTGCCCGGCATCTGACCGAACCAAGTCGCCCACGAGCGCCTGATCGGCTCCGATCACTTTTGATAGGTTCATCGCATTCAAGTCGGACAGCGTCGGCTCACGCACAATGCGGGAAACGCGAGACAAGTCTGCTGGGACGACGATCTTGATACCGTGCATGGACAGCGCGTCATGCAACGCTGCAATTTCCGGCGTCAACAGCGGTTGATTGTCGCGCCACCAATAATCGATGGCCTCGGGGTCGTCTGCAACGCGGACCGTAACAAGAACGGCGGTCTTCTGCGCAAACACCGCGGGGCTGATGCATAAGAGCACCAGAATGATGAAAGCTCTCACTCCCATTCGATCGTTCCTGGGGGTTTGCTAGTCACGTCATACACGACCCGATTGACGCCGCGGACCTCGTTGATAATCCGGTTGGCTACTCGTCCCAGAAAATCGATAGAAAGGTCTGCGCGATCGGCGGTCATGCCGTCCTGACTCGTTACGGCACGCAATGCGATGACTTCGTCGTACGTCCTTTCGTCGCCCATGACGCCGACGGTCTTGACGGGCAATAACACTGCAAATGCCTGCCAGACTGAGTGGTAGAGATTTTCCTCACGTAACGCTTCAATGAATATATGATCGGCGGCACGAACCACGGCAATTCGCGCAGGTGTAATCTCTCCTAGAATTCTGACTGCGAGTCCTGGGCCTGGGAATGGGTGGCGGTCAACCATCTCACTTGGTAGCCCCAGCTCGCGACCCAAGACACGAACTTCGTCTTTAAAGAGCTCGCGAAGCGGTTCGATCAACTCGAAATTCAAGTCTTCAGGAAGCCCACCCACATTATGATGGGACTTGATCGTCGCGGACGGTCCGCGGACACTGATGGATTCGATCACGTCTGGATACAGGGTGCCTTGAGCCAAAAATCGCGCATTCGGGATATCGTTGGCGATTCGCTCAAACACCCGAATGAACGTTTCACCAATCACCTTTCGTTTTTTCTCGGGGTCTGTGACGCCTGCAAGCTTGGTCAGGAACTCATCGGCGACATCGGCCACGATGAGATCGACGCCAAAATGGTCTTCGAAAATGTTTCGAACCATGTCGACTTCACGGTGCCGTAACAGGCCATTATCGACCAAAACGCACGTGAGTCGGTCTGGAACCGCACGGTGCAGAAGCGCCGCGACGACCGACGAATCAACGCCGCCCGACAGCCCGCAGATCACTCGACCATCGGCTCCCATGCGGGTTTGAATGGATTCAACTGAACTCCCGACAAACTCGTGCATATTCCATTTGGGCTCGGCCAAGCACACCGAAAATACGAAGTTTTCGAGCATGCGCGCCCCGTGGCTCGTGTGAGAGACCTCGGGATGGAATTGAACGCCGAAGATCTTTCGAGCCGTATTGGCGATGCCCGCAATCACTCCATTATGCGTCGCAGCGGTAATCTCGAAGCCAGAGGGAGGCCGAGTCACTGAATCGCCGTGGCTCATCCAAACTGTCGTTGCGGCTCCAACCTCAAAATCCGAAAACACTCCGACGGCCTGCGAAACGGTGATCTCGGCCCTTCCATATTCCCGGATTGCGGCTGCTTCCACCCGCCCGCCAAGTGCATGGGAAATGGCCTGCATCCCATAACAGACGCCAAGGATCGGCATGCCGACTTCGAGCACCCCGCCATCAAGCTTGGGCGCACCTTCTACGTTGACGCTCGCCGGACCTCCACTGAGGACCAGTCCCTTTGCGTCACCCGATTTGAGGTCCGCGACACGCGCGTCGTTACAGGGCCACACTTCACTGTAGACGCCCATTTCTCGGATGCGGCGAGCAATGAGCAAAGTGTATTGAGAGCCGTAATCGAGGATAAGAATGCCGGCAGATAGCTCGGACATGGATTTACACCGTCTTGTAGTTGGGGGCTTCTTGCGTGACGATCACGTCGTGCACGTGGCTTTCACGCAGTCCTGCTGACGAAATTTTCACGAATTCACTGGAGGTGCGCAAATCTTCGATGTTCGCAGCGCCCACATATCCCATGCCACTGCGCAAGCCGCCCATGAGCTGGAACACGTTGGCCGACAACGGCCCTCGGTAGGCGACCCGACCTTCGATGCCCTCTGGGACCAGTTTCTCGGTTGCGCTTCCGTCTTGAAAATACCGATCTGACGACCCCGCGCGCATCGCGCCCAGAGATCCCATTCCACGGTACATTTTGTAGGCACGTCCTTGATAAAACACGGTCTCGCCTGGCGCTTCATCGGTCCCGGCAAACAGGCTGCCTATCATCACGGTATGCGCGCCGGCTGCGAGCGCCTTCACAACATCTCCCGAGAATTTGATCCCGCCGTCCGCGATGATCGGGATTCCCCGCTTATTGGCCTCTGCCGCGCAATCTAAAATGGCCGTAAGCTGCGGTACTCCAACGCCCGCAACGATTCGAGTGGTGCATATGCTACCCGGCCCGATGCCGATCTTCACTGCGTTTGCTCCGGCGTCTGCCAGCGCCAGATAGCCCGCCTTTGTGGCGACGTTTCCAGCGATGATTTGAAGGTCAGGAAAACGAGTACGTATGGTTCGCACCGAGGCCAACACGCCCGCCGAGTGGCCATGAGCTGTGTCGATAACCAAAACATCCAAACCGGCGCCCACAAGTGCGTCGGCGCGCTCGATACTATCCTTCCCCACGCCAATCGCCGCAGCGGCAAGCAGTCGTTCGTGTGAATCTTTCGCCGAGTTAGGGTGCCGTTCACGTTTGACGATGTCTTTGATCGTCAACAACCCTCGCAACTTTCCCTGCTCGTCCAAAATGATCAGCTTTTCGATGCGGTTTTCGTGCATCAATCGTTTCGCTTCTTCGGGCTCGACGTCTTCCGCAGCGGTGATGAGGCGTTGCGTCATCAACGTGGAAACCGGTGCGGACAGGTCTTGGGCGAATCGCACATCGCGGTTCGTCAGAATACCTACTGCTCGCTCCCCTTCGATGACAGGGAGTCCGCTGATGTGGTGTTTTTCCATCAGTGCGAGGGCTTCTGCCAGCGTCTGTGTCGGACTGACCGTGATGGGATCGAGGATGATGCCGGTTTCAGCCTTTTTGACCGCTAAGACTTCGCGAGCCTGCAATTCGATGGTCATGTTTTTGTGGATTACGCCGATCCCGCCTTCGCGGGCCATCGTGATCGCAGTGGCCGATTCCGTGACCGAATCCATTGCGGAAGAAAGCAAAGGAATATTGAGGAAAATATCGGTGGTGAGTTGCGACCGGAGGTCGACTTCATGAGGCAACACGGCACTTGCGTGCGGCACCAACAAAACATCGTCAAATGTGAGAGCGTCACGAAAGGTCGATTGTCTGGACATGAGTACCTCCTCGAATTGGCCGGATGGCTATAACAGCTTTCGCCAACCACGACGAGACACGAGACATTCCTGCCAATTAAAGTGCCGGTCTAAGAACGACCTCGAGTTCCGCCGATTCACCACGCTGCAAACTGATCGTGTTGTCGCCGGTCCACACTCCGTCATCGCCGACACCGGTCACTTGGATGAGGTAGGTGCCTGCAAAAACGTCTGAAAGAGCTTCCTTGGCGTCGTTGCAGTCCGCATCGATCGTTGCGACCTGATAATCGAACTTGTCGAACGCCGAGATATTCAAGCGATTGAGGCCATGTGCGCCGCAGACACGGCCGTCTTCAAAACGCCAGGAAACGACGGCTTCCGAAGGCTTTGCGACCAGGCGAGTGTGTGGGTTTGGAGTCGTGAGTTCTGGGTGCACTGTGATGCGTGAATCCGGCGAAGTGAATCGGGCGACTCCGGCCTCGTCGATGCCTTCAATCGAAATCGAATAGGTACCTGCCGTCAAATCATAGACTTGAGCCTCATGCTTTTCGCACTCAAATATCTCGGTGCGGGTTTCCGGTCCGCGAATCCCAACGATGACGTTGGTGATGTTTGCGTCAGCGCATCCGCGAGGGCTTATCTGCCATGTCAGGGCGATTTCCCCTTGCCCGAGTGGCGAAACGTCGTCGGCGCAGGAAGCGCAGAACGCGGCAAGTATTAGGAGTGATCTCGATTTCATGGCGTCCTCCGTGGACAAATCGGCAGCCGTGCCTTCGGCAAGGGTAGGACGGACTGGGTCATCGTCAAATTTTCGATGCTTTTCAGGCTGCAGAATGGCTTTACCCCGCCGCCGGCCTTGTGCTAGCTTACCAGCCTTTACGCCTGCTCCGGCTTGGGACGATGTCACTCGACCCCTACGCAGAAATTCAGCGACTTGTGGCCACCTTGCCCCAGTCGCTCGACAGTGTCCTTGCCCGTTCTCGAGAATGGGGAAGTACCGGTGCGCAAGATCTCGCGCTCGACCTTTTGCGCCGCAGTCGGGCACGCGAAAACGCTATTCCGCTGAAATTGGAACTGGGCCGTCTGCTGCATCGCATGGGCCGTTCTCGCGAGGGTCTCACCGAGGCGGTGAGCGTCGTCAAAGAAGACTCAACGAACGTTGATGGCCTGCTTTTACTTGCCGAGATTTTAGCGAGCGTGGGTGAACGCGACCGTGCCCGAAAAATGATTGACCGCGCGCAGGCATTGGGTGCTTCGGATGCCCGAATTTCCAGAACCGAAGCGGCATGTTTTAATACGGATGACCAGACGGACTCGACGACGGTCGTCGATGCTGCACTAGGGCCCCAGATTAAACCTGCCGTCGTGGGCCCTCCCGCTCGAAAGACCTTGCTCGGACGGCCTTCCGAAGAAGAAAAAGAACGTCGGCCACTGCCTCGAATCTCGGAAGGGGGCTACGCGGCCTTGGACGCCTACCAGACCACCGGGATCGCAAACGACGAGTCGATGCTGCAAGTCGTGCCCGACGGGCGAGCCGATGGCGCGTTTGAAGAATTGCTGTCTCAAATGGGGTTGCCAACTAACGCTCCGGCGGAGCCAATCTACAACCCCCATCACGACTATGCGTCTCCGGAGGATCACACTGTCGGTATTGTGATGTCGGAAGGACTGCTGTCGCCAAGTGACCAGACGGCCGCGATTCAACTTCCCGAATTGCCGCAACACGATGATTTTGGCCCCGAAAGCCCAAGTACTTCCAGCCCGTCGGTGCATGTGGAGGCGGGCCTCGAGTATCCGTCGGCCCCAGCTGATATGGACGACCTGCCCTCCTGGGATTCGCCAGCCGAGCCATTTTTCGACGAAGATTCGTTGCGGCGGGATCATGAAGCGCCGCAGCAGATTAGATCTTCGGGTGCCGACGAATGGGCGGTCGCTAGACCGGGCGAGCTCAAGTTGCCTGATCAGTCGGCTGAGCCGGAAGTGGTGTATTCGTCGAAGAGGTCCATCCATCGTCAGGATGCGTCGCCCGTGCATGCCGCTGCAGCAGCGCCAACGCCTGCGGCTGCGCCATCGCCTCCCGCCGCGCCGGATTTGTTCTCGACGCCCCAACCCGTTCCAGCAGCGCAGCAGGGATTCGGCAGGTTGTCAGCACTTCCACAATCTAACCACCCTACTAACTCGGCTCCGACGGTCCGAAATCGGACGGTTTTTGTGGTTATAGGTGCGGCCGTCTTGATTTTGGGACTGGTGGCAGCGCTCGGCGCATCGGGCGCTTCGGATAGTTCAAATACAGAATCGCACATCGAAACCGCGGAAATCGCCCGCGCCGCTGACACCTACGAAGGCTATGTCAAAGCGCTCGGTGAATTGCATCAGGCTGCAACGTCCACCGGGTTTCTTGGGTTTTCGCTGCCGGGCGCTCGCGGACCGAAGTTGCGAAAAAGTGCTGCTGCTGATGAGGCCTATGTGGCCGCGATTTTGGATTATGAGTTTGGCGAGAATCTCACGCCGGATGTTAAAACACGCATTTCACAGGCCCCAGCACAGGAGCCGGCCACGATAGCGGCCAAAGTTCTGGACGCACTGCGTAACGGAGACGTGGTCCAAGCTTTGAGACTCTCGTCGGACGGTCGCAATAAATTCCCTGGCAATCCTCACCTCGAAGACGCTGATGTGCTTGCTCGTTTGGCCGCTGAAGATGTCGACGGCGCCACAAAAGCTGCCGCCGCCATGCGGGCAATCGAGACTCCAAACACTCGGCAATCGTTTTTACCTCTTCTTGTGGACTCGGCTCGGGGTGAGCGCAAGGCGATTCCAGGTCTACGAGCGATCATCGCTGCGAATCCGACGCACGTGCGGGCGCGGGTGGCATTGGCTCACCTGCTGAGTGACAACGAAGCTGAAAACAAAGAAGCACAAAAAATCCTTATGGAGGCGCTGGACGGCGATGTGCGCGACGATTCCTCGGCGATGGATGCTGCTCGTGCCAGCATTGCGCTCGCCGATGTGATGGATCGCACAGGTGACCGTGAGCGTGCTGAAGATCTGTATCGTGATGCACTCCGGTCACTGTCAAACCGGTGGGATCTCTATGTACCGCTTCTGGCGTATTATCTAGGAGAGGCGCGTTTTGATGAGGTTAAAGACTATTTAGACAAAGCTGCCAAGGCTGGGGCAAAAAGCCCTGCCTTGCAGATCTTGGAAGCCAGATATTTGTTGAGGATTTCTCAGGTGGAGGCGGCAATTCAACGCCTTTTGTTGATTTCTCCTGGGACGCCCGGGCGAGACTGGTGGATGGGAATGGGCTACGCAGACCTTCAGCGCCCTACCGAGGCCGCGGCTGCATTTAAGAGCGCGCGAGCTCATGACCCTACAGCTCAGGCCGCCGAACAAGCGATGCTTTATGTGGCTGGAAATTTGAAGAGCGAAGAGGCCGGTTACGACATCAAGAAATTGGTCGAAGAATATCCGGGCTCGAAAAACGCGCTGCTCGGCCAAGCGATCTACGCGATCGCTGCGATGAAGGCAGCGGACTCGCGTGACGTTCGATCCGCCAAAGAAAAAGAGGCCGTGAGCGCGCTCAAGGCTGCAGTGAAAGCAGACAAGACCGACGAGCGCCTTCAGTTTTTGCTGTGCGAAGTTCATCTGCTAGAACGAGACGGAACTGGCGCTGAAAAGGCGTGCTTGGAAGGTCGCAAGATCAATCCCACATTTGCTACAGGTGCCCTTCTGATGGCTCGGCTCCGTCGCCTTCAAGGACAGTATAAAGAGGCGCGTGAAATCATCGATGTCGGCGCAAAGCAGAGACCTGAGGATATTCGATTTGGTTTGGAACGAGCCCGGATCGCGTTGGAGTCTCATGATGTGGATGCTGCCCAAGGTGAGATCAACCGCTGGCTGGGCAAAGACGTCGCCACGTTCGAGCTGAACCTGCTCGAGGGTCGCTTGGCTTTTCAGCGCGGAGACTACGCCAAGGCTGCTGCCTACCTTCAAAATGCTCAATCCATGCCGCAAGGTGACGGTGAAGCGACCGTGTTTTTTGGTGTGACCCTCGTGCGCCTCGGTCGTTATGACGAGGCGGGCCCGCTGCTGTTGGATACATTGGTTCATCCATCTTGGAGCGGTTGGGGTTGGTTGTATTTGGGCGAACTCCGTCGCCGTCAACAACGCTATGATGATGCATTCGAAAATTTCCCGAAGGCACTCAGGGACTTCAAGGCTCAAACTGGAGCACGTGCGCGATTCTCTACGTTGTACGCCGAGTGGGCGCTAACTTTCGCTGCTCGTTACGGCTGGGACCATCCACGCGTCATCGCAAGTCTGGAAACTGGGCGTGACGATGGTGACTCCGATGACCCAGAGCTTAACCAAGTGTATGCGGATTATTACCTGAAACGGCGTAGCCCCGATTCGGAGGCCGCTGCGAGGTATTTGAATAAAGTTGTTCAAGTCGCTCCTTACCGTTGCTCTGCGGTAAGGCAACTGCTGTCATTGCGTGGTGCCGTCGACGAACGCCGGAAAACCGAACTCAATGAAATCCTCTCCAGCCGCTGTACCGCACCATGATCTCACGTCGTTTTCTGGAACTGCTGGCCTGCCCAACATGTGGTGGGCACGAGCTCAATATCGGTGCAGGAAAACGCCCTGAATTGCAGTGCGCCTCGTGCGATTCACATTTTCCGATTGTCGATGGAATCATCGACATGATGCCGCAACAGCGTTCGGTGCAGCCGGGCCAGTATCGGACAGAAACACTCTTCGACTTGATTGCTGGAGTGTACGATATCGTGGCGCCGGTGATGAGCGTCGGGATTTGGCATTGCTCACCTCTTCGGTACATCGATCAAGAGAATCGAGCCGTTGGGCGAGCCAACGGTGGCGTATTGCTTAAGGCGCCAATTGCCACGGGGATTGTCATCGACAAGGTCTTAGCGCCGTACCACGACATTGCAGTGGTCGGTGTGGACTCGTCTTGGAAGATGCTTCATAAAGCCAAAGCGCGCCTTCAGGACCATGGGGTTCCGTTTCTGCTCATTCGGGCGGACCTAAGCCGTCTTCCTCTTCGAAATGGAAGTGTGGATGGCGTACAAAGTGTGAATGGACTTCACACTTTTGTGGAACGGCAAAAAGCGATTGCCGAGTGGCTTCGAGTCGCTAAACCAGGCTCAGTTATCTCGGGAACCGCTCTGATACGTGGCGAGGAAGCCACCGCTGATGCGGCATTGGACCAGTTTGAGCAGTACGGGGTCTATCCCATGTTGAGGTCGGGCAGATTTCTGGTCGAAGAACTCAACAACACGGGTATCGAAGCCATTCATCATGAGATGTACGGCGCCGTGATGTTCTATTCGGGCATCAAGACGGCTGAGAAAACAAAGAAGAAGGCCGGCTAGTCGGGTTCTTTGGAGATTCCCAACTCAGCGTAGTCTGTCACACCACTTGAAAACTGGCTGTTTAGCGCTCGGCGCTTGCGCATCTCGCGGTGCACCGCACGCGCGACCTCGACGTGTTCGTCGACGACTTTTCGAAAAAATTCGGAAGGGAGAGCAAAAAGAACAGTATCTCGTATTGCCCGTACATTCGCAGGATAAGGTTCCTCCGCCAATGTCGAAGCAACACCGAAAAACTCACCCTCGCGCATTTCTGCAAGATTCTGAACCAGGCCACCAAGGTCTTTCTCGGCTATGACTTCGCCAGCCATCACTAAGTAGAGATGAGAACAGGGATCCCCTGCCTTGAGGAGGTATTCGCCCTGAATCACCTCGACTTGCACGAAGGCAGCCGCTAACCCGGCTCGATCGGCCGCTGAAAGTTGCCGAAACATTGGTTGGCTTGCGAGCAAATTGTTGAGCATTCGTTTGAAATAAATTTCCCACAAAACGTCCCAAACCTCTGGACTGGCCTCACCAATCGCGACGATGTCGGCCTCGGTAAGCTCGAAAACTTCCACGTCAGTCTTTGCCGAAACGGTCGCCATTCCGTCACGCCCAGTCAGCAATCTAAACTCGCCGAAAAACTCGCCTTCCCCCATCTCGGCTAGGTCGACTTCTCGGGTTTCGACTGTTCGCCAAATCCGAGTACGCCCGCGAACGATTACGTAGAGGCTACGGCGTGAATCGTCGGGCGACAAAATCGTGTCGCCCGCGCGGAATCTACGGATTTCGATCGCCTGCAGGATTCCCATGAAGGCGCGTTGCGAGAGCTTTGAAAAAAGCGGAATCTCCGGCAAACCCTGACGCGAGACGTTCACCACGGCTGTTTTGACCGGCTGAAACCCCTCATCGGTGTCGCTCATTTCTACGTCTTCGAGTTCGGGAACATCGAAGTCTTCATCACCGAGTTCTAGACTCGCCATATCAAAAACGCCCAGGCGAATCGTCTCAGTCTGTTCGGCGGTTTTGGTCAGCTCAGAGGGTTCAGCAGACGATTGTATCGTGTCATGCCGCTCCCGTGGCGCATCAAAGGACTCCAAAATATCGTCGGGCAAGAGGTCAACCGTGGCGTACAGTTCGGGGTCGCGATGAATGGGCTCGATTTCCATCGTCATGTCGCGATCGCCGAGGACGCCTGTGATCTCTTGAACGTCAAAGTCCATTGAATCGGTCGGTTCCTCGAGCGAATCTCGGACGCCCAAAACAGCTTCGACGGGAGTTTGCCGTGTGGGCTCGGTATGTTTATTCCATACGGTTTCCAGCACATCGACAGTTTTTGTGTCCGCGCCTAACTCCTTCTTGGGCTGAATGAGGTCGATCATCGAGACAGCGCTGTCCAGTTCGACGCTTTCAAAATCCTGCATCGATCTCGGTACGCTTACGCTGACGGCAGGTTGCAGAGGGCTGGGTCCGGCTAGCGGCTGGGCGATTCTGGCGCCGGACGCCGGGACCTGAGCGTATAATCGTGCAAGGAAAAACTGGGTCTCGGTCTGGGTGTGGTCGAGCTCAAGCACCGCCTTACAGGCCGCGATGGCTTCGAGAGGGAGGCCTACTCGTGCCAGCAGCTTTGACGCCGTCGAGTATTCCTCCACCGCGTGATTCTTCCGGCCCATCTCGCGAAAAATTGCAGCGAGGCGCAGCCGAGCCTCGATGTTCTCGGGGTCTTCCCGAAGAACCTTCTGATAGTACGCTAGATATTTGCGCAGCTTCTCTGACGCCATTATCGCGATCCCGCTGAAAATACAGTGATCAAGTTAGCGCGCGGACAAAAGAAAGGCCACCTTGAAGGTGGCCTTTGAGACGAGAGAAGGAGGGGTTTAGTTGTGAGTTTTCTTCGTCGCTGAGCGAAGCAAAACAACTCCACCGTTTGGTCCAGGAATCGCTCCCTTGACCAAAACACATCCGTCTTCGGGAAGAACGCCCACGATCGACAGGTTCTGAATGGTGACCCGTTCATTACCGTACTGACCGGCCATCTTCTTGCCCTTGAACACGCGAGCTGGGTACGCCGAACAACCGATCGAACCACCGTGGCGGTAGAATTCGTGCACACCGTGGCTGGCTTTACCGCCGGCAAAGTTGTGACGTTTCATAACACCGGTGAATCCGCGACCTTTCGTGGTGCCAGTGGCATCAACCCATTCGCCGATCGAGAAGTACTCAGGAGTCAATTCCTGACCGATTTCGTAGTTCGCAAGATCTTTTTCTTGCATACGAATTTCGAAAACATGCTTGCGCGGCTCAGCAATGCCAGCCTTCGCAAAAACGCCAACTTCTGGACGGCTCAGGCGCCAACGTGGCTCTGTACCTTCTTTTTCACTTTTGTGAACCGAGCCGTAGCCAAGTTTCACTGCAGCGTAACCGTCGATGCCGGCTTCGCTCTTCTTCTGGACAACTACGTTGCCTTCGACGTGCACAACAGTAACCACAATGCGGTTTCCGAGTGGATCGAAGAACTGAGTCATTCCAACTTTCTTTCCGATAAGACCTTTCATTTTGCCTCCTTCAAAACCCCTCTACGCTCGTGAATAACAGAGGAGCGTGGCCATATAGACCGGGGGCGAAGCGTGTGTCCGCAACATGCGGAGCCGGGTTTTTAGACCCCAACGTGCTTAATGTCAAACGAAAGGCCTACCAGCCCAATTTAAAGGACATGACGCGACCACGGTCTGAGAGTAGATAGGCGCGATTTGCCCCAAACTCGACGTCAGCTGTGATTCCGCTCATTCCCAGCATCTTGCGAAGCGGGAATCCGGTGCGGCGGTCGAGCACATAGAGTGGACCGTCGGTAGGGATGATCAGATAGGGGCCGTAGACGGTCAGGCTTGTCGGAACCATCGACTGGAACTTAAAGCCCCAGGCTGGTTTGCCATTATCTGCCATGACGGCGAATGCCCGGCCGGTTGCCGAGGTCGCGTAGACCATGCCTTCATATACGGCGAAGTCTTGAACCGAAACCGCAGCGTGTCGCCACAGGATTTCGCCCGACATGCGGTCAACCGCAAACAGCCCGCCCGAAAACGAAGCGGCGTAAACCACGTCGCGCTCAATGACGACCTCGCGATCGATGTCAGTGAATTGTTGCGCGCCAGCTCGAAGATCAACCGACCAAATCAGTTCGCCAGTTTCCTCTACAAAAGCCCGAAGCACTCCATCGGAGGCGCCGACAAAAACTTCGCCGTCCTGGACCACTGGTCGGGGCGAGCCTTGTACAGTGAAGTATTCAGGAGTTGGAGCTTGGTAGCGCCATAGTTCCTCGCCTGTCATCGCATCTACACAATAAAGCGTGTCAGCGGCGTCGACGACAAAAACACGGCCATTGGCTTCGGTCGCCGGAGAATCCACGGCATTTCCCAAGCGCATGTCCCAGACTCGGGCTCCCGAGTGCATATCAAAGGCGACAAACTCACCACGGGTCGTACCGACAAACAGGTTGCCTGCTCCGGCGGTGGGTTTGGTGGACACAGCTCCGTCGACCTTCGCACGCCAAAGTTCGTTTCCGTTCGCTGCTTGGTACTTGAAGACATCGCCGTGAGAATTTCCAACGGCTAACTCGTCGGAAAGCGTCAAATGCCCCGGGGCCGCAAGTTGTGCAGGTTTGGTTCCAAAGAACTCGATCTGATCCACTTGTGCGTCCCATTCGACTACGAACTCAGGCGTTGGAGCCTCGGGAGTAGTGTCGAATGCTTTGGACGCCGGGCCCGACGAGGCACATCCAGCGACAACCAGTGCTGTGAGAAGTGCCCAGCGCATCAGAGGGTAGCCAATCGACGTTCAATCTCGGACTTGAAAGGGGACTCCGGATCGTTCTCGACGATCTCGTGATAAAGCACCTTCGCCTCTGCGCCCTTCCCTGCGCTCTCCAAAAGAAGTCCCTTTCGGAATTTCATCGATTTGGCGAGCTCAGGATTAAGTGTGGCGATGGCATCAACTTGCTCGATGGCTTTATCCCACTCTTTTTTGGCTGCATAAGCGTCCGACAGACCCTGTCGCGCGGGCACCAAAGCATAGGTATCTTTCGATGTCGCCAAAACTTCAGTGTAGAGACGGATTGCGTCGTCGTACTTCTGAAGCTCAAGCGATGCGCCAGCTTCCATGAGTTTTGCTGGCTCGATCAACTCGCCGCTAACTTTTGGGACAGCAGCGCTCGACGCAGCCAAAACAGCCTCGGCCTTGGTGTTGGCATCAGGAAACGTGTCGAATTTGATCGGAGTTTCACGTTGAGACAACGCCTTAACTTCTGGACCATCTTCGGTGTATTTCCACTGCGCACTGAAGGCGTCGTTGAGTTGCGTCGAATTTTCGACCTTCTGTCCCTCTAGGAATTGAATTCCGTAGTAGACTGCCAGAATGCCAACAACGGCCACAACGGCGATTCCGACGATCTTTTTGGGATCATCGAGCGCGTTAGCCTTACGTTGGGCGTAATCGGGAATCACCACGTTAATATCTTCGTGGTCGTCCACCAATTCAGGCGAGCCGTATTCTTGGGATTCGAGCTCTTCGCCGTCTTCAATATCGGACGGAGAGTCGGGGGATTTCTTTTTGATCTTGATGGCCATCAATCGGCTCCTTAACATCGCGGTCCGCTAGATTT
>JBBKVQ010000032.1:0-5193 GCA_037968515.1 Bradymonadaceae bacterium
TCACTAAACTGGACGCTTAGAACAAATGCGATCGCGAGAGCAATGGTCGCCACGACGTACCGACCGTGGTCCCTAAAGAATTTCATGTTAACGGCCTGTATCAGTAAGTTCGGCTCAGACTATCGAGTGTAGGTCCTTGTAGGCCACGCCACAAGGAAACAGCCCTACCTATGCAACATAGGATGCATCGAAGTTCATCCCCGCACCAAAAGATTTCTATTCTGCGAGTTCGCGGGAATCACGGGCGAAGAGCCAGAGGGCTCCAGCAACAACCCATAGGCCAAGCCCGGCCCAGAGGAGCGACCAGAACGTCGCGGGCAGACCGGTGTGCTGCGCCATGTTGAACGCATCGGAGTGCTGATTTGAGCCCACGGTGATTGAAAAGAGTGTCTTCAATCCGCGCAGGCTGTCCAGAGTCGTGTGTGCAGCGAGGAACATCAAGTAGGTGTGGGCAAAACCTTTGCCAGCAAAGGCGCCGACGCCGATCGTCAACAAGCCAACGCCTGCGCCCACGGCCCAGGTCAGCAGTCCGCCTGTGACCGAGATATAAACGACCGTTGCCAGCAGCACTATCCCACCCGCGGCAAGCCCCGCAGACCCGCTCGTTGAGGCATTACGCCGTTGGACACCGTAAGCGATCAGCGTGCTTCCAAGGCCCGCACCGATCATGGCGATCCATTTGCTGCCGTAGCCGGCAAAAGCCAGCGTCGCGAGCACTGTCACCGCGCCAACCACCACCAAGGTGGCCGAGGCACGACTTGAGCGCCGGGCGGTCAACAACAAGACCGCCCCGACGATGACCGAACCCAGATAACCAGCTGTACTGATCGCTACGTTCCAGCCACCCCAGGTCTTCGTTAGGCCGCTCGTGTCCCAGGACACATGCATCCCTTCGACGCGACCGCCAGTGACCACGGCCGCCAGCGCATGACACGCCTCGTGAACGAAGGTCCCGAACAGATCGAATGGGTACAGCAGCCAGTGCCCAAACGGCACAAATGCTGTCAGCACGCTGGCAAGAAACGCAACGATTAGAAGGGTTATGGATGGTCGGTCTTTCATGGGTCACCTCACCGCCATACAACATGGCGGCTCAACAAACGTATTCCTTGACCCTACTGGAGGCACTCAAGGTCGAGGCGATCGATGAAGCCATCGCAGTCATCGTCGATGCCGTCGCCGCAATCGCGCTCGAAGGTAGACGTCGGCTCACAGACCTCGGTGGGCACACCGCACGCGGCGAGCACGTTCAGGACACCTTCAGTCGATACGGCGACTTCGTCGCAAAGCAGAGGACATAGCTTAATCGTAGTGCCTTCGACGTAGAATCCGCGATCGCCGCAAAGGTTAGCGGGTGTCTTCGTGACAAGCTCGGTCGCCGAGGCCGGTGTCGCCTTCCACTCAAGCGCGATGCCATCGGTCAGGATCTGCTGGCCTGCCGGCGCGTCGGGTAAAGAGATCTCGCAGCCGATTTTGGATTGTTCGATCACACCCTGCGCGATTTCTGTAAACACCACGTCATAGGAATCGAACGAACAAACGGGGAACCGAAGGCCCCCGGTCGCGATCGACAATTTCTGATATTCGGGGGCCGGGTCGACGCCAGTTGGGCACTTCGAATTCACGATTGGATCCGTAGGAAGCCAAGCGTTGGCGCCATTATCATCAAGTCCGATGATGCTGTGGAAGATATAATTTCGTTTGCCGGCGGTGCCAAACTGATTACCGAGCGCAAACAGCTGTGTCTCGAAGTTGACCGCGGTCACGTTCGAATTATCCGGGAAACGTCCGGTCGGATCATCGTCTGTGATTTCGACGATGACCTTAAACGCGTCCTCCCGAAGCCACTCTTGATAGCCTGTCGGCGCAAAGCCGTTCTTGTCCGGGGTGTTATAAGCTCGAATCAGCGCCTGCAACGAGTCGTGGCTGCCGATCTGCAAATCGTAGTGAAAGAAGTTGGCCGTATTTACCGGCTGGTTTGGTGGCGGGCTGCACGAGCCGCCCGAGAGCGGTTGAGACACGCAAACATCTTCGTCGTTCCAGTCGCCGTGAGACGTCACCATGATCACGCGAAAATCCAGACCGCTGTTGCGAATAATATCCGCGAAGCTGGCATTGATATTATCGCCCACCGAGCGTGCTTCGTCGCTCATCGAGCCTGAGTTATCGATCACAAAGATGATGTCGACGGGCTTTTCTTCGAGACTTGCCGAATAACGTTCAAACCCGCAGGGAACGTCAGATTCGTTGGGATTACTGCCCGAGGTGACTTCGGAGCCGTCAAGTAACCCATCGCCGTCGGTATCGGCCACAAGTGGGTTGGTGCCCAGATCTCGTTCTTCGCCGTCGGTCAGTCCGTCACCGTCCGAATCTGGGTTATTTGGGTCGGTGCCAAGCGCCGCTTCGTCGATATCCGACACACCATCGCCGTCGGAATCCACGCCATTTTGACCATTGGTGCCCGCGTTATTGGTCTTGTTATTCCCCGGAGTATTATTGGTCGCTGACTGGCTGGCGTCGTCACTGCAGGCGCAGAGACCCAAGGCGATGGCAATGAGGATATTTCTGGAAGTCACGTGGGTTCACCTTTAATCAGTTGATATACCAGCGCAGTGTATAGGCTAACGGTCGCGTTTTCCACTGCCGGGACCTGCAAAGTTGCGCCCCTTATAGGTGTGTGGTAATTCCTGACGTCGTGACATACGTCCGAATAAACATCCCAACTCGAACGAGCGAAGCCACATGAGCAAGGCCAGTACGCCATCTGGAAGCTTCATCTGCTGCCTGATGGCCTTATTGCTGACGGTCCCGAATCCTGCCTTTGCGCAAGGATTTGAGTTTGGTGAAGATGATACCGCTACCAAAACCGAAACGAAATCGAAGTCCAACGACGACGATGACGACGGCGGTCTTGAGTTCACTTCAGACGACCTTTCTCAGGAAGACGCGAAACCCGAGGAAAAACTTCCTCAGGTTGCGATCGTCTCTATCCCTAGCGACAACAACGATCCGGACCGACGGAGTGAAATTCAGGCAAAAATGCTTGAATTTGCAAAGTCAGTTCCCTCGATCATCGTCGTTGGGCCTGAAACAGTTCTTCCGGGCCTTCAAAACCGAGAGATCTCCGAATGCGTGACCAATTCACTCTGTTTGGGTTCTGTGGGTGACGAGGCGCAAGTCGATCGTATCATCTTGACCCGTGTCAAAACGGGCGCAGACGGTTCTCTGCAACTCGATACCGACTACTTCGAAGTTCATGACCGGCTTTTCATCCGGTCGGACTCGCAGAAAGGAAGGAGCGGAACCTCTGACCTAGTGGATGCGGTCGTGCCTTCGATGAAGAACGTGCTCGATATCCGTGACGGTTCGGGCAAGCAGCAATACGTTGGCAAAGAAGACTCGAGCATGGTCCAGAGTATTGTCGCTTACGGCGCAGCCGGCCTTGCGGTCGCTTGCCTGGGCGCTGGAATTTACTTTGGAATGGATGCCTCGTCTCAAGTCGATGATTTTGAAGGCGCCAAACTGGCCGACGGCAGATACCCGTTCACCCAGCGGAAAGCTCAAGAAATGATCCGCGATGCCGAGAGCAGCGCCACCACAGCCAACGTTTTCTACGGTTTGACCGCAGCTTTGACTGTCACTAGCGTGGTGTTCTTCCTGATTCAGGGCGGCTCTGATGTCGCCGCTGATCAGGGACGAGCGATTAATGATTTCCATATCAGCCCGGTGATTACCGAAGCTGGTGCCGGCGTTGGTGCCGGATTCACGTTTTGAGGACAGACATGCGTTTCACTCATCTAATTGTGGTCGCTAGTGTGAGCCTTGTTGCTGGCCTTTGGGCTGGTTGCACGGTGGACCTCACCGCTGACGATCCGGACGGCGTGTTTCAATGCGCCACCGCCGATGACTGTCTGGATGGCTATGAATGCCGCACGGACAACCATTGTTATAAACTCGGCATCGAACCTGAATCTAAATGTATCGATGACGACAAAGACGGCTACGGCATCGGCAGCCTCGAAGAACGCCAGAAATGCCCGCTTTGCGAAGGTCAGGGACTTTGTGGTGAAGACTGCAACGACGACGACAAGACGATTAGCCCTGGTGCAGGCGAGGCTTGTAATGGCCGCGACGACAACTGCAACGAAGAGATCGACGAGCCGACCACGTGTGCTTCTGCACAGGACTGTCAGTCACTCAGCCCCTATATCCCTGCAAACACCTCGGTGACCTGCGAAAACATGAGGTGCGTGGTCAAAATGAACACGCAGCTCTGCTTTAATGGCGCCGACCCTTGTCCCTGCAACGCAAATCCAATCGCGTGCGAAGCCAGCATGTATTCAGCGGTCCCAGACCCATCAGAATGCATCTAAGGTTAGGCTGCTGCCTGATGTAGATTTTGGAATGCCGGGCTTGCCCGGCATTTCTGTTTCTTGGGTAATCGTGTCGGCCCTGACTGATTTGACCAATGGCTTGGCCCATCGCTATAGTCAAACACGGTCCGCAACAACACTCTTCACAGCCCGGTGGGTAAACATGCGCTTGTCTCAACTTATTGCGGTCTCTGGCATCGGCTTAATTATTGGTTTTGGGGCTGGTTGCTCGGTGGACCTCACCGCCAAAGACCCGGACGCCGGGATATTTCAGTGCGCCAGCGATGCCGACTGTCTAGAGGGCTATGAGTGCCGCGCCGACAACTATTGTTATGAACTCAGGATTAGCGATAATTATTGTATCGATAATGACAACGACGGTTACGGCGTCGGCAGCCTCGAAGAGCGCCAGAATTGCCCGCTTTGCGAAGGTCAGGGTCTGTGCGGTGAAGACTGCGACGACAACGATAAAACCCGCAATCCAGGCGCGGGCGAGGCGTGTAACGGCCGCGACGATAACTGCAACGCCAAAATCGACGAGCCGACTTCGTGTGCGTCTGCACAGGATTGTCAGGCACTTCGACCGTACATCCCTGAAAACACTTCGGTGACCTGCGAAAACCAGCAATGTGTCGTCAAAATGAACATTCAGCTTTGCGATCCCCCACGCGCGGATTGTCCATGCGCCGAGCCTATCGCGTGTGTAGCCAACATGTACTCCACCTTTGACGAGTGCAATTGAACTTGATTCGCAGGGCGCTTGGTGCGCAGGCCCTATGGCCTGCATGCGATTCCTGCGATTATTCAATCACATGCGAGC